>CBIHLN010000080.1:0-12030 GCA_966210725.1 uncultured Lysobacter sp. | reverse complement strand
TGGTGGGCGGTGCAGGGATCGAACCTGCGACCCTTGCCGTGTGAAGGCAATGCTCTACCGCTGAGCTAACCGCCCGGTGATTCGGGGCGCGCAGTATAGCCATGGGTCCCGGGTTTTCCAATAGCGCTTGCGATGGCGCGGGTGCGTCAGTGCAAGGGCGGCGCGTCGGTACCCGCGGCGCGGGCCGCCGACGCCTCGAACACCTCCTTGACCGCCGCCACGAGGGCATCGTGGGTGGCGGGCTTGGCGACATGCCCGTCGTAGCCGGCGTCCAGGGCGTTCTGCCGGTCGGCGTCGGCCGCGAAGGCGGTCAGTGCAATGGCCGGCAGCGCACGGACAGCGGGGTCGGCATGGGACCGGACCTGCCGCATCAGCCAATAGCCGTCGCGCCCGGGCATGCCGATGTCGCTGACCAGCACGTCCGGGCGGACGCGCTCCAGTGCCGCGAGCGCCTCATCCGCGCTGGCCGCGCTGACCACTTCAGCGCCGTGGCTGGCAAAGACATGGCGCAGGTACTCGCGCGCGTCGTCGTTGTCCTCCACCGACAGCACGCGCACGTCAGTGAGCGGGACATCGGCGATGCCGAGCGGTTCTTCCGGCAGCACGCTGGACCGGGGCGAGGCGGTGGCATCGCCTGCCGCGTCGACGTGCCGGGGCAGCGTGATCGTGAAACAGGCGCCATGGCCCAGGCCGGCGCTCTGCGCGTGGATCTCGCCACCATGCAGTTCGACCAGCTGACGCACGATCGCCAGGCCCAGGCCGAGGCCACCATGCGGCCGCGTGACGCTGCTGTCGGCCTGGCGGAAGCGGTCGAACACGTAGGGCAGGAAATCCGGGGCGATGCCCGGGCCGGTGTCGGACACGCGCAGCTCCGCGTGATCGGCGTCGGCCACGGCTTCGATGCGGATGACCCCGCCGGCCGGGGTGAACTTCACCGCATTCGACAGCAGGTTCCACAGCACCTGCTGCAGGCGGTGCGGATCGGCGTGCAGGGTGAGTTGGCCGGGCACCGCATTGGAGACGATGATCCGCTTGGCGTCGGCGGCCACCTGCACGGCGGCGATCGCGTCGCGTACCACGGTGTCCAGCACCACGTCCTCGGGGTGGAGCCGGACCTTGCCGGAGATGATGCGGCTCATGTCCAGCAGGTCGTCGATGATGCGGGTCATGGCCGCGGCACTGCGTTCGATCACGCGCGCGGCATCGGTGACCTGCGGGTTGTCCGGCGCGATGCGTTGCAGCACCTGCGCCCAGCCCGTGATCGGCGTCATCGGCGTGCGCAACTCGTGCGAGACGGTGGCGAGGAACTCGTCCTTCAACCGGCTGGCGGTCAGCGCCTGCTGCCGGGATTCGCGCAGGTCGCGGTCCTGCCGCTGGATCTCGCCGAGCATCTCGTTGAACGTCTCGGTGAAGCGGGCCACCTCGTCGTTGCCCTTGACCTGGGCGCGCAGCGAGTAGTCGCGGGTCTGCGACACCTCGCGCGCGGTCTGGTCCAGCACCTCCAGGCGCCGCACCAGCAGCCGTGCGCCGTTGCGGGCCGCCAAGGCGCTCAACAGCAGTGCGACCACGCACGTCCCCGCGGCCCACAGCAGGTTGCGCAGCAGCAACTGGCGCAGGCCGGCGAGGTCGTACACGACCTGCAGCGTGCCCAGCTGGTCCTGGCGCTCGCCCACCGGCAGGCTGACCACGTACACCCCCAGCGCCCGGTGTTCACCGGTGCGCGTGTCCAGCGGCATGCGCTCGACGAAACCCTCCCGGGCGTAGCGGGTGAAGACGGCGCCGGCGTTGTCGAACAGCGTGGCCGAGGACACATCGGGCAAGGCGCTGAAGCCCTCCACGACCTCGCGCGCGGTGGCGACATCATCGAACGCCAGCGGCGCGGCCGCGTTGATGGCGGCCAGGCTCGCCTGCGTGCGCAGCGACTGGTACGTCGTGTCGCGGACCTGCACGTGGTTGGACGCGGCCAGCGCGGCCGACACCAGCAGGATCACCGACGCGCTGGTCAGCAGCACCAGCAGCGTGATGCGGTCGGCGAGGGAGGCGTCGCGTACGGGCGCGTGCGTCATGGGCGGCCCCCCGGCCGCCGGGCCAACTTCAACACCTTTGCGCTGACCGTCAGGCCACTGGCCTGGATCGCCGCGACGTTGGCGGTGAACTCCATCTTCCGTCCCGATCGCGCCAGCCCGAGCATGCCGCCGAGGCGGGTGAAGTCATGGCCTTCACCCACGGTGAGCACGCTGGCGCCATCGACCTGGGCGAGTGCCTGCTGCGGCTTGATCGGCGTGGAGCGGTGCACGAACACCACGTGGCTGCGGCGCAGCTCGGCGGCGGCGTTGCCCTGGCGCAGGCTCGACACCCGCTGCACGCGGATGCGGCGGCCCTGGATCTCGCCGGCGGCATTGACGACCTCGCGCACCGCGTCCACCACGTCGCTGTCGCCCAGCACCGTCAGCACATAGGGCGCATCGGACGCGGACGGCGGCGGCCACTGCGTGAAGCGCACGAAATTGACCAGGAACGCCGCCTCCAGCTGGACCTCGGCGTCCGGTGCCGGTTGCGCATTCGCGCCGCCGACCACCGCCAGGCCCAGCAGCAGCGACGCGGCACCCAGGCGCAGGCGGCGGGCAGTCGCGCCCTGCAGGCCGGTCATTCCAGGCCCACCGTGACCTGGGCGAACACGCCACGCGGCACCTGCGCGCCGGAGGCTTCGGAATGCCGCGACTCCAGCAGGTTCTGGCCCCACACCGCGATGGAGGTGGTCGGCCACGGGCGCCAGGTCAGGCCCAGGTCCAGCCGCGTGTAGTCGTCGACGCCCAGGAACGGCACCTCGTCGACGTAGTAGGCCGCGGCGTTGAACTCCACGGTGTCGGCCACATCCAGGTACGACCGCAGCTGCGCCTGCTGCCCGGGGGTGCCGGTCTCGTCGAACGCCAGCACCGGGCCCGTGATGTCGGTTTGCAGGCGGCTGTAGGACGCCTCCATGCGCCAGCGCTCGGTCCAGCGCGCCGAGATGCTGAGGTCGCCGCCCCAGGTCGCGCCGCGTGCCTGGTCGGAAAAGGTGCCGACGATGGTGGCCGGTACGCCCACCAGCTGGCGGAAGTCGTTGTAGAAGACGGTGGTGTCCAGGGCAACCCGCGGCGACAGCTGGATGCGGTGGCCCAGCTCGTAGGCGAGCAGCTCCTCGGCCGGCAGCGCATCGTTGCCGGCGAGCCCCAGCGGCACGATGACGCCATTGGCCTGGCCGGTGGTCAGCAGGCCGGCGTCGGCGTAGGAGAACAGCAGCAGGCCGTCCTCCTCGAAGCGCGACGGCACGCGCACCGGGCGCGAGACCGCCGCCCACACCGTCTGGTCGGCGGACGGCGTCCACCAGGCACGCACGCTGGGCTGGACTTCCACGCCGACGAACGCGTGGTCGGTCACCTTGCTGCCGACCATCAGGAACAACGTGTCCTCGACCAGCTCGGACGTGTTCTGGGCGAACACGTTGAGCGTCGACCACGACCGCGATCGCGGATCGAACAGCAGCGAGGCCCCGGGGGTGGTGTCGTCGCTCGTCCAGTTCCAGCTGGCGCCCCAGATCACCTGCTGCCGCGCGCCCCAGGGGCGCCAGTGGCGGTATTCGATGTTGGTGTTGACCCGTTCCACGCCGAAGCGCAGGTTGCGGCGCTCGGACTGGTCCGCGTAGGCCAGCAGCGACCAGCCGGCCTCGGCCGACGGGGCCGCGCCGATACGGGCCATCAGGTGCGCGCCGTTGACCGTGTCCTGTCCGCTGACGACCTCGAAGGTGTTGTGCTGGTCCGGTACGGGGACGCGCACCGTGAAGTCGGCCGTGGGGTGGCGGTACGCCGCCGCCTGGATCGACGCGTCCGTCGTGTCGTCGACCCGGCCGTCCCAGCGCACGCCCGCGCGCACCGTGGACCAGGCGTCGTTGATGCCGGCACCGGCGGCGTTCCGGAACTCGTCGTACGCGGCATAACTCGCCCACATCCGCACCGCGGCGTCGTCCCCGGTGCTGACCCCGTGGCGGAGCAGGGCACGCTGTTCGCCGTGGGTCCCCGCGCCGGCCTGCACCAGCGTGCCCAGGGTGGTGCGCGCGTCCCGGGTGATGACGTTGACGACGCCGTTCATGGCGTTGACGCCCCACAGCGTGGCACCGGGGCCGCGGATCACCTCGATGCGGTCCACGTCGGCCAGCGGGATGTCGACCGCGTCCCAGAAGGTGGCCGAGATCAGCGGGTCGTACACCAGGCGGCCGTCGATCAGCACCAGGTACCGGTTGGCCGTGAGCGAGGACCCGGTCAGGCCGCGCGACCCCACCGTCCAGCTGCTGGCATTGACCCGCGCCACGAACATCCCCGGCACCATGCGCAGGGCCTCGGGCAGGGTGCGGTGGCCGGAGCGGCGGATGTCGTCGCCGGTGAGCACCGTCATCGCCGCGGCCGTGGTGAACTGCGATGCGCTGGTGCCGGCCAGGCTGGTGACCTCGGTCTGCAGCAGCTCTTCCAGGCTCATGTTGGCCAGCCGCACCACGTCCTGGCTGGACACGCCGCCGGCCACGGCCGGCCCGGCAAGGGCGGACGCCATGGCGATGGACGCGGCAATGGGAGCGGCGAGTGGGCCGCGGTTGCGGCGGGTGCCCGGCATGCAGCACGCCTTGTGATGCGGAAGGGTCGACCAGTATGGGGCCCGGGCCCCGGGGGCGGCCAGATCGGGCCCGGGCGCGCATGCCGAGGGTGGCCGGCGCGCGCATGGCACCATGGTCGCCATGTCCGCTCCCGATCCGCTCGACCTTGCACGTCTCCGGCGCAGCTGCGCGCGGTGTTCGCTCCAGCAGCTGTGCGTTCCCGCGGGTGTCAGTGCGCAGGAACTGGAACGCCTGGAGCGGATCGTCCAGCGCAACCGGCGCATCGCGCGGGGCGAGCGCCTGTTCTGGCCCGGTGCACCGCTTACGGGCGTGTTCGTCGCCCGCGATGGCGCGTTCAAGACCACCGTCCTGGACGAGTCGGGCGAGGAGCAGGTGCTCGGCTTCCACCTGCCGGGCGAGGTGATCGGCCTGGATGCGATGGGCACGGGCGTGCACCGCTGCGAGGCGATCGCGCTGGGCGATGCGGAAGTGTGCGAGATCCCGTTCGACCAGCTCACGACGGTTGCTGCCCAGTTGCCGTCGTTGCAGCAGCAGCTGATGCGCGTGATCGGGCAGGGCGTGGACCGCGACCAGGACCATCTGGGCGTGCTGGTGCGCCGTCAGGCCAACGAGCGGGTGGCGCTGTTCCTGCACGGCCTGGGGGAGCGGCTTCGCACCGCAGGCCACTCGGCCACGCGCTTCCGCCTGCCGATGAGCCGCGAGGACATCGCGCGTTACCTCGGGCTGGCGCTGGAAACCGTCAGCCGCGGGTTCACACGGCTGCAGGACGACGGCGTGATCGACGTGACCGGGCGGCAGGTCGAGGTGTGCGATCCCGCGCGGCTGGCGCGGATGGCCCACGGTGCGGACGAGGCGCGCACGCCACGGCGCGGGCGCGGCGCCTGAGGTTCATCCCGGCGGCGCGCAGCCCAGCGCATGCAGCACCGGGCCGACCCGCGGCAGCGCCACCAGCCATGGGGCGGCCATCGTCAGCAGGCCCATCCCCATGATGCCCACGCCGCCCCATCGCTGCGCCGCCCCCGCGTGCGCGCCCTGCAGCAGGCGCGACCCGGTCCAGGCCAGCGGCACCATCAACGGCAGCGTGCCGAGCCCGAACGCCGCCATCGTCAGCGCGCCATTGCGCGCATCGGCCTGCAGCCACGCGGCGACCAGCAGGGTCCCGCTCAGGCCGCACGGCAGCCAGCCCCAGAGCGCCCCGAGACCGACCCGTTTCCAGGCCCGGTCTGCGGGAACCAGCCGTTGCTGCAACGGCCCCAGCCGCGCCCACACCGCGACCGCCGGGCGCACGCCGAGCGGTCTTACCGGCCGCCGCGCCCAGAGTGCCCAGCCCACCAGCACCATCCACACGCCGAGCAGCCCGCGCAGCACCGGCGCCAGGCCGTCGAGGCGGGCGATGTCGACAAGGCCGTGGCCCACGCCCCCCGCGATCGCGCCGGCCAGCGCGTAGCCGCCGACGCGGCCGAGGTTCGCCTGCAGCGCCGCCGCCAGCCCGCCACCACCCAGGCTCGACAGGCCGGTGGCCAGGCCGCCGCACATCGCGACGCAATGCAGGCCGCCGAGCAGGCCGGCCGCGGCGGCGGCCGTGAGTGTGAGCCAGTCAACCGGCATTGCCGTCCCCCTGCGGCCGGGGCGAGCGCAGCGGCTCGCCCGGGTCGTCGCACAGGACGTCCAGCGCCGGCGTGTCGAGGTCGTCGAACTGCCCGTGGCGCACGGCCCACGCGAATGCCCACACCGCCACGCCCAGCAGCAGCAGGCTGATCGGTACCAGCATCAGCAGGCTGCTCACGCCGCCACCTCCGGCCCGCGCCCCGGCCGCGTGAGCCGCAGGGCGTTGCCGACGACCAGCAGCGAGGAGGCCGCCATGCCCAGCGCCGCCAGCCACGGCGTCACCAGGCCAGCGGCGGCCAGCGGGATGGCCATCAGGTTGTACGCCGCCGCCCACGCCAGGTTCTGGCGCATGACCGCGCGGGTCCGGCGCGCCACCTGGATGGCCGGGGCGATGCGGCCGATCGTGTCGCCCTGCAGCACCAGGTCCGCCGCGCGCTGGGCCAGTGGCGCTCCGCGGCCCATGGCGATGGACACGTCCGCGCCGGCCAGCACCGGCGCATCGTTGAGTCCGTCGCCGACCATCAGGACCACGCGGCCCGCGTCCTGCAGGCCGCGCACGAGCGCCAGCTTGTCGTCCGGTCCCAGGCGGGCGGCGGACGCGGCGATCCCGAGGCGGCGCGCCAGCGCGGCGACCGCATCGGTCGCGTCGCCGCTGGCGAGGTGCACATCCAGCCCGAGCCGCCTGAAGGCGTCCACCGCGGCACGTGCATCGGGGCGGTCGGCATCGCGCACCTCGAACCGCGCCAGCCACCGCGCGCCGTCCCCCAGCCAGATCGCACCGTCGTCCGCGCCCCCGGTGGCGAAGGGTGCCTGGCCGATGCGCAGGCGCCGGCCGTCCACGGTGCCGGCCACGCCCTCGCCGGGCACGCGGCGCAGATCGCGCGCCTCCCAGCCCGGCCGTGGCGCGGGAAACGCGTCCGCCAGTGGATGGCCGCTGGCGTGCTCCAGTGAGGCGGCCAGTGCCAGCGCGTACGCGGGCGTCAACTCTGGCGACACGTCCGTGCGCACGATGGCCGGACGTCCGACCGTGAGCGTGCCGGTCTTGTCCAGCACCACGTCGGTGACCCGTGCCAGACGGTCCAGGGCGCGGTCGGTGAGCGTGAGCACGCCCAGCCGCGACAGGTGCCCCTGCGCCGTGGCCAGGGCAGCGGGCACCGCCAGCGCGAGGGCGCACGGGCAACTGATGACCAGCAGGGCGAGCGTTACCTCCAGCGCCAGCCCGGGTGCGTATGCGTGCCAGCCCAGGTAGACGGCCACGGCCACCAGCAGCAGCGCGGTGACAAAGCGGTGTGCGATGCGTTCCCCGACCTCGCCCAGCGCAGGGCGCAGGGCCTGTGCACGCTCCACCAGCCTCGCCAGCTCCGACAGGCGCGTCGCGCTGCCGGTGCCGGTGACGCGCATCCGCACCGGCTGGTGGCGTGCCGAGCTGCCGGCGTACACCGTGTCGCCGGTGTCGCGCGCAACGGGCGCGGGCTCACCCGTCAGCAGCGACTCCTCCACCAGTGCGGCCTCCAGCAGCACGCCGTCGGCGGGCACCACCGTGCCCACGGCCACGCGCAGGATGTCGCCGGTCCCGAGCGACGGCGTGGGCACACGTTCGCAGGTGCCGTCCGGGCGTTCGCGCAGGGCGAAGGCCGGGCGGGCGCGGGCGAGGGTGTCGACCTGCGCACGGGCAACGCGGCGCGCGCGCTGCTCCAGCATCCGCGCGCCCAGCAGCAGGAACACGAACATGACGGCCGCGTCGTACCAGACGTGCGGACCGCCGCGCAGGGTCTCCACCACGCTGGCGCCCCACGCCAGCAGGGTGGACCCCGCCACCAGCGTGTCCATGCCCAGGCGTTGCAGTCGCAGTTCGCGCCAGGCGCCGTGCAGGAACGGCCAGCCGGCGTAGAACACCACCGGGGTGGACACCAGCAGGGTGATCCAGCGGAAGAAGTCGCGCGTGGCCAGCGGCATGGATGCGTTGACATCCAGGTACAGCGCCTCGGCGAGCATCATCGCCTGCATCGCACCGAGCCCGGCTATGCCCAGCCGCAGCAGGTCGCGGTTGCGCATGCGGCGCTGCAGGGCTTCGCGCGCCGCGCCCGTGGCCAGCGACGGCGTGTAGCCCAGCGCCGCCAGGCGCCGCACCAGCGTCGACAGCCGCGTCGTCGCCGGGTCCCACGCCACGCGCACGCGACCGGTCACCGCGTTGGCGGTCACGGCCTGGACGCCGGGTTCGCGGTGCAGGGCGCGGTCGATCAGCCACGCGCACGCGGCGCAGCGCATGCCGTCGGTGAGCAGCGTCGTCTCGTCCTTGCCTTCCCGGGTCACCACGTGTTCGGCACGGATCTCGTCGCGGTCCCACAGGGCGAAGTGGCTGTCATCCACGTCCGGCGCCACCGGGCCAGCCGGTGCGTCACGCAGCCGGTAGTAGTCCTCCAGGCCGGCCTCGGCGATCCACGCGGCCGCGGCCGCGCACCCCTCACAGCAGAAGGGTGTCCCCGTGTCCTGCAGCGGTTCGCCGCAGTGGTGGCAGGCCGCCTCGCGTGCAAGCGCCGGCGGCGCGAAGGCCGCGGGCGATGTCGCCCCGGGCGCAAGGGCGTTCATTCCGGTCCTGACCCCCGCAACGCGGGCTGTACCAGGGCGGCCAACGTGCCCCGGTCGAGCCGGCCCTGCAGGCGCCAGCGGCCGCCGGCGTCCTGCAGCACCAGGTTCCACGATGCACCCGACACCGTATCCGGATCGAACGCGTCCGACCGCCAGCCGGTCGGCGTGCGGGCCAGGGGCAGGCGCACGTCGGCCGCGTGCGCCGCCGGGTGCACCAGCGTCAGCACCAGCGCATCGGCGGCACCGAAATCGCCTGCCGCGGGAATGACCTCGAGCCGCCCGGAGTCGGGGTCCAGGCGCACCACCGCGCGCAGCTGCAGCCGCGCGGCGTGGGCGTCGGGGCCGACATCGGCGTCCTGCACCTGCGCGGTGCGGCGCACATGTTCGGGCACCGCATCGCTGCCGCCGCTGCGCACCGCCACCACGATCAGCCCGGCACCTGCGACCACGGCGAGCAGCGGCAGCCCGATGACCAGCCAGATGACCGGGTTGCGCCAATGGGAAAGGAGGGTGCTCATTGCAGCGGTCCGAACCAGGTGGTCGCGACGTCGGCGCGCGCCCCGCCGTCCGGCGACTGCACCACGATCCGGAGGTCGTGCAGCCCGCGGGCACCGGCCGGGCCTTCGATGACCAGCGGCCGTTCGGCGACCTGCTGGGCCCGCACCGTCACCGGGTCGACCGGCTGCAGCACCAGGCCCGTTGCCGCGTCTTCGAGGCTCACGTGGTAGACCGCGTCCGCGTCGGTCTTGTTGACCAGCTTGAGCGTGTAGCCGTTCTCGATGCCACCGGCGGTTTCGCGGTACAGCGCGTTGCGGTCGCGAAGTACCTCGGCCAGCAACGGCTGCCGGTGCGTGACGCCCCAGCCCCATGCACCGACCAGCGCCGACAGCACCACGCCGTAGAACACGAGGCGCGGACGCAGCACCCGCGTCGGCTTGCCGTCGATGGCGTTCTGCGTGGTGTAGCGGATCAATCCCCGCGGGTAGCCCACCTTGTCCATGACGTCGTTGCAGGCGTCGATGCAGGCACCGCAGGCGATGCACTCGTATTGCAGGCCGTTGCGGATATCGATGCCGGTGGGGCACACCTGCACGCAGATCGTGCAGTCGATGCAGTCGCCCAGTTCGTCGGGTGCGAACCTCGGGAGCGGGGCGACCGGCCCGGCGTCACCGTCGAACGTGATGGTGCCGCGCGCCTGCGCGCGGTTGTCGGCGGCGGTGGGGTGGCGCGCCGCGCGGAACACCAGGTCATAGGCGGTGAGCGTGTCCAGCAGGCCACGCGCGCGCCGCAGCACGCTGGGCAATCCTCGCTTGCGTGGGCCGCGCGGCTCGCCGCGCATCGGGTCGTAGGCGATCAGCAGCGTGTTGCGGTCGAACATGGCGCTCTGGAAGCGCGCGTACGGGCACATGTACTTGCACACCTGCTCGCGCAGGAAGCCGGCGTTGCCCCACGTCGCCAGGGCATAGAACAGCACCCAGAACGTCTCCCAGCCGCCCCACTGGAAGGACACGGCGCGCGCGCCCAGCGCCGTGATGGGGGTGAAGAAGCCGACGAAGGAGAAGCCGGTCCACAGTGCGAACAGCAGCCACAGCGCGTGCTTGGCGCCCTTGCGCGCGAGCTTCCCGCCTGACCATGGCGCCGCGTCCAGCTTCATGCGCTTGTGGCGGTCGCCCTCCGTCCAGCGCTCCATCCACAGGAACACCTCGGTCCATACCGTCTGCGGGCACGCGTAGCCGCACCACAACCGGCCGGCCAGCGCGGTGAAGAAGAACAGCGCCAGCGCCGCGATGATCAGCAGCAGCGCCAGGAACAGGAAGTCCTGCGGCCAGAAGGTCAGCCCGAAGACGTGGAACTTGCGCGCCGGCAGGTCGAACAGCACCGCCTGCCGCCCGTCCCAGCGCAGCCACGGGAAGACGTAGAACATGCCCAGCAGGCACACCACCGCCAGCCGGCGCAGGCGGTCCAGCGGTCCGTGCACGCCGCGCGGGTAGACCTTGCGTTCGCTGACGTAGGCACCGGTGTCGCCACCCTCGACGACCGACAGGGAGATGCGGCGGTTCACGCGTCACGCCTCCGGGGGCAACGCCCGGTTGAACCGGCTGGCCGGGCGCAGCAACCACCAGGTGAACAGGCTGGAAGCGGCCGTGGCCGCCCAGAACATGAAAAAGCCGACCGTGTACCCGAGTTCGCGGGTCACCGCCCAGCCGGGCGCCGTCATGTCGCGCAGCTGCAGCGGGTCGACGAAGGCGAAGAACACCATTGTCGAGACCCCGGCGGCAAAAAAGCTCGGCCACAGGATCGCGCCCAGCCGTTGCGCGAGCGGGCGCGGCGGGATATCGATCCCGATACGGGTACCCGGCGCGCTCATTCCGCGGTGCCCCCCGCGCCCGCCGCCGGCGTGTTGGACAGTGACCACACGTACGCCGCGACCAGCCGCGCGCGTGTCTCGCCCAGCCGTCCACGGTGGGCCGGCATCACGCCGTGGCGCCCGTTGCCGATGGTGTCGCGCAGGCTCGCCATCGACCTGCCGTACAGCCAGTAGTCGTCGGTGAGGTCGGGCGCGCCGAGCGACGCATTGCCCGTGCCGTCGGCGCCGTGGCAGGCGACGCACACGCCGTCGAAATACTTCTTGCCGCGCACCGCGTCGAAGTCGCGCAGGGCCTCGGGGTTCGGGCTGGCCAGCGCCAGCACGTAGCGCGCGGTCTGGTCGATGGCCTGCTCGCCGCCCATCCCGCGCAGCACCGTGCCCCAGGGCGGCATCACGCCCTCGCGGCCGTCCAGTACGGTGGCCAGCACCTGGTCGGGGTCACCGCCCCAGTGCCAGATGTCGTCGGCCAGGTTGGGGTAGCCGATGGCGCCCTGGGCCGAGGAGCCGTGGCAGGTCGCGCAGGTGTTGGCGAAGATGCCGCGCCCCAGCGCACGCGCCGACGGGTCGGCGGCCAGCGCCGGCACCGGCACGTCGCGGTACATCGCGAAGGTCTCCTCCAGTCGCGCGTCCTGCCGCGCTTTCTCCAGGCCGTGCTCGGCCTGCGAGGTCCAGCCGCCGTACCCGGCGAACGCGCCCATCCCCGGGTACCACACCAGGTAGCCGATCCCGAACACGATCGTCAGGTAGAACAGGTTGATCCACCATCGCGGCAGCGGCTTGTTGTACTCGGTGAGGTCGCCGTCCCAGACATGGCTGGTCT
>CBIHLN010000079.1:0-12030 GCA_966210725.1 uncultured Lysobacter sp. | reverse complement strand
CGTAGCGCGCCTTGAACTCCTGGAACTCGCTGCCGTCGACGATGCGGGCGATGACCTCGCGGATGTCGAACGGGCGTCGGGTGTCCTTCGGGACGATGCCGTACAGCTCCTCGGCGGCGAACAGGGGCTCGCGCACCGGTTGCACGGCGACGGGGAGCGCCTTGCGCCGGTTGAACGTGCCGACGATGTCGCGCGCGATCTGCAGCGCATGGCGGTCGTCTTCGGCGAAGTGGTCGGCCACGCCGGAAATCGAGGTGTGCACGTCGGCGCCGCCCAGGGTCTCGGCATCGACGACTTCGCCGGTGGCGGCCTTCACCAGCGGCGGGCCCCCCAGGAAGATCGTCCCCTGCTCCTTGACGATCACCGATTCGTCGCACATCGCCGGCACGTAGGCGCCGCCAGCCGTGCAGCTGCCCATCACCACCGCGACCTGCGGCACGTTCTCGGCGGACATCCGCGCCTGGTTGTAGAAGATCCGCCCGAAATGCTCTTTGTCGGGAAACACCTCGTCCTGCAGCGGCAGGAACGCGCCACCCGAGTCGACGAGATAGACGCAGGGCAGGCGGTTCTCGCGCGCCACTTCCTGCGCCCGCAGGTGCTTCTTGACCGTCATCGGGAAGTAGGTACCGCCCTTGACCGTGGCGTCGTTGGCGACCACCACGACCTCCTGGCCCATCACCCGGCCGATGCCGCAGACCATGCCGGCGGCGGGCGCCGCATCGTCGTACATGCCCTCGGCCGCCAGCGGCGCGATCTCAAGGAACGGCGAGCCCGGGTCGAGCAGGGCGGTGATGCGGTCCCGGGCCAGCAGCTTGCCGCGCTCGGTGTGCTTGGTACGGGCCTTGTCGCCGCCGCCCTGGGCCGCGCGCGCGAGGCGGGCGTCCAGCTCGTCGACAAGCGCACGGTGGTACGCGACGTTGTCCTGGAAATCCTGGGCGCGGGGGTCGAGTGCGGAGCTCAGTGCGGGCATGCGTCGGCCGGGCGTGGTGGGAGCGGGACAGGATACCGGGCGCGCGACCGGCCCGCCGCTTGCGCCTGTGTCGCACCCCTCGCGGCGCGACCGCGGGTCAAAAAATCGACCGCGGGTCAAAAAAAAGAACCCGCCGAAGCGGGTTCTCCTGGTAGCTACATCGGGACGATCGCGGGATCAGTCCTGGACCTCGGCGTTGGCCTCGGCCTCGGCTTCGGCCTGCTCTTCCTGCATCTCGGTGGAGACGTTGGCGGCACCGTCGGCGATCGCGCCGGCGGCGTTGGCCTTGCCTTCCTCGTACGCCTGCTGGACCGGGTCGGCGGCGGCGTCGACCGCAGCGGCGGCCGAACCGGCGGCAGCGGCGGTGCCGGCAACGGCGGCCTCGCCTGCCGAAGCGGCGGCGTCACCGGCGGCGTCGGCAGCCACCTCAGCCTGCACAGCGGCTTCGTCGGCCTCCTGCTCGGCGGTCGGCGAATTGCAGGCGGCCAGGGCAAACGCGCTGGCGGCCAGCAGGACAGTAAGCTTGTTGTTCATTGGGATGCTCCTTTGTGTCGGCAGTGAAAGCGTTGTGCCGGAACGCTGCCGGCGGAGCGCACTATCGGTTTGCTGGCGGAAACAGGATGTGAAGGCCCTTGGGTGCGGTTTAGGTGCACAGACTCCAACCGGACCGGGCGCGGTACGGGCGGTGACGTGTCCGCCACCGAACCCCCGAGGACAGCCAAAAAAAATGCCGCCCCGAAGGGCGGCACTTTCGAAACCGGTTGCAGCCAACGATTAGTTGGTGGCGTCCGGGTCCATGTCGGAATCGGTGTCGGCACCGACCGAGTCAGCCGAATTCTCGGCAGCCTGCGCAGCCTGGTCGGCGGCGTCGGCAGCGTCGGCAGCCGCGTCGGCGGCGTCGGCGTTGTCTTCCATGTCGCCGGTCGAAGCGTCGGCAGCGGCGGTGGCAGCAGCGTCGGCAGCAGCAGCGGCGGCGTCAGCAGCCGACTGGGCCGAATCGGTGCCGGCAACAGCGGCGTCGGCCTGGGCCTCAGCAGCGGCGTCAGCGGCCTCGGCGGCCGAGTCCTGGGCGCGGTCAGCGTTCGAGCAGGCAGCCAGGGCGAAGCCCATGGCCAGGGCAAGCAGGGTCTTGTTGATGGACATGATGCAGTTTCCTCGTCGTAAAAGTTTGGCAACGCGCAGTTGCGCGCCGGTAACATGATGACAAGCCCCAAACGGCTGTCAAGCGGGGAAGCGTGGTTTTTTTGTTAGTTGATCGTTAACCCGCTCAGGCGTTTAGCGGCGGGTCTTACAGCAGCTCCACAGCCACGGCCGTCGCCTCGCCACCGCCGATGCACAGGGTGGCCACGCCGCGCTTGCCACCGCGCTTGGCCAGCGCGTTGAGCAGGGTCACGACCAGCCGCGCGCCGCTGGCGCCGATGGGGTGGCCCAGGGCCACAGCGCCGCCGTGCACGTTGACCTTGTCGTGGGGGATGCCCAGGTCCTTGATCGGGGCCATGGCCACGCAGGCAAACGCCTCGTTGATCTCGAACAGGTCCACGTCCTCCACCGTCCAGCCGGCCTTGTCCAGCACGTTGGACAGTGCCTTGACCGGCGCGGTGGTGAACCACTCCGGTGCCTGCGCGTGACCGGCGTGGGCAACGATGCGGGCCAGCGGCTTGAGGCCGCGCTTGGCCGCCTCATCGGCGCTCATCAGCACGGTGGCGGCGGCGCCATCGGAAATTTTCGACGACGAGGCGGCGGTCAGTACGCCCTCCTTGCCGAAGGCCGCCCGCAGGCCGGGGATCTTCGCCGTGTCGATCTTGCCCGGCTCCTCGTCGGTGTCCACCACGACCTCCCCCTTGCGGGTCTTGACCGTCACCGGGACGATCTCGTCGGCGAACGTGCCGTCGGCCACCGCCTTCTTGGCCCGGTTGACGCTCTCCTCGGAGAAGGCGTCCAGCGCGGCGCGGTCGAACTGGTAGCTGTCGCACGCCATGTCGCCGAAGACGCCCATGGCCTTGCCGTCGTAGGGGTTGGTCAGGCCGTCGAACGCCATGTGGTCCAGGAACTCGGCACTGCCGTAGCGCACGCCGGTGCGCGAGCCGTTGAGCAGGTGCGGGGCGTTGGTCATCGACTCCATGCCGCCGGCCACCACCACGGTGGACGAACCGGCCTTGATGGCGTCGTGGGCCAGCATGATCGCCTTCATGCCCGAGCCGCAGACCTTGTTGATGGTGGTGCAGGCGGTCGAATCGGGCAGGCCGGCACCCAGCGCGGCCTGGCGGGCGGGCGCCTGGCCCAGGCCGGCCGGCAGCACGCAACCCATGATCACTTCATCCACCTGGTCGGGGGCGACGCCTGCGTGCTCGAGCGCGCCGGTGATCGCGGCGGTGCCCAGCACCGGGGTGGCGACGCCGGTGAACTGGCCGAGGAAGGAACCGATGGCGGTGCGCTTGGCACCGACGATGACGACGTCGCTCATGGCGGACTCCTGGATAGCGGGTCGGTCGCGGGGACCGGAACCCGTCGATTATGCGACCGCGTGCTGCACTGCCGCAAACCCGCCGAACACGGCGTTCAGAACGCCTTGTCCGGACGCAGCAGGTAAAGCACGCGGCCCCGTGGCGCCGGTCGGGGCGCCACGAACCCCAGCCGCTCGTACAGGGCGGGCACGCCCGTCCAGACGAAGGCGCCGGCTTGCCGGCTGCCGGGTGCCACCACGTGCGGATAGGCCTCGATCTCGCGGGCGCCGCGCTCCGATGCCAGCGCGACCGCCGCTTCAACCAGCGCCGTGGCGACGCCGCGGCCGCGTTCGCGGGCCGGGACGTACAGGCAGTTGATCGACCAGGTGTCCGCCGACCAGGCGCGGGCCAGGGCCTTGCTGCGATCGAGGCGCGGGAAGTCCGCGCGAGGGCCGACCGCGCACCAGCCGACCGCGCGCTCGCCGTCGAAGGCCAGCACGCCGCTGGCGCGGCCCGATTCGACGAGCTCGCGGAACGCGACCCGGTTGGGCGCCCCCTTGGCCGCGTCCCAGGCCTTGCCGCCCATCGGCACGCGCCACCACATGCACCAGCATCCACCGCAGGCACCGTTCGCGCCGAACAGCGCCTCGATGGCCGGCCAGTCGTCGCGGGTGAGCGGGCGGGTGGTGAGGGATTCGCCGGGCATGGCCAAAGCGTACGCCCCGGCGTGTTCGCCAGCCGACGGAACCCTGTAGGAGCGGCTTCAGCCGCGATCGTTGCCGCAGGGAGCGGCGGGCCTCGTGTAGGAGCGACGTAAGTCGCGACCGTCGCCATCCCGGCGTTGCAGGGTCGCGACTTACGTCGCTCCTACAAAAGAATCGTCGACACCGGGAAGGCGATTCGCGGCTGAAGCCGCTCCTACAACAGCGGCCTGCTGCGGCGCCGCGGCAGGCGCGGAAGATCAGCCGCGGTCTTCGAACAGCTCGCGGCCAATCAACATGCGACGGATCTCGTTGGTGCCGGCGCCGATGGCATAGAGCTTGGCATCGCGCAGGATGCGGCCGGCCGGGTACTCGTTGATGTAGCCGTTGCCGCCCAGGGTCTGGATGGCTTCTAGCCCGACCTGCACGGCCGCGTCCGACGCATGCAGCAGGCAGGACGCCGCATCGACGCGGCTCTTGTGGCCGGCGTCGTAGTCGCGGCCCACCTGGTAGGCGAACGCGCGGCTGGACTGCAGCGCGGTGTACATGTCGGCGATCTTGGCCTGCATGATCCCGAACGTGCCGATCGCTGCGTCGAACTGCTTGCGCTCGCGCACGTAGGGCAGGGCGATGTCCATGGCCGCCTGCATCAGGCCCAGCGGGCCGCCGGTCAGCACCAGGCGCTCGGTGTTCAGGCCGCCCATCAGCACCCTGACGCCGCCGTTCACCTCGCCCAGCACGTTTTCGGCCGGGATCTCGCAGTCCTCGAACACCAGCTCGCAGGTGTTGGAGCCGCGCATGCCCAGCTTGTCCAGCTTCTGCGCCGTGCTGAAGCCCTTCATGCCGCGCTCGACAATGAAGGCCGTCATGCACTTGCTGCCCGCGTCCTTGCCGGCGGTGCGCATGTAGACGATCAGCACGTCGGCCTCGGGGCCGTTGGTGATCCACATCTTGTTGCCGTTGGCGACCCACACGTCGCCCTTCTTCTCCGCGCGGCAGCTCATCGAGCCCACCACGTCCGAGCCCGCGCCCGGCTCGCTCATCGCCAGCGCGCCCTTCCACTCGCCGGTGCAGAGCTTCGGCAGGTACTTCTGGCGCTGCGCGTCGTTGCCGTTGGCGTACAGATTGGACACGCACAGGTTGGAGTGCGCGCCGTAGCTCAGGCCGACCGACCCGGACGCGCGCGAGATTTCCTCCATCGCCACCAGGTGCGCCAGGAAGCCCATGTCGCTGCCGCCGTACTCGCCCGGCACCGTCAGGCCCAGCAGGCCCATTTCGCCCAGCTTGGGCCACAGGTCCTGCGGGAAGGCGTTGTCGTGGTCGATCTGCTCGGCACGCGGCGCGATCTCGGCCTCGGCAAAGCGGCGCACGGCCTCGCGCAGTGCGTCGATTTCGTCACCAAGGGGGAAGGGGCGCATGGGAACTCCTGTGGGATTGGGGCGTGGCCGGCACGGTCCCTGCGGAACCCGCCAACCGTTCGATTCTCTGTCCGTCATTCCCGCGAAGGCGGGAATCCATGGACTTCGTTTCTACACACGTGCGGCAGGGTACGGGGTGCCGATTACGCCAGGGCCGTAGGTGACGCGGCCTCTCGTGGACTCCACCTCAACGTCCATGGGTTCCCTCCTTCGCGGGAATGGCAGCAATGGAGTCGAGGCCTATCGCGGCCACCCATTCTCGCAAACAACGACGGGGCACAAGGCCCCGTCGTCTTACAGCGTCACGTCAAGCGATCAGTGCCCGCGGATGCGGCCCTGGAAGCGCGGCTGTGCGCGGCCCAGCGGCAGCTTCAGCTTGCCGATCTTCTCGATGCGCTCTTCGGCCATGCGGTCGGCGGCGCGGTAGGTCGGGATGCCGTCGCGCTCGGCGATCTCGAAGATGCGGCCGAGGTTGTGGTAGATCGTCCGCATCATGCGCATGGCGCGCTCGCGGTTGTAGCCGTCGATCTCCAGCGAGACGTTCATGACGCCGCCGGCGTTCACCGCGTAGTCCGGGGCATACAGGATGCCGCGCTTCTGCACTTCGTCGCCGATGGCGTTGTTGGCCAGCTGGTTGTTGGCCGCGCCGCAGATGACCTTGGCCTTCAGGCGGGGCAGGGTCTGCTCGTTGACGGTGCCACCCAGCGCGCACGGCGAGTACACGTCGGCCGGGACGTCGTAGATGTCCTCCAGGCCCACGGCCTCGGCGCCGTACTCGGACACGGCCTTGTCGACCAGGCCCTTGTTGATGTCGGTGACGTAGATCTTTGCGCCGCGCTCCTTCAGCAGCTTGACGTACTCCATGCCGACGTGGCCCAGGCCCTGCACGGCGTAGCTGTACTTGCCCACTTCCTCGTCGCCGAACTTCTTCTGCAGCGTGGCCATCAGGCCCTGCAGCGTGCCGTAGGCGGTGAACGGCGACGGGTCGCCCGAACCGCCGTGGACCTGGTGCACGCCGGTGACGTACTCGGTCTCGCGGTAGACGAACTCCATGTCGTTGACGTCGATGCCCACGTCCTCGGCGGTGATGTAGCGCCCGCCCAGCGACTCCACGAACTGGCCGAACGCGCGGAACAGCGCCTCGGACTTGTCGGTCGCCGGGTCGCCGATGATCACCGCCTTGCCGCCACCGATGTTCAGGCCGGCGACCGCGTTCTTGTAGGTCATGCCGCGGCTCAGGCGCAGCACGTCATTGAGCGCGTCGGCCTCGGTCTTGTACGGCCACATGCGCGTACCGCCCAGGGCCGGGCCCAGCACGGTGTTGTGGATCGCGATGATGGCCTTCAGGCCCGCGTCCTTGTTGTGGCAGAACACGACCTGCTCGTGGCCGGTGGTGTCGAGGGTTTCGAAAATCATCGGGTGCTCCGCGTCGGCGTAGGGAGTGCGCGTCGCGCTCTACGCCAACTGTGGTTGATAAGTCGTTGATTCAGAATGAAATTGCCTGCGAGTTCGGCCGGGGCCGCCCGTCGCAGGCGCCGTAGTTTAAAGCAATCGGCCGATACGGCTGCGTATGCCCTTCACGCCACCGCGCGTGACGGCTGTCTCAGAAGGTCCGGTAGGCGTGCTCGCGCAGCCAGAGCGTGGCCAGCCACTTCTCGCCGGCCTGCACCGGGCAGCCGGCGTGGAGCGAATCCGGGTCGGGCAGGCCGTCGGGCGTGTAGTTGTCGAACACCACCGCGCGCCCGGGCGCCGGCGCAATGCGCACGCCCGGCACCGGGAACTCGGTTTCGCCGCCCCGCGCCACGGCATTGAGGTACACGCAGATCGTGCGGCGGCGGTTGCCGGCCGAGGGGCGGTCGGCCTGCACCACGCGATCGGGCAGGTAATCGCGGTGCGGCCGGTACTCCTGCCCGGGCTGGTAGCGCAGCACGATCAGGTGCTCGGCCTGCGCCAGTTCGCTGCGCGCGGCGCGCGCGATGCGCAGTTGCACCACCCGCAGCGCGAAGTCCTCCAGCACCGGGTCGATCGGCGCATCGCTGCTGGTGCGCAACTGCCGCGCGTCGCTGCGGCCGGTCACCGGGTCGACCACTTTTGACGCCCGCAGGTGCGGCATCGCCGTGGCCACCATCAGCCGGCATTCGTCCGCCGACAGCAGCTCGTTGATCTGCATTACCCGCGGCTGCTGGCTGTGCATTGTCCATGGTGCGGGCTGCAAGGCCTCCTCGAACGCAAGCGTCCCGGGCGGCACGTCGCCCGATGCGCGCGGCGGCGACGGCGGGGGCAGCGGCGCGGTGATCTCCGGCAACCGCGGCACGCCGTGCCGGGCCAGCTGCAGCCACAGTTCGTTGGCGGCGTTGTGCTGCGCCAGGCAGCCTTCGCCGCGGTGCAGGCGCTCGGCCAGCAGCAGCGCCGCGATGGGGTCGCCACGACCCGCGCCGCGCTCCAGCAGGCGCACGCACGTGGCCTGGTCCTCGTCGTTGCGCTTGCGGCCGAAGTGGATGGCCGCCGCGCGCAGGGCCGGCGGGTAGTCGTGCTGGACGGCGGTCAACATGCGCTCGTTGATGCGTCCATCGCGCGGCAGCAGCAGGTTGCCCAGGCCGATCAATGCCAGGTGGTAGCCGGCGATCGGGCTGCCCAGGCCTTCGGCCCGCAGCAGCCACTCCACGGCCATCGGCGGGTCGGCGTCGGTGCCGACGCCATGCAGCAGCATCCGGGCGTATTCGACCTGCGCGTTGGCGTGGCCGGCGGCCCCGGCCAGGTGGTAGTGGTGCGCGGCCTCATCGACACGGCCGCGGGCCACCAGCGCGGTGGCGTAGCGGAACAGCGCGTCGGGCACGCCGCTGGCGGCGTCGCTGCGCAGCTCGCCCAGTTCGGTGTCGTCGTCGTTGGCCGCGCCCCGGGTCATCCGACGCAGCGTACCCGACCGCGGCGGCCTCCCAACAGCCGCCGCCGCGGTCGTCCTCCTCCCACCACACATGGCCCGGCCGGCCGGGGTCCCCCCACGGCACCCCGGCGCGGCCGGGCCTCACGCACGCAGTGTCCTGTCGTCTGGCGCCTTACCAGCCCCAGCCGGGCTGGCGATACACCACGCGGTAACCGGGTCGGGTGGGTCCGTACACCGGTCGGTAGGGGCGGCCCACGTGCCGGATCACCCGCCGCGGCGGCAGGTGGCGGTAGCCGCCGCCGTAGTAGGCCGGGCGATAGGCCGAGCGCAGGCGCACGTAATGCCCCGGCTGCCACACGTGCCGGTAGCCCGTCGAGATCCAGCGGCCGGGTACCCAGGCGTAGCCGGGGCGGTGCGCGTATCGCTCATGGCGCGGCGGCGGCGGGTGGCCGATGCTGACGCTGACGTAGCCCCGCGCTTCGGCGGCAGGGCTGTGGAACGCAAACACGGACGCAAGGCCGATGACGGCCGACAACAACAGGGGGCGCAGGGCCATTGAACGTTTCTCCATCCAGCGCCGGCATGAAGCGCCGGCATGTGGGGTAAACGGATGGCCCCGCCGAAATGTTTACACGGCGCGAAGACGCGTTAAGCGCCGTGCCAGCTAGCTGAAGGCCCCTTCAGTCGCCGCGCTACAATCCGGAAATTCCCGTTTCCGTATTGAGCGCGCGCCATGAGCACCACCGCCGCATCGCTGCCCGGCAGCCAGTCCACCGTCGATTCCGAGCGCGCCACGCCGCTGCGCTTCGTCACCGCCGCCAGCCTGTTCGACGGCCACGACGCCGCCATCAACATCATGCGCCGGCTGATCCAGGCCCAGGGCGCGGAGGTCATCCACCTCGGCCACAACCGCTCGGTCGAGGACGTGGTCCGCGCCGCGCTGCAGGAGGACGCCGACGGCATCGCGCTGTCGTCCTACCAGGGCGGCCACGTGGAGTACCTCAAGTACATGGTCGACATGCTGCGCGAGCGCGACGCCGGCCACATCAAGGTGTTCGCCGGCGGCGGCGGCACCATCACGCCCGAAGAGATCAAGGAGCTGCAGGCCTACGGCGTGGAGCGCATCTACCACCCCAACGACGGCATGCACATGGGGCTGGTGGCGATGATCGAGGACGTGGTGCGCCGCGCCGGGGACGGCCGCGCCAAGCGCATGGAGGCCGGGCAGGGCGACGACGCCACCGCGGCCACGCAGCCCGACATCGACGACGAGATTTCCATCGGCCGGATGATGTCGGCCATCGAGGAAGGCACCTTCGATGAGACCCGCCTCGCGCACCTGCGCAAGCAGTGGCAGCTGGCCGGCGGCAAGACGCCCGTCATCGGCATCACCGGCACCGGCGGCGCCGGCAAGTCGTCGGTCACCGACGAGCTGCTCAACCGGTTCCTCGCGCACTTCCCGGAGATGCGCATCGCCGTGATCTCCGTCGACCCGACCCGCCGCCGTACCGGCGGTGCGCTGCTGGGCGACCGCATCCGCATGAACTCGCTGCGCTCCAAGCGCGTGTACAT
Source organism: uncultured Lysobacter sp. (assembly GCA_966210725.1). Lineage (GTDB taxonomy): Bacteria > Pseudomonadota > Gammaproteobacteria > Xanthomonadales > Xanthomonadaceae > Lysobacter_C. The sequence goes on along the minus strand of CBIHLN010000079.1, from coordinate 2,041 downwards.
GCGCTCCATGGCTACGCGCCGCCAGCACGCGGCCACCAACGCCGTGCTCAAGGACTCCATCGGCTTCCTCAAGGGGCTGGGCTATGACCTGGTCATCGTCGAGACCGCCGGTATCGGCCAGTCGGACTCGGAGATCGTCGACCTGGTCGACTTCCCGATGTACGTCATGACCAGCGACTTCGGCGCGCCCAGCCAGCTGGAGAAGATCGACATGCTCGACTTCGCCGAACTGGTCGTGCTCAACAAGTTCGACAAGCGCGGCGCCGAAGATGCCCTGCGCGACATCCGCAAGCAGTGGAAGCGCAACCGCGTGAAGTTCGACCTCAAGGACGAGGACGTGCCGGTCTACCCGACCATCGCCAGCCAGTTCAACGACCCCGGCATCAGCTGGATGTTCGCCAACCTGTGCCGGTTGCTGCGGGAGAAAAACCGGGGTCAGAGTGCACTTTCCTCTGATAAAGGATCGGGCGGGGCGGATGCATCGGGGAAAGGGCACTCTGACCCCGGTTTTTCCCTCACGCCCGACATCGACACCTCCCTCAAGGAACCCCGCGCCACCGTCCTCATCCCGGGTAGCCGCGTCCGTTATCTCGCCGAGATCGCCGAGCAGGGCCGCGGCATCAACCGCCAGATCGAAACCCAGGCCGAGATCGCCGACCGCGCCCAGTCCCTGTGGCAGGCCCTGAGCGAGCTCGAAGACCCGCAGCTGCCCAAGCAGCTGGACCTGTACGAATCCACCGCCCTTGTAGGAGCGACGTCAGTCGCGACCGCGCAGAAGGACGGCACGGATGGAGAGGTCGCGACTCACGTTGCTCCTACGACGCAGGGGAATTCCAACGCCCCCGACCGCACCCTCCTCACCCTCCGCCAGCGCTACAACGACGCCGTCCAGTCCCTCGACTCCGAGGCCCTCAAGCTGCTGCGCGAGTGGCCGGCGCGCCTGAAGTCCATCACCGACGAGGTCAACGAGTACCAGGTCCGCGACAAGACCATCCGCGTCGAGAACTACCGCGAGTCCCTGTCGCACCAGCAGATCCCCAAGATCGCCGCGCCCACCTACAAATCCTGGGGCGAACTGCTGACCTTCCTGCAGAAGGAAAATCTGCCCGGCGCCTACCCCTACACCGGCGGCGTGTACCCGTACCGCCGCACCGGCGAGGACCCGATCCGCATGTTCGCGGGCGAGGGCACGCCCGAGCGCACCAACCGCCGCTTCCACTACCTGTCGGTCGGCCAGCCGGCCGCGCGCCTGTCCACCGCCTTCGACAGCGTCACCCTGTACGGCGAGGACCCGGCCGAGCGCCCGGACATCTACGGCAAGATCGGCAACTCCGGCGTCAACATCGCCACGCTCGACGACATGAAGAAGCTGTACTCCGGCTTCGACCTGTGCGCGCCGACCACCAGCGTGTCGATGACCATCAACGGCCCCGCGCCGATGATCCTGGCGATGTTCATGAACACCGCCATCGACCAGCAGGTGGAGAAGTACCTGCGCGCCGACCAGGCCCGCTGGGACGCCGCCCACAACAGGATCGAAAAGCTGTTCGAGGGGCGCAAGCGCCCCGAGTACAGCGGCATGCTGCCCGAGACCAACGACGGCCTCGGCCTGGGCCTGCTGGGCGTCACCGGCGACCAGGTCGTCGACGCCGACACCTACGCGCGCATCAAGGCCGACACGCTCAAGACGGTGCGCGGCACCGTGCAGGCCGACATCCTCAAGGAGGACCAGGCCCAGAACACCTGCATCTTCAGCACCGAGTTCGCGCTGCGGATGATGGGCGACATCCAGCAGTACTTCGTCGACAAGGGCGTGCGGAATTTCTATTCCGTGTCGATCTCCGGCTACCACATCGCCGAGGCCGGGGCGAACCCGATCAGCCAGCTCGCCTTCACCCTGAGCAACGGCTTCACCATCGTCGAGTACTACCTGGCGCGCGGCATGAAGATCGACGACTTCGCGCCCAACCTGTCGTTCTTCTTCTCCAACGGCATGGACCCGGAGTACACCGTCATCGGCCGCGTCGCCCGCCGCATCTGG
>CBIHLN010000078.1:0-12789 GCA_966210725.1 uncultured Lysobacter sp. | reverse complement strand
ATCATGATCCCCCACACGGTGCCGAACAGGCCGACGTAGGGCGCGATCGAACCGACGTTGGCGAGGAACTCCAGGTTGTGCTCGAGCCCGTCGATCTCGCGCGCCGATGCCACGCGCATGCCGCGCTGCGCCCCTTCCAGCTGCATGCGGCTGTCGGCTCCACGGCGCTGGCGCTGGCGGCCGAACTCGCGGAAGCCGGCCTCGAAGATCGCCTCCAGCCCGCCGATCTCGCGGTTGCGTCCGGTGGAGCCGGCGTAGAGCTTCGACAACTCCGCGCCGGACCAGAAGCGCTCCTCGAACTGGTCGGCCTCGCGCTCGGCGCGATCGAGCACCTTTTTCTTGCGGAAGATGATCACCCAGGACGCAATCGACGCCGCCAGCAGCAGCACCATCACCAGCTGCACCGGGATCGAGGCATGCAGGACCAGCTGCAGCAGGTCCAGGTCGTTGCCCAGTACGGCCGGCGCGGACGCGGCGGCGGAGGCCGCCGATTCGGCCACGGCGCCGACGGCCTCCTCGGGCAGCGGCTCGACGGTGGTGGCCAGCAGGGCGGTCATCGTTGCGGTCATGCCAGTGGTTCTCCGGGCCCGGGGGCCGTTGTCCGGTTATCGCGCGCCCTTCAGGCGGGACGCTCCAACGCCTTGAGTTGTGTGTGCAGCCCGGCCGGGATCGCCTTGGGGCGGAACCCGCCGGCGTCCAGCGCCGCGACGCGCACCTGCGCCGTCAGCAGGGTCACGCCGTCGCGCAGCACGGCCTGATCGAACACCGCGCTGGCGCGCCGGCAGTCACGCAACTGCGCGGTGACCTGTAGCGCATCGTCCAGCCGGGCCGGCTTGAGGAAGTCCACCGCCATCGCGCGCACGGCGAACACCAGGTCGTGCTCCTGCCGGAGCCGGTCCTGGCCGTACCCGTTGGCGCGCATCCATTCGCTGCGCGCACGTTCCAGGAACGCCAGGTACTGCGCGTGGTAGACCACCCCGCCAGCGTCGGTATCTTCCCAGTAAACGCGGACCGGAAGGCTGAACATTGTTTGAAGTTGCTCCGTCGGCGGTGATCGCTGCCTGTCCGCACCCGCCCGGTGCCCGGCAGCACGAGGTCAGAACAGCGAGGCGTCGCGGCCCACGGGCTCCAGGCCCATGTGGCGATAGGCCTTCGGCGTCGCCGCCCGGCCCCGCGCCGTCCGCACCAGGTAGCCCTGCTGGATCAGGAACGGCTCGATGACGTCCTCCAGGGTGCCGCGCTCCTCGCTGAGCGCCGCCGCCAGCGACTCCACGCCGACCGGGCCGCCATTGAACGATTCGATGATCGTCGACAGCAGCCGCCGGTCGAGTTCGTCGAAACCCTCGGGGTCGACCTTCAGCATCTGCATCGCGGCATCGGCGGTGGCACGGTCGATGCGTCCACCGGCGCGCACCTGGGCGAAGTCGCGCACGCGCCGCAGCAGGCGGTTGGCGATGCGCGGGGTGCCGCGGGAGCGCCGGGCGATCTCGCCCGCGCCCTCGGGTTCGCAATCGATCCCCAGGATCTGCGCCGAGCGACGCACGATCCGCGTCAGCTCCTCGGCGCTGTAGAACTGCAGGCGCTGGACGATGCCGAAGCGGTCGCGCAGCGGCGCGGTCAGCAGGCCGGCGCGGGTGGTGGCGCCGATCAGGGTGAACGGCGGCAGGTCCAGCTTGATCGAGCGGGCCGCGGGGCCCTCGCCGATCATGATGTCGATCTGGAAGTCCTCCATCGCCGGGTACAGCACCTCCTCCACCACGGGCGATAGACGGTGGATCTCGTCGACGAACAGCACGTCGTGCGGCTGCAGGTTGGTCAGCAGCGCCGCCAGATCGCCCGCCTTCTCGATCACCGGGCCGGACGTCACGCGCAGGTTGACGCCCAGTTCGTTGGCGATGACGTGGCTGAGCGTGGTCTTGCCCAGCCCGGGCGGGCCGAAGATCAGCACGTGGTCGAGTGCCTCGCCCCGGCCCTTGGCGGCCTCGATGTAGATCTTCATCTGCTCGCGGACGGGCTGCTGGCCGAGGTATTCGTCCAGCACGCGCGGCCGGATGGAGGCCTCGGCCAGGTCGTCCTCGCGGGTGGCGGCGGGCGCGATGATGCGGTCGTCGGTCATGGCGTGCATGGTCGCACGCGCGGCGCGCGGCCGGCAGCGCTCGCCGCGACCGGGCACGGGTGGCACAATCCGCGCGCCATGCCGCGTCCAGGAGCGCGCTGACCCGCATTCGGATGCGACACGGGATCCAACACCCCGCCCGGCTGGTGCCGCTGGCCTTCCTCGCCGCCATTGCCCTGGGCACCGGCCTGCTCATGCTGCCGGCGGCGTGGGCCGCCGACGGCAGCGCGCCGTGGCTGACCGCCCTGTTCACCGCGACATCGGCCGTGTGCGTCACCGGCCTGGCCGTGGTCGACACCGGCACCGCGTGGTCGCCCTTCGGCCAGGGCGTGATCCTGCTGCTGTTCCAGGTGGGCGGCTTCGGCATCATGACCGGCGCCACCCTGCTGGGCCTGCTCGTGTCCCAGCGGCTGCGGCTGGCCACGCGCCTGGTGGCCCAGGCCGAAACCCGGAGCCTGGGGCTCGGGGACGTGATGGGCGTGCTCAAGCTGATCCTGGCGGTGACGCTTGCGGTCGAGGCGGCCGTCGCGGTCGTGCTGACGCTCCAGTTCCACCTCGGCTACGGCGAACCGCTGGGACGGGCCCTGTGGAACGGCGTCTTCCACGCGGTATCGGCCTTCAACAACGCCGGCTTCTCGACGTTTTCCGACAGCCTGGTCGGCTTCGCGGTGGACCCGGTGGTGCTGGTGCCGGTGATGCTGGCGATCGTGGTGGGCGGCGTCGGCTTCCCGGTGCTGTTCGAGATCTACCGCCAGCCCGGCGGCTGGTCGACGTGGTCGATCCACACCCGCGTCACGCTGGCCGGCACGGCCTTCCTGCTGCTGGCCGGCATGCTCGCCATCCTCGCGCTGGAGTGGCACCGGACGCTCGCCGAGCACGGCGTGGCCGGAAAATTGCTGGGCGCGGCCTTCCACTCCGTCAGCGCGCGCACGGCGGGATTCAACACCGTCGACGTGGGCGCCATGGCGTCGGAAACCTGGGCGCTGCACTACGTACTGATGTTCATTGGTGGCGGCAGCGCGGGCACGGCCGGCGGCATCAAGGTGACGACCTTCTTCCTGCTCGGCTTCGTCGTGTGGGCCGAAGTGCGCGGGCAACGCGACGTCACCGCGTTCCGTCGTCGCATCGCCGTGGATGCGCAACGCCAGGCCCTGACCGTGGTGCTGCTGGGCGTGGCGGTGCTGGCGTTCGCGACGCTGGCGCTGATGGCGCTGACCGCACTGCCGCTGGAGGTGCTGATGTTCGAGGCGATCTCGGCCTTCGCCACCGTCGGGCTGTCCACGGGCATCACCGCGCAATTGCCACCGGCCGCGCAGCTGGTGCTGGTGGCGCTGATGTTCGTCGGCCGCGTCGGTACCATCACCGTCGCCACCGCCCTGGCGCTGCGCAGCCGTCCGCGCGCCTACCGCTATCCAGAGGAGCACCCCATCGTTGGCTAGACAACCCAAGGCGGTACACACCGACAGCGTCGTCGTCATCGGGCTGGGCCGCTTCGGCAGCGCGGTGGCCGACTCGTTGCTGCGGCTCGGGCACGAGGTGCTGGGCATCGACGAGGACGCCGACGTCGTGCAGCACTGGGCCAGCCGCCTCACCCACGTGGTGCAGGCCGACAGCACCCGGGGCGAGGTCCTGCGGCAGCTGGGCGTGGGCGAGTTCTCGCGCGCGGTGGTCGGCATCGGCAGCGACGTGGAAGCCAGCGTGCTGACCGTGCTGGCGCTGGAGGAGGTCGGCATCGGCGACATCTGGGCCAAGGCGACCACCGAGAAGCACGGCCGCATCCTGGAGCGCACCGGCGCGCACCACGTGGTCTACCCGGAGGCGGCCATGGGCGAGCGCGTCGCCCACCTGGTCACCGGCCGGATGATCGACTTCATCGAGTTCGACGACGGCTTCGCCATCGCCAAGACCCGCGCGCCGCGCGAATCGCACGGCAAGACGCTGAGCGAGTCGGCGCTGCGCAGCAAGTACGGCGTGACGGTGGTCGGCGTGAAGCGGGCACGGATGGACTTCACCTACGCCAAGGCCGACACGCTCATCGAGCACGGCGACCTGCTGATCGTGTCCGGCCCCACCGGCCACGTGGAAACCTTCGCCGCGCTCGACTGAGGCACGCGCGCGGGCCGGCGCTCGCTAGATCTCGACCTGCGCGCCGAGCTCCACCAGCCGGTTGCCCGGAATGCGGAAGAACCCGGTGGCCGACGCGGCGTTGCGGTGCATGACCGCGAACAGCCGGTCGCGCCAGATCGGCATGCCACGCTTGGCCATCGCCACGATCGTCTCGCGGCTGGCGAAGTAGGTGGTGTCCATCGGGTCGAAATAGATGCCGCCCTGGTCGCAACTGCGCATCAGCGCCATCGGCACGTCCGGCGTCTCCATGAAACCGAAGCGGACGATGACACGGTGGAACTCGTCGCCGATGGCTTCCATTTTCAGCCGCCGGTGCGCGTAGGGCACGTCCAGCGTCTCCACTGTCAGGAACACGTTGCGCTCGTGCAGCACCTTGTTGTGCTTGAGGTTGTGCATCAGGGCGTGCGGCACGACGTTGGGGTCGGCGGTGAGGAACACCGCCGTGCCCGGCACCCGCACCGGCGGCGCCAGCATCAGCCCCGGCAGGAAGGTGCCCAGCTGGATGCCTTCCTTCTGCACCTCGTCGCGCAGCAGCTTGCGGCCACGACGCCACGTGCGCAGCAGGGTGAACAGCGTGATGCCCAGGATCACAGGGAACCAGCCGCCCTGCAGGATCTTGGCGCCGTTGGCGATCACGAAGCCGACGTCCGCCACCAGGAACACCACGCACAGCGGCAGCACCCACAGCCGCCAGCGCGGCCACAGCGCGCGCGCGACGATCGCCAGCAGCAGCGTGTCGATGAGCATGGTCATCGACACCGAGATGCCGTAGGCGGTCGCCAGGTTCGACGAGGTGCGGAACGTCAGCACCAGCAGGATGACGATCACCATCATCAGCCAGTTGATGCCGGGAATGTAGATCTGCCCGATCGTGTCGCTGGAGGTGTGCTTGATCTGCATGCGCGGGATGTAGCCCAGCTGCATGGCCTGGCGTGCCACCGAAAAGCCGCCGGTGATCACTGCCTGCGAGGCGATGACGGTGGCGGCGGTGGCCAGCGCGATCATCGGCCAGCGGCCCCATTCGGGTACGCCGATGTAGAAGGGGTTGCGGATCGCGGTCGGGTCCTCGAGCACCAGCGCGCCCTGCCCCAAATAGTTCAGCATCAGCGCCGGCAGCACAAAGAAGTACCAGCCGTAGCGGATGGGCTTGGCGCCGAAGTGGCCCATGTCGGTGTAGATGGCCTCGCCACCGGTCACCGCCAGCACCACCGCGCCCAGGATGAACACGCCACCCAGGCTGTGCGCGTAGAAGAAGCGCACCGCCCACCAGGGGTTGATGGCGTTGAGGACTTCCGGCTCGTGCAGGATGTTGACCACGCCGAGCACCGCCAGCACGACGAACCACGTCACGGTGATCGGGCCAAATACGCGCCCCACCTTCTCGGTACCGTAACGCTGCGTGGCGAACAGGCTGACCAGCACCAGCAGCGTGACCGGCACGATCCAGTCATGCAGCTGCGGCGCGACGACCTCCAGGCCCTCCACCGCCGAGAGCACCGAAATGGCCGGGGTGATCACGCCGTCGCCGAAGAACAGCGACGCTCCGAAGATGCCGAGGATGCCCACCAGGTAGGCCGACCGCGACCCCGACGCGAGGCTGCGCTGGGCCAGCGCCATCAGCGCCATGATCCCGCCCTCGCCTTCGTTGTCGGCGCGCATGATGATGGTCACGTACTTCACGGTGACCACCAGCATCAGCGACCAGAACACCAGCGACAGCACGCCCAGCACGGTGTCGTGGTCGGCAACCAGGCCGTAATGCGGCGAGAACGCTTCCTTGATCGTGTAGAGCGGACTGGTGCCGATGTCGCCGAACACGACGCCGATCGCGCCCACGACCAGACCGGCAAGGCCGACGTTGCCGTGGGTGTGGCTGCCGGCCTGTTCGTGCCGGGGCGTGTTGGTGGCGGTGGCCATGGCCGTCCTGTCTGCTTGAGCGTGGATCAGCGCAGCGCCGATTTGAGCGCCTTGCGGATGATGGTGGCGGCATCGTCGCCCGCCTCGGTCGCGTCACGGGCCATGCGTGCGGCCTCGGCGGGCTTGTAGCCCAGCTGCTGCAGCGCGATCACGGCTTCGGACTGGGCGTCGCCCGGCAGCCCCTGCCCACCCGCCACGGCACCGGCGCCGGCGAAGTCGGCAGCGCGGTCGCGCAGCTCCACGACCATGCGCTCGGCGGTTTTCTTGCCGATGCCGGGGATGCGGGTCAGCGCGGTGACGTCGCCGGCCTGCACCAGCCGCGCGAACTCGTCCACCGGCATGCCCGACAGCACGGCCAGCGCGATCTTCGCGCCGATACCGGTGACCTTCTGCACGTCGCGGAACAGTCGTCGCTCGGCCTCGCGCAGGAAGCCGTACAGCGAGACGCTGTCCTCCTTCTGCGCGTAGTGCGTGAACAGCGCCACCTCGCGGCCGAGCTCGGGCAGGTCGTAGAAGGTGCTCATCGGCGCCTCCAGCTCGTAGCCCACGCCGTTGACGTCCACCACCAGCCACGGCGGTTGCTTGTGCACGACGATGCCCTTGAGGCGTCCGATCATGGTGTGGCTCCTGTTACCCGTTCCGTCATTCCCGCGAAGGCGGGACTCCATGGACGTTGAATACGTAAGAACACAGTCCCTGGATTCCCGCCTTCGCGGGAATGACGATCAAAAGCGTGTGAGAAATGCCGCATCACCGCCGCCTCAGCATCGCCACGCTCACGCCCGTGCGGTCGGCGGTGGCGCTCATGTGGGCGTGGGTGAGGGCGACAGCCAGCGCGTCGGCGGCATCGGCCTGCAGCTTCACCCCCGGCAGGTTCAGCAGCAATCGCACCATGTGCTGCACCTGGTCCTTCTCGGCGGCGCCGCGGCCGACCAGCGACTGCTTGATCACGCGTGGCGCGTATTCGCTCACCTTCAGCCGCCGCCGCACCACCGTCGCCAGTGCGGCGCCGCGGGCGTGCCCGAGCTTCAGGGCGGAGGTCGCGGACTTGGCCATGAACACCGTTTCGATCGCCACGTGCTGCGGCTGCCATTCGTCCAGCACGCGCTCCAGCCCTTCGCACAGCAGGCCCAGGCGCGCCGGGAAATCGTCGGCGTCTAGCAGCTTCAGCGCTTCGCAATGCACGTAGGTGCAGCGCCCGTCGCCGGCCACGTCGATCACGCCGATGCCGGTGCGCTGCGAACCCGGGTCGATGCCGAGGATGCGGATCATGCGTCCCGGCCGACCCGGGCCGCGTCGACGGCGTCAATGGAAGTGATGGTGTGCACCCGTGTTGGCCGAGCCTGCGCTCAAGCGTACGCGTCTTCGCCCAGCTCGGCGTTGGAGTAGACGTTCTGCACGTCGTCGAGGTCTTCCAGCCAGTCCAGCAGCTTGACGACCTGCTGGGCGGTGTCGCCGCTGACGGCGATGTCGTTGTCGGCGCGCCAGGTGACCTCGGCCTGCGCCGGCTCCAGGCCGGCGGCCCGCATCGCGTCCTTGACCGCGTCGAAGGCGTCCGGCGAGGTCAGCACGTCGATGGCGCCGTCCTCCGGATACACCACCACGTCGTCGGCGCCGGCCTCGATGGCCGCTTCCGTCACCGCGTCCTCGTCGGCACCGGGGGCGAAGCTCAGCACGCCGGTCTTGTTGAACATGAAGGCGACCGAGCCGTCGGTGCCCAGGTTGCCGCCGAACTTGCCGAACGCGTGGCGCACGTCGGCCACGGTGCGGACCTTGTTGTCGGTCAGGCAGTCGACGATCACCGCGACGCCGCCCGGGGCGTAGCCCTCGTAGCGGATCTCCTCGTAGTTGACGCCTTCCAGCTCACCGGTGGCCTTCTTGATGGCGCGCTCGAGCACGTCCTTGGACATGTTGGCGCCCAGGCCCTTGTCCAGCGCGGTGCGCAGGCGCGGGTTGTTGGCCGGGTCGCCGCCGCCGCTGCGGGCGGCCACGGAGATCTCGCGGATGATCTTGGTGAACATCTTGCCGCGCTTGGCGTCCTGCGCGCCCTTGCGGTGCTGGATGTTGGCCCACTTGGAATGGCCGGCCATGCGTCTGCAAACCTGTTGCGTCGGAGCGACCGGCGATTATACGGACCGCATTAGACCCGGTGCTCGAAATGTCCCGTGCGCAGGAACGCCACCGCCTGCTGCGCCGCCCGCGGCGACAGCAGCAGGCCGCTGTGGCTGGCCGGCACCACGACGTGGTCGGCCAGGCCCGCCAGGCGGGTCTCGGCGACCGCGACGGTGCCGTCGCTCGCCTCGCGGATCCCGCCGAAGAACTGCCCCAGCCCTAGCGGCGTGCGCCCGGCCACCACGCCCACCTGCGCCTGTCCGTCCCACGGCCGGCAGCCGCTGCGCAGCAGGTCGGCGCTGCGCCCCAGCGTCATCGCGAACGGGTGGCGCAGCGCCAGCCCGGTGGCGGCCGCGCTGCCGCACAGGGGCGAGCCCAGGCACACGACGCGCTGGACCGGCAGGTCCGGTTCGCGCTGCAGCGCGGTCAGGGTCACCAGCCCGCCGAGGCTGTGGGCGACCACGTCGGCGCCGTCGCGCAGCATCGCCGCCAGGCGCGGCACCGCGGCCTCCGGCCCACCGGCGACGGTGGAATAGCCGAACAGGCGCGGCGCGAAGCCGGCACGCTGCAGCCGGCGCGCCAGCGGCAGCATCGACGCGCGCGGCATCCACAGGCCGTGGACCAGGACGACGGGACGGCTCACGCAGCGCCGCCTGCGGGTCGCCGCAGGATGAACTCGTGGTCGCGCACCCGGCCGACCGGAAAGATGTAATCGCCGACGTGCTCGAACCCGTGGCGCCCGTAGAACCGCTGCGCGCCCGCGTTGCCCGACCAGACCCCGACCCACAGCGTCCTCGGCCCCTCGCGCAGCATCCAGCGCACCGCCGTGACGAACAGACGCCCGCCCCAGCCGCCGTTCTGGTGCGACGCCAGCACGTACAGGCGCTTGATCTCGCCGTCGCCGGCCTGCACGTCGGCATGCGGCAGCCCGCAGGGCCCCGCGGCGACGTGGCCGACGGCGACGCCGGCGTCCTCCAGCAGCCACACCGCGTAGTCGGCGTGCGCGAGGATCGTCGCCTGCCGCTCGACGGCATAGGCCTCGTCAAGGAAGGCCTGCAGGTCGTCGGGCGGGTACAGGTGGCCGAAGGTCTCGGTGAAGGTACGCGCAGCAAGGCGCGACAGCACCGCCGCGTCGGCGGGGCCGGCGCGGCGGATGGCGAGGGACGCGGATTCGGTCATGGCCCAATTGTAGGAGCGGCTCCAGCCGCGATCGAAAAGTCCGCGGATGCGACACGTGTAGGAGCGGCGTGAGTCGCGACCAACGCAGCCGACCGGCGTGTTGCGGTCGCGACTTACGTCGCTCCTACAACGGAACCCAAGTTGCGATCGCGGCTGGAGCCGCTCCTACAACGGCGAGTCAGCTCGCGGGTTTCGGCCGCACCGCCACGTGCACCTCGGCCAGCTGCGCGGCGTCGATCGGCGACGGCGCATCGGTCATCAGGCACTGCGCGCCGGTGGTCTTGGGGAAGGCGATGACGTCGCGGATCGACTCGGTGCCGGCCATCAGCGCGGCGATGCGGTCGATGCCGAACGCGATGCCGCCGTGCGGCGGGGCGCCGTACTTCAACGCGTCCAGCAGGAAGCCGAACTTGGCCTGCTGCTCCTCCGCCCCGATGCCCAGCAGGTCGAACACCGCCGCCTGCATCTGCGGGCGGTGGATGCGGATTGAACCGCCGCCGATCTCGTTGCCGTTGAGCACCATGTCGTAGCCGCGGCTGACGGCGGTGCGGGCATTGGCGCGCAGGTCGGCGACGTCGTCCACCGCCGGCGCGGTGAACGGGTGGTGCAGCGCCACGTAGCGCTGCGCCTCCTCGTCCCACTCGAACATCGGGAAATCGGTGACCCACAGCGGCCTCCAGCCCTCGCCGACCAGGCCCAGGTCGCGGCCCAGCTTCAGTCGCACCGCGCCCATGAAGTCCGACGCGGTGCCGTACGGGCCGGCGCCGAACAGCAGCAGGTCGCCGGCCTGTGCGCCGGCGGCCGCGACGATGGCATTGACAGTGGCATCGTCCAGGAACTTGGCGATCGGCGAGTTGACCCCGCCCGCGCCCTGCCCGGCCGTCTCCACCTTCATCCACGCCAGGCCCTTAGCGCCGTGCTTGGCGGCATACGCGCCCAGCTCGTCGATCTGCTTGCGCGACAGCGATGCCGCGCCCGGCGCGCGCAGCGCGACCACGCGGCCGCCCTCGGCATTGGCCCAGTCGGTGAACACCTTGAATTCACAGCCCTTCACCAGCGGCGCGATGTCGGTGAGCTCCAGGTCGATGCGCAGGTCGGGCTTGTCCGAGCCGTAGCGGCGCATCGCCTCGGCATACGTCATGCGCGGGAACTCCCCCAGTTCCACGTCCATCACCTCGACGAACACCTCGCGGATCATCTGCTCGACGGTGTCCTGCACGTCGCGCTCGGACACCCACGCGAACTCCATGTCGAGCTGGGTGAACTCGAGCTGGCGGTCGGCGCGCAGCGCCTCGTCGCGGAAGCAGCGCGCGATCTGGTAGTAGCGGTCGAAGCCGGCGACCATCAGGATCTGCTTGAACAGCTGCGGCGACTGCGGCAACGCGTAGAACTCGCCCGGGTGCATGCGCGCCGGCACGAGGAAATCGCGCGCGCCCTCGGGCGTGGCCTTCGTCAGGATCGGCGTCTCGATGTCCTGGAAACCGCGCGCGTCCAGCCAGCGGCGCAGCGCCTGCACCAGCTTCGTGCGGGTGCGCATCTTGCGCTGCATCTCGGGGGTGCGCAGGTCGAGGTAGCGGTACTTCAGGCGGATGTCCTCGCCCGGGTTCTCGTGGGCGTGGAACGGCAGCGGCTCGGCCTTGTTGAGCACCTCGATGGCCGTGGCGACGACTTCGACCTGGCCCGTGCGGATCTTGTTGTTGACCGACTCGCGCTTGCGGACGGTGCCGGTGATGCGCAGGCAGTCCTCGTAGCCGACATGGGCCGCGGCCGCGATCACCGCGGCATTGCCGTCGGCGTCGGACGGCTCGGCCACGACCTGGACGATGCCCTCGTGGTCTCGCAGGTCGATGAAGCACAGGCCGCCGAGGTTGCGGGCGACGTCCGCCCAGCCGCAGAGGGTCACGGTCTGGCCGATCAGGCGCTCGTCGACGAGGCCACAGAAATGGGTACGCATGGGGGCTCCGGATGACGGCACCCCGGCGGTGCCGGGCGTGCCGATGAACACGCGCCCGGCAGGCGGGCGCGCAACACGACGCGCCATTTTAGCGGCACGTTGCCGGCCGTGCGGCGGGCCGGGCCCGATTCGGCGCGGCGCGCGGGCTCGGTCGGCGCGCTGGAGCCACGCCCCGACCGTGTCGACCGTGTCGCATGCGAAGTGAGACGCCCGTTGCGGTTCCGGCAACGCGCGTGCCACCGCCCTCAAGAAACCCCGGGGGCAGTCGCTGAGGACAGTGAAAGGCAAGTTCCGGACCAGCAGATCGGCACGCCCACGGCGGGCCGGCACCAGGGAGAAGACCCATGACGACCGCACGCACGCTCCGCTCCGGGATGCTGACGCTGGCGTTGTGCGCGCTCCCGATGCTGGCCGTCGCCCGGGTCGATGCACCGCGCGCCGCAGGCGTGGACCTGCCCGTCGCCGCCGCGCCCGGGCTGCTCCGCCAGGCCGGCCCCATGCTGGCCGGCGCCTCGCGCGGCACGATGCGCGTCGGCCTGACCATCGTCGCGCCCCCGGAGGCCGACGCGTCCGGGGCCGCCCTCGACCCCGCCGCCGAAGCGGCCCAGGTCCGCTGCGACAGCCCGGGCCTGGGCTACCGCGAATGCACCCTGCCCTTCCGCGGCGCCGCCCGGCTGTCGCACGAGGTGTCGGAGGTGATGTGCGTGGAAGGCGGCAACTGGGGCCACCGCAACGGCATGGTCTGGGTCGATCGCGGCTGCAGCGCGGTGTTCGTCAGCGCCGCGGCGCCGGCGAACCGGGCGACCGCCGCCCGCTAGCTTCTGTAGGAGCGGCTTCAGCCGCGATCCGAACTCCCAAGGTCCACATGTAGGAGTGACGTAAGTCGCGACCCGCGCCGGTCCGGATAACTCGGTCGCGACTTACGTCGCTCCTACAAATGGCGTGCGGGTTTCATCGCGGCTGGAGCCGCTCCTACAGAAGGCAGAAGCCGCGTCAGCTTGAGGGCGTCGCGGGTTTCGCCGGCGTAGCGGGCTTGGACTCGGCCGCCTTCGCCGGTTTTGCATCGGCCTTGGCGGCCGGGCTGGCCGTCGTCGACTCGCCACTGCCCGACTTCGGCTTGTCGCCTGCACCGGCATCCCCGGCCAGGTTGCGCTTCCTGTCGCCGTCCTTTTTGAAGTCGGTCTCGTACCAGCCGCCGCCGGCCAGGCGGAACTGCGGTGCGGTCAACTGGCGGCGGACCTGCGGCTGCGCGCACTCCGGGCACTGGGTCGGGTCGGCATCGGAGAGCTTCTGCAGGCGGTCGAACGTGTGGCCGCAGGCGGCGCACTCGAAGGCATAGATCGGCATGGGGGCGGGTTTCGAAACCTGACGGGTGGCCCACGGG
>CBIHLN010000077.1:0-12874 GCA_966210725.1 uncultured Lysobacter sp. | reverse complement strand
ACGCATTGCCGCCGACCACCCAGCCGACCGCATGGCGGCGCGCGCGCCCCCGCCGTCGATGCCCCTGCTGCTGGTGCCCCTGTTGCTGCTCGCGGTCATCGTGCTGTGGGCCTGCCTGCTGCCGCTGGCGCTGCTCAACCGCTACCGGCGGGGTCGGGGCGGGGCCGGCAGCTTACCCGGCCGGCGGTGCCGGCAGCCGACGGCTGCGGCTGGTCCCGTCGCCGTTTCGCGTATGCCTCGGTAAGCCATCCCACCTGCCGCCCGCCGGGGACCTGCATGCCGCGCCCTTCCGGTACCGCCGCCCCGCCTGCCGGCCGCCCGCCCGCGGGACGGGCCCTGATGCCGTTCGCCTGGGTCGCCTGGACGCTAGGAGGCGCGTTGGCGCTCGCCGGTTGCGAACGGCAGGCGATGCCCGGCGCCGACCCGCCGGCACGCGTGTCGACGCCGCCGGTGACCACGCGGGGGCCGGACGACGCCGCACTGACCACCGCCGACGTCACCCGGTCGCCGGCGGCCGCACCCGGCGCGGCCCCGGCCGAGGCGCATTGGCGCCGGGCGCTGGCGCAGGGCGAGGAGGCCACCCTCACCCTGCCGGCGGACGCCGGCACCGGCGAGCTCCCACCGGAGGCGGCGACGCAACTGGATGCGCTGGCGCGCCTGCTGGACGCCGAGCGCGACTGGCGCCTGGCCATCAGCGTCGAACAGGCCTCCGTACCGCCCGCCGAGGGGGCCGCGGACGAGCTGCAACGTGCGCAGGCCTTCCGCCTGGCCCTGCTGGCGCGCGGCGTCGCCGCCAACCGGGTGCAGGCCGCGCCCGCCGTGCGCCCGCATGCGGCGCCGCGCGCGGGCACGGTGCGTGTGCGGCTGCGGCGGCTGCCCGCGGCGGGCAGGCCGGCGCCCGCGGCCCGGCAATGGAGTTGAAGGCCGCGCCGGCAATGGCAGGGGGCGGCCGGAATGCGGCCACCCGGGCTGCCGTCGCCTGACGGTCGCGGTAGGCTTCGCGTTTTCCGCGGAGCCCTGCCATGCCCTCCTTCGACATCGTCTCGGAAGTCGACCGCCACGAACTGACCAACGCCGTCGACCAGGCCAACCGCGAGCTGTCCACGCGTTTCGACTTCAAGGGCGTCGACGCCAAGTTCGAGCTCGACGACGCGACCATCAAACAGTCCGCGCCCAGCGACTTCCAGCTCAAGCAGATGGAGGACATCCTGCGCGGGCGCCTGATCGCACGCGGCATCGATGCGCGCTGCCTGGAGTTCGGCGAGGTCGAAAGCAACCTCGCCGGTGCGCGCCAGTCCATCACCGTCAAGCAGGGCATCGAGCGCGAGCTGGCCAAGAAGATCCAGGGCGCGATCAAGGACGCCAAGCTCAAGGTCGACACCCAGATCAACGGCGACAAGCTGCGCGTCAACGGCAAGAAGCGCGACGACCTGCAGTCGGCCATCGCGCTGCTGAAGGCGGGCGAGTTCGAACGGCCGCTGCAGTTCGACAATTTCCGTGACTGAGCGTGGCCGCGACCGGGCGCGACCGTGACTGAGCGCAACCTGGGCCACGCGCCCCGGGACGAATGACGATGCCACCAGCGCCGCCGCCCGATCCCGGTACCGGTACCGACACCGACCCCATCACCACCACCCGGCGCTGGCTGGAGCGCGCGGTGATCGGGCTCAACCTGTGCCCGTTCGCCAAGGCCGTGCACGCCAAGGACCAGGTGCGCTACGTGCTGAGCGAGGCGACGACGCCCGAGGCGTTGCTGGAGGAGCTGGCCGCCGAACTCGCGTGGCTGGCGGATGTCGACCCGGAGGTGGTCGACACCACGCTGATCGTGCACCCGCACGTACTGGCCGACTTCATGGACTACAACGACTTCCTCGACCAGGCCGATGCCGCGGTGGACGCGCTCGGGCTGGAAGGCGAGATCCAGGTCGCCAGCTTCCACCCCGACTACGTGTTCGCCGGCACTTATCCGGACGACGCCGGCAACTGCACCAACCGTTCGCCCTACCCGACCCTGCACCTGCTGCGCGAGGCCAGCGTGGAGCGCGCGGTCGCCGCGTTCCCCGACCCGGACGTGATCGTCGAGCGCAACCTGGCGACGCTGGAGCGGCTGGGGGAGGACGGGTACCGGCGGTTGTTGCAGGGCGACTGAAGCCGCCGATGCCGCACCTGTAGGAGCGGCTTCAGCCGCCATCGCAGCTGCAGAGTATGTGTAGGAGCGACGTGAGTCGCGACCCGTGGCGTTCCGGTGCGACGTGGTCGCGACTCACGTCGCTCCTACAACGGCTCCGGTTTGCCGTCGCGACCGGTGCCTTCCGTGCGGGTCCGATTTTTGGATCGCGGCTGAAGCCGCTCCTACAGGTGCCTCGAGGCCGCCACTGCGGCGTATGCCGACGCTACGTGCCGGACGCGTCGAACAGCCTCGACAGGTCGTCCTCGCCGAGCACGCGCCACTGACCCGCCGGCAGCTCGCCCAGCGACAGCCCGCCCACGCGCGGGCGGTGCAGTGCCTCGACGTGGTTGCCGGTGGCGGCGAACATCCGCCGCACCTGGTGGTAGCGGCCTTCGGTCAGGGTCAGGCGCGCGTGGCGCGGCCCGAGCACGTCGAGCGTGGCCGGGGCCAACGGGGTGGTCTCCGACTCCAGCAGCAGCGTTCCACTGGCGAACAGCGCGACTTCGTCGCCGCGCAGGTCCTGCGCCAGCGTCGCCTCGTACACCTTCGGCAGGTGCGACTTGGGGGACACGATGCGGTGCAGCAGCTGGCCGTCGTCGGTCATCAGCAGCAGCCCGCTGGTGTCGCGGTCCAGCCGTCCGACGGTCGACAGCAGCGGCGAGCGCAGCCGGAAGCGCGCGGGCAGCAGGTCGTAGACGATCCGGCCGGCGTCCTTGGTCGAGCACGTGTAGCCGACCGGCTTGTGCAACATCAGCGCCAGCCCGGCCGGCGGGTCCAGCGGCTCGCCGTCGACGCGGATGGCGGCGTGGTCGACGCGGTCGTCGGCGTAGAGCACCTCGCCCGCGGCGTCGGTGATGCGGCCCTCGCGGAACATCAGCGCCACCTGCTTGCGGCTGCCGTAGCCGAGGTTGGCGATCAGCTTGACCAGTTTCATGGGCGCCTCTTCACCGGTGCGCGTTGCGCACGGCGGTGCGGTCGAAGGCCTTGGGCGCGCGCTCCGGGCGCGACGGCATCGCCTTGACCGCCTCGATCACCTTGAAGCCGTCGCGCTGCGCCACGGTGCGCACCTCGCCGAAGCTCGCGTCCAGCACCGATTCGTACGGCAGGTGCCGGTTGGCGACCAGCCACATCCGCCCGCCCGGCCGCAGCGCCTGTGCGGCGACGGCGATGAAGCGGCGGCCGATGTCGGGCCGGTCGGCGCGGCCCTGGGTGTGGAACGGCGGGTTGCTGACGATCACGTCGTAGGTCTCGGGCAGGCCCGCGGTGACGTCGTGCCATCGGAACTCGAGCGCGGCGCGCGGCGCGAACGGCGCCAGGTTGCGGCGCGCCAGCTCCAGCGCGCGCGCCTCGGCCTCGTACAGGTGCACGGTGTTGATGCCCGGGCTGCGCTCCAGCAGTTCCACCGACAGGTAGCCGAAGCCGGCGCCCAGGTCGGCGGCGCGGCCCGCCAAGTCGGCGGGCAGGTGTTCGGCCAGCAGCTGCGAGGCCGGGTCGATGCGGTCCCACGCGAACACGCCGGGGCGGCTCACGAAGCGCGCATCACCGATGGTGCGCACCTCGTCCAGCGCCAACCAGCGCGCGGCCAACGTGGCGTCGGCCGGGCCGTCCAGCGGCGCGGTCCAGAACACCCGGCACTTGTGCTTGCTGATGGTCTCCAGCGGGCCGGCGATCGCCGCCAGGTCCTGCTCGGCCGAGCGTGCGCCCTCGCTGTTGGGCACGCACGCCAGCACGCGCCCGCCGGGTGCGAGCGACGCGATGGCGCGGGCCATCAGCGCGCGCGACTCGTCGCGCTGCCGGGGCGGCAGCAGCATGACCAGCGGGTAGCGGCGCGCATCGCCCGGCGTGGCCAGCGCGATGCCCGACGCCTCCAGCGCCTGCGCGTCGGGCCGGAAGCTCTGCTCGGCCACCAGCCCCGGGCGCGGCGCGGCATGCAGCGGCCAGCCATCGCGCGCGCGCAGGAACAGCGCTCCGTCCCGGGGCCACGCCAGCCGGCCGTCGGCCAGCGGCAGCATCAGGGTTTCGAGCGCAGGATCGGATTCGGCGCGCATGCACGGGCTCGGGAGAGGG
This sequence comes from uncultured Lysobacter sp., assembly GCA_966210725.1. GTDB lineage: Bacteria > Pseudomonadota > Gammaproteobacteria > Xanthomonadales > Xanthomonadaceae > Lysobacter_C. The sequence continues at coordinate 8,637 of CBIHLN010000077.1, read as the reverse complement.
GGTCGGCGATTCTACGCGCCGCCCGCCGCGGCCGCGTTTCCGCGCCGGCTTCACGTCGCGCGCGGCAGGGTGCGCTGTCCCCGATGCCGGAGTGTTGCCATGCGCGTTGCTGCGATCCTGTTCGCCCTGCTGATGCCGGTCATCGCCTGGCTCTCCAACACCGGTGCGTTCGGCCCCGACAACGGCACCATTTCCGACCGCTATCCGACCTTGCTGGTCGCGGCGGGGTACGCGTTCTCCATCTGGGGCCTGATCTTCGCCTGGGACGTCGCCTTTGGTGTGTGGCAGTGGCGCGCGCGCGCCGCATCCGCGGCCCTGGACCGGGCGCGCCCACTGGCCGCAGCGGGCTTCGCACTGACCGCGCTGTGGATGCCGGTGTTCTCCCAGCAGTGGTTCGGCCTGGCGCTGCTGGTGATCTGGGGCGCACTGGCGTGCATCGCCGCCGCGGCCCTCGTCCTGGCCCGCGACCCGGCACCGATGAGGGGCCAGGGGCTCTGGGCGACCGCTCCGCTGGCCCTGCACGCCGGCTGGCTGTCGCTGGCCGCCTTCCTGAACACTGCGCAGGTGCTGGTGGCCTACGCCGTGCTCGACACGGGGGCGATGCTCGGCTGGAGCCTGGGGCTGTTCGCGGCGGCTGCGGTGGTCCTGCTGCTGGTCAACCACGGGCTGCGCGGTCACTTGGCGTACGTGGCCGCGGCGCTCTGGGGGCTGGCGGCCGTGTACGTGAAGCAGTCGCGCGGCGAGCTGCCGGGCGCCGACACCGCGGCCTGGGTGGCCGTCGCGATCGCCATCGTGCTGGTCGCGCAGACCGTGTGGCTGCATCTGCGCCCGCGCCGCCGGTTGGCCACGCCCGGGCTCTGATCGCGGCCCGTCGCGCGCTGAACCGCACGCGCGTCTTTGCATCCATCGAACGCCGGCTTCATGCCGGTCCAACGGTCGCATCGACACGCTGCATGCACCCCCACGTGCAAGGAGTTCCCATGCGAGCGCTCTTCATCGGCGGCACCGTCGACAACAGCGAACTGGACCTGGAGGGCACGCAGCCGCCGCGCCATTACCCGGAGAACACGGGCGGCGGGCAGCCGCGCTACCGCCTGCACCATGTCGGGCGGCGCGACGACCGTGTCGCCTACGCGGTGTATGCCCCGGCATCGCTGGACGATGCCGAGGTCGAGCGGGTCGCCACTGAACGCGACTACCCGCGCCGGTTCCAGGCCGAGCCGCAACCGCTCGACCGCTGAGAAGCACCGCGCCTCCAGCCATCTCCGGCGCCCGCCGCGTCCCGCGTGGCGGGCGCCGCCCTTTGCGGCGGGCCCAAGCGCCGGCCCGGCGCCTTCACACGGCGCTCGCCAACTGCGACACGCGGTGAATCGATGCTCGCCGGCACATGGCGCCGCGCATCCCGTCGCGCGGACGCGCCGTAGCTGCCAGCCCCCATCCGACGAGGAGACCCTGCTGCACCGGCCCACCGGGCACGGCCCGCGCGATCGGCCGGAGAGACACCGCACCGTCTGATTTAACGACTTGCCCACGTCACGGGGACACGCCCCGTACACCCGCCTCCGTAGCGTGGCCACGTCGCAGCCGCAGTTGGTCGCAGCCGCCCACGCGCTGCACGTGAATGCGGGTCGGGTCCGGCGACCCGCTGATCCGCCGCTCCTTTTATCCCCAAACGTCCATCCCCCACCGATCCATCCCCCACAGGAACCCACCCCATGAAGATCAAACTGCTGACCCTCGCATTGATGTCCGGTATCGCGCTGGCCGCCTGCTCGGCCGACAACGCCGACGCCGATGCCGACATGGCCGCCGCCACGCCGGACCCGGCCATGACCGACCCGGCCACCGATCCGATGGCCACCCCGCCCGACGCTATGACCGACGACACGATGGCCGCGCCGGGCGCGGACATGGACATCGTCGCCAATGCGTCCAACTCGCCCGACCACAGCACGCTGGTATCGGCGGTACAGGCGGCGGGCCTGGCCGAGACGCTGCAGGGCCCTGGCCCGTACACGGTGTTCGCGCCGACCAACGCGGCGTTCGATGCGCTGCCGGCCGGCACGGTCGATGGCCTGCTGGAGCCTGACCGCAAGGACGAGCTGACCGGCGTGCTGACCTACCACGTGGTCGAGGGCAACGTGGATGCGGCCGCGCTGACGCAGCAGATCGAAGCGGGCAACGGCGAAGCCCGCCTGACCACCGTGGCCGGTGGCGAGCTGATCGCCAAGGCCAACCCGGCGGGTGGCGTCACCGTCACCGACGCCCAGGGCAACACCGCCAACGTGACCACCGCGGACCTGCGCAGCAGCAACGGCGTGATCCACGTGATCGACAAGGTGCTGATGCCGGCGTCCTGACCGGCCCCACGCCCCGCGTTCGGGTGCCGTAGCGCACTCGTCGGCGATGCGGCACCACCGGGGACGGCCCGTGCGCGGGCCGTCCCTTCCTTTTGCGCGGGCTTCCAGCTGCGCGGCGTTCAAGGCGACCCGCCCGCCCTGGGCCGGCGCGTGGGTCGGCCGGCGTTGACCCCGCACCCACATCGGGATCGCGCACAATCCGCGGCTGGACTGCACACCGCCCCTGCGCGGCCGCCGCGCACGCAGCGCACCGGGTCCGGGCCGCCAGGGGACGCTGACCGTGATCGATTTCGCCGCGCTGCTGGACCTCTCGCCCAACCCCTACATGGTGTTGGACCGCCAGTTCCGCTACGTCTGGATGAACGCCACGTACCTGGCCGCCACCGGCCGGACGCGCGAAGAGCTGCTGGGTGTGTCGCTGTTCGAGGCGTTCCCCGGCGACCCCGACGACCCGGACGACCCCGGCCACGAGGCCGTGCGCGAACTGCGCGAATCGCTCCAGCATGCGCTCGACACCGGGCAGCCGCATACGCTGAGTGTCATCCGGTATTCCATACCGCGCACCGCCCCCGACGGCACCACGGTGTTCGAGGAGCGCTTCTGGAGCGCGACCCATACCCCCGTGCCGTCCCCCGATGGCCGCATCGACCATGTGCTGCAGCACACCGTGGACGTCACGGAACTGCACCGCATGGAAACCGAACTGGAACAGCGCCGCCGTGGCGAACGGCCGCCGCGCGCCGAGCAGATGGAGATCGGCGTGCTGCACCGCGCCCAGACGGTGCAGGCCAGCAACCGCGCCCTGGAGTCGCAGCGCCGCCACCTGCTCGGCCTGTTCGAGGCCGCGCCCGGCTTCATGGCGTACCTTTCCGGGCCGGAGCACCGGTTCGAACTGGCCAACGCGGCCTACCTCAAGCTGGTCAACAAGCCCGCCGTGGCGGGGATGACGGTGGGCGAGGCGTTGCCCGAGGTGGTCGATCAGGGCTACATCAAGCTGCTCGACGAGGTGTTTACGACGGGCCGGCCGTTCGTGGGACGGGGCATGCGCGTGCGGATCGCCGGCGACACCCCGGGCGAGACCGGGGACGCGTTCGTCGACTTCGTCTACCAGCCCGTGCGCGATGCCGACGGCGAGGTGATCGGCATCTTCGTGCAGGGCCACGACATCACCCCGCAGGCGCTGGCGCAGGCCGAACTGGAGCAGTACCGCCACCACCTGGAGGACCTGGTGCAGGCGCGCACCCGCGCGCTGGAGGAGAGCGAGGCCGCGCTGCTGCAGGCGCAGAAGATGGAGGCCGTCGGCAAGCTGACCGGCGGCGTGGCGCACGATTTCAACAACGTGCTGCAGGTGATCGGCGCCAACCTGCAGCTGCTGGCCGGCGATATCGGCCAGGCCACCCGCGCCACGCGCCACGTCGACGCCGCCATGGACGCGGTGGAGCGCGGGGCCAAGCTGGCCTCGCAGCTGCTGGCCTTCGCACGGCAGCAGCCGCTGGCGCCGGTGGTGCTGGACCTGGGCGAGCGCCTGCGACGGCTGGACGACCTGCTGCGGCGCACGCTGGGCGAGCGGGTCGAACTGCGCGTCGACATCGACCCGGCGCTGGCGACCGTGGAAGCCGACCCGCACCAGCTCGAAAACGCCGTGCTCAACCTGGCCATCAACGCGCGCGACGCGATGGAGCATGGCGGGCGCCTCACCATCACCGCGGCCAACCTCACCGTCGGTCCCGGGCAGCGCCCGCACCCGGAACTGGTCGAGGGCGACTACGTGGTGCTGCGCATCGCCGACACCGGGCACGGCATGCACGACGACGTGGTACGGCGCGCGTTCGAGCCGTTCTACACGACCAAGGAGGAGGGCCGCGGCACCGGCCTCGGCCTGAGCATGGTGTATGGCTTCGTGCGCCAGACCGGTGGCCAGGTGACCCTGGACAGCACCCCGGGCGAAGGCACGGCGGTGACCGTCTACCTGCCGCGCAGCGACCGCCCGGCCACGCCGTGGGTCGACCCGGAAAGCGGTCCCGTGCGGGGCGGCCACGAGACGGTGCTGGTGGTGGAAGACGACGCGGCGGTGCGCGAGAGCGTGGTCGAGACCGTACGCTCGCTGGGCTACCGCGTGGTGCAGGCCGCCGACGCGCAGTCCGCGCTGGACCTGCTGGAGGCCGGCACCCGGGTGGACCTGGTGTTCACCGACGTGGTGATGCCCGGCCCGGTGCAGAGCCCGGAACTGGCCCGCCGCGCCCGCACGCTGCTGCCGGACGTGGCGGTGCTGTTCACGTCCGGCTACACCGAGGACGTGGTGTTCCATGGCGGACGGCTCGACCCGGGCGTGGAACTGCTGGGCAAGCCCTACCGACGGGAAGACCTCGCGCGCCGGCTGCGGCAGTCGCTGGAGCGCCTGCCCGGCTCGCCGGTCGACGCGACTGGGGCCACCGCCGGCCCCGCAAAACACCCGCAGCCCGGCGGTGGCGATGCGTCACCGGCGCCTCCGCGCACGGCGGCAGGCGGCCTGCGCATCGTCTTCGTGGAGGACGACGAGGACAGCCGCCGCACCACCGCGCAACTGCTGGCCCGGCTGGGCCACGAGGTGCAGGCCGTTGCCACCGCCGGCGACGCCCTGCAGGCGCTGGACGGCGGCGGCGACGTGCTGCTGACCGATGTCCACCTGCCCGACATGCACGGGGTCGAACTGGCGCGGCAGGCCCGCGAGCGCCAACCGTCGCTGCGCGTGGTGCTCGCCACCGGCGACGACGCCGCGGCGCTGGCCGGCGGCTCGGTTGCCGACGCCTGCCTGCAGAAGCCCTACGGCGTCGACCAGCTGCAGGCGGCGTTGACCGGCGTCGGCTGACTTCGGCCGCTGCTCCCGAACGCCGTCCTGGCCGCAGGTCATGAGTGCGCCCCGCCCCCTGCCGTCATTCCCGCGCAGGCGGGAATCCAAGGGCGTTGCTGATCTCGACGGTGCGCACGACCGGGGGCACGTCGGCGGTCATGTCGCGATGTACGTCCATGGGTTCCCGCCTGCACGGGAACGGCGGCTCAGGGCTTGGTCGTGGCGTGATCGAATCACCCCTGCAGCTCCCGCAACGTGACCGACGGCGGTGCGTCCAGCACGCGGCGCGTGGCGAACAGCCCGGCCGCCAGTGCGGCCACCACGCCGAGGGCGCCGCCGAACGCCGCCATCGCCCAGTTGGCCTGCCACGGCAGGTCGAACACCTGCGTGGCGACCACGCCGGCCAGCACCGACGCGGCGATGGCCGCCACCAGTCCCGACAGCAGGCCGATGGCCGCGAACTCCGACGCCTGCGCCAGCCGCAACTGGCGCCGGCTGCCGCCCAGCACGCGCATCACCCCGCCTTCCAGCAGGCGCTCGTCCTGGCTGGCGCTGACGGCCGCCATCAGCACCAGCAGGCCGGCGACCAGCGAGAAATAGAACACCACCTCGACCACGGTCGAGACCTGGTCGGCGGTACTGCGCACCTGCGTGAGCACGGCATCGACATCGATCACCGACAGGTTCGGGAAGCGTTCCACCAGCGCGCCGGTGAACCCGGTGTCCGTCGCCGGCACGTGCACCGCGGTGATGTGGCTGGCAGCGAAGCCGTCCAGCGCACCCGGCGAGGCGATGACGAAGAAGTTGGGCTGGAAGCTTTCCCAGTCGACGCTGCGCAGGCTGGTGACGGTGCCCTCGAACGGCTGGCCGGCGATGTCGAAGCCGACCGTGTCGCCGAGCTTCCAGCCCAGCGACTCGGCGAAGTCCTCCTCGATCGAGAGTTCCGGCGCGGCCGGCGGCGTGGCGCCCCAGAACTCGCCGGCCACCACCTCGTTGTCCTCGCGCAGCGCATCGACCACCGACAGGTTGAACTCGCGGTCGGCGCGGCGGCGGGCACGGTCGTCTTCGGCTTCGTAGTCCTCGCCGGTCACCGCCTCGCCGTTGTGGCTGGCCAGGCGCGCGCGGATCATCGGGAACAGCACCGGCTCGGCGACGCCGCGCTGCGCGATGAAACCGCGCACGTCGTCCAGCTGGTCGTCCTGCACGTTGATGATGAAGCGGTTGGGCGCCTCCGCCGACAGCGCCAGCTGCCAGCGGTCCAGCAGGTCGGTGCGCACGAAGGTGAGCAGAAGCAGCGCCATCAGCCCCAGGCCGAGCGCGGCGATCTGCGCCACGCTGGTGCCGGCGCGGCGGCTGACGTTGGCCAGCCCGTAGCGCAGGCTGCCGCGCAGGCGCGAACGCAGCCGGCGTACCAGCGCGATCAGCCCCCAGGCCAGCAGCGCGAGCACCGCCAGCGTGGCGACGATGCCCAGCAGCATGGCGGTGGCCAGTTCCGGCGAGCCGGCTTTCCACCACAGCAGCGCGGCCAGGCCGCCCAGTCCCACGGCGGCCACCGCCCAGGCGCTGGGTTCGGTCGGGTCGAGGTCGCGGCGCAGCACGCGCAGCGCCGGCACGCGGCGCAGCGCCAGCACCGGCGGCGCGCCGAAGGCCAGCAGCACCACCAGCCCGACGGCATAGCCCTGCAGCGCCGGCATCACGCCGGCGGCCGGGATCGAGAGGCCGAGCGCGCCCTCCAGCCAGCCGCCGATCGCCCACTGCAGCGTGAACGCGATCGCCACGCCGACCGTGCTGGCGAGCAGGCCGAGCAGCAGCAGTTCGCCCACGTGCACGCCCACCAGCGTGCGCTGGCTGGCGCCCAGGCAGCGCATCACCGCGGTGCCCGAGAGGTGGCGCTCGCTGTGGCGGCGCGCCGCCATGGCGACCGCCACGGCCGCCAGCACCACCGACACCAGCGCGGCCAGGCCGAGGAACCGGCCGGCGCGGTCGAGCGCGGAACGGATCTCCGGCCGCGCGTCCTCGATGGTCTCCAGCCGCTGGCCGCGACCCAGGTTGTCGCGGGCCACGGCGACGAACCGCTCCACCGCGTTGCTGTCGCCGGCCACCACCAGCCGGTGGCGCAGGCGGCTTCCGACCTGCACCAGCCCGGTGGCCTGCAGGTCGTCCAGGTTGAGGAAGACCTTGGGCGCGACGTTGAAGTAGTCCAGCGCCGCGTCCGGCTCCTGCGTGACCAGCGCCGCCAGCCGCAACTGCGACTGGCCGATGCCGACCGTGTCGCCGATGCGCGCACGCAGGGTCTCGGCCCCGGCCTGGCTCATCCACAGCGTGCCGGGCGCCGGGATGCCGCTCGCCGCCCGCGGCACGCCGCCGGCCTCATCAATCACGGTGAACTGCCCGCGCAGCGGGAACCCCTCGCCCAGCGCGCGCAGGTCGCCCAGCCGCAGGTTGGCGGCCTCGCCTTCGCCGACGCGGATCATGCTGTCGAGTTCGACCGTGCGCGTGCGCTGCAGCCCGGGCGCATCGGCGGCCGCATCGATGACGTCGGTGGGCGGCGCATTGCCGCGCACCACCGCGTCGCCGCCCAGCAGGCGGTTGGCCTCGATCGCCAGTGCGCGCTCGGCGCGGTCGGTGACGAAACCGACCGCGGTGACGGCGACGACGGCCAGCACCAGCGCGGCCAGCAGGATGCGCACGTCGCCGGCGGCCAGGTCGCGCCGCAGCTGGCGCCACGCCAGCGTGGCGATCCGGCGCGGGCCGATGACGACCGCGGCGCGGGGGGGCGTCGTGCTCATGCCGCCTGGCGCTCGTCTTCGACCAGCCGCCCGCTGTCCAGCCGCAGCCGGTGGCGGCAACGCACGGCGAGGTGGTCGTCATGGGTGACCAGCACCAGCGTGGTGCCGGCGGCGCGGTTGAGCTCGAACAGCAGCTCGATGATCGCCTGCCCGGTGTGGGTGTCGAGGTTGCCGGTGGGCTCGTCGGCGAACAGCAGCGAGGGCCGCGTCACGAACGCGCGCGCGAGCGCCACGCGCTGCTGCTCGCCGCCCGACAACTGGCGCGGGTAGTGGCCCAGGCGCTCGCCCAGTCCGACCTTCTGCAGGATCGCGCGCGCCGGCGCTTCCACGTCGTCGTCGCCGCGCAGCTCCAGCGGCAGCATCACGTTCTCGAGGGCGGTCAGGGACGGCAGCAGCTGGAAGTTCTGGAATACGAAGCCGACGCGCTCGCCGCGCACCCGGGCCCGGCCGTCCTCGTCCAGCGACGACAGCACGGTGCCGTCCAGCACCACGCGCCCGTCGCTGGGCGTGTCCAGCCCGGCCATCAGCGACAGCAGCGTGCTCTTGCCCGACCCCGACGCACCCACGATCGCGACCGTGTCGCCGTGGGCGATGTCGAAGGTCAGGCCGTCCAGGATGGTCAGCTGGCCCGAGGGCAGGCTGACGCGCTTGCCCAGGC
>CBIHLN010000076.1:0-13060 GCA_966210725.1 uncultured Lysobacter sp. | reverse complement strand
TGCACACACCCCCCCCTGCCCTCGACGGCGGTGCGCGCGCGCTGATCGCGCCCGAACTGCCTGCCCCGCCCGCTGCCCCACGCGCCGCCATCACCGCCGGCTGGGTCCGGGACGAGGCCGCCCATGTCCGCGCCCAGCTCAACCAGGCCCGCCTGCCCGATGCCGACCGGACCGCGGTGCAGGCGATGGCGGCCGACCTGGTCGCGCGCGTGCGCGCCCGTGCCCGGCACCAGGGCGCAATCGAGGCCTTCATGCGCCAGTACGACCTGGGCAGCGAGGAGGGCGTGCTGCTGATGTGCGTGGCCGAGGCGCTGCTGCGCATCCCCGACCAGGACACCGCCGACAAGCTGATCCGCGACAAGCTGGGCGACGCCGACTGGAAGCGCCACATGGGCCAGTCCGACTCGGTGCTGGTCAACGCCTCCACCTGGGGCCTGATGCTGACCGGCCACCTGGTCGACCTGGCCGACGACACCAAGCGCGACGTCCATGGCGCGTTCAAGCGCCTGGTGGGCCGCGTCGGCGAGCCAGTGATCCGGCTGGCGGTGCGCCAGGCGATGCGGATCATGGGGCACCAGTTCGTGATGGGCCGGACGATCGGGGAGGCGCTGTCGCGCGCGAAGAAGGGCGCCAACGCCGCCTACCGCTATTCGTTCGACATGCTCGGCGAGGCCGCACTGACGGCCGCCGATGCCGCACGCTACCTGCAGGCCTACCGCGACGCGATCGAGGCGATCGGACGCAGCGGCGCGCACGCCGGCGCCGAGGTGTTCGGCGCGCACAGCATCTCGGTGAAGCTGTCGGCGCTGCACCCGCGCTACGAGCATGCCCAGCGCGAGCGCGTGCTGGCCGAGCTCACCCCGCGCGTGCTGGAGCTGGCGCAGCTGGCGCGCGGCCACGGCATCGGCTTCACCGTCGATGCCGAGGAGGCCGACCGGCTGGAGCTGTCGCTGGACGTCATCGCCGCGGCCTACGCCGATCCGTCGCTGGACGGCTGGGAGGGCTACGGCCTGGCCGTGCAGGCCTACCAGAAGCGCGCGCCGGAGGTGATCGACTTCATCGCCGACCTGGCACGCCGCCATGGCCGCCGCATCCCGGTGCGACTGGTCAAGGGCGCCTACTGGGACAGCGAGGTCAAGCGCGCGCAGGTCGACGGTCAGGCCGGCTACCCGGTGTTCACCCGCAAGCCCAACACCGACGTGTCGTACCTGGCCTGCGCGCGGCGCATGCTGGAAGCGGGCGATGCCATCTACCCGATGTTCGCCACCCACAACGCGCACACCATCGCGGCCATCCACCGCCGCGCGGCGATGCTGGGCCGCGCGGGGCGCTTCGAGTTCCAGAAGCTGCACGGCATGGGCGACGACCTGTACGCGGAAGTCATCCCGGCCGACCGCCTGGACGCGCCGTGCCGCGTGTACGCGCCGGTCGGCAGCCACGAGGACCTGCTGCCGTACCTGGTGCGCCGCCTGCTGGAGAACGGCGCCAACTCCAGCTTCGTCAACCGCATCACCGACGAGGCCGTCGCCATCGAGGACCTGGTGCGCGACCCGGTCGAGACCGTGGCCGCGTTCGAGCAGATCCCGCACCCCCGCATTCCGCTGCCGGTCGACCTGTACCGCAGCTTCGGCATCCAGAGGAACAATTCCATGGGCGTGAACCTCGCCAACGACGATCAACTGCGCCAGCTGGCCGAGCAGGTCAACGCGGCCGCCGCGCAGCGCTGGACCGCCACGCCGCTGGTGCCGGGCGCAACCTCGGCAGGTGAGCCGATCGACTCCACCAACCCGGCCGACCGCCGCGAGGTGGCCGGCCACTGGACCCCGGCCGACAGCGCCACCGTCGAGCGTGCGCTGGCCAATGCCGTGGCCGCGCACGAGGGCTGGAACGCGACCCCGGCGGCCAGCCGCGCGGCGATCCTGGAGCACGCCGCCGACCTGATGGAAGCGCGCATGCCGCTGTTCATCGCGATGTGCACCAAGGAGGCCGGCAAGAGCATCCCCGATGGCGTGGCCGAGGTGCGCGAGGCCGTCGACTTCCTGCGCTACTACGCCGCGCAGGCGCGCGAGCTGTTCGCACCGGAAGTGCTGCCCGGCCCGACCGGCGAATCCAACACGCTGCACCTGTCCGGGCGCGGCGTGTTCGTGTGCATCAGCCCGTGGAACTTCCCGCTGGCGATCTACACCGGCCAGGTCGCCGCGGCGCTGGCCGCCGGCAACACGGTGATCGCCAAGCCGGCCGAGCAGACCAGCCTGGTCGGTTACGTCGCCACGCAGCTGCTGCACGAGGCCGGCGTGCCCGAGGCCGTGCTGCAGTTCGTCCCGGGCGACGGCGCCACCGTCGGCGCGGCGCTGACCAAAGACCCGCGCGTGGCCGGCGTCGCCTTCACCGGCTCCACCAACACCGCGCGCGCCATCAACCGCGCCCTGGCCGCGCGCGACGCCGCCATTGCCGTGCTGATCGCCGAGACCGGCGGCCAGAACGCGCTGATCGCCGACTCCTCGTGCCTGCCCGAGCAGCTGGTCAAGGACGTGATGGCCTCGGCCTTCACCTCGGCCGGCCAGCGCTGTTCGGCCGCGCGCATCCTGTTCGTGCAGGAGGACATCGCCGACAAGGTCGAGCAGATGCTCGCCGGCGCGATGGCCGAACTGCGCGTGGGCGACCCGGGCCTGCTGTCGACCGACGTCGGCCCGGTGATCGACGAGGACGCGATGAAGATGCTGCGTGACCACGTCGCACGCATGGACCGCGAGGCCACCTTGATCGCGCAGGCGCCGATGAACGAGGACACCGCGCACGGCACGTTCTTCGCGCCGCGCGCCTACGCGCTGCGCTCGCTGGACCAGCTGCACGAGGAGATCTTCGGGCCGGTGCTGCACGTGCTGCGCTGGAACGGCAACGACCTCGACGGCGTGCTCGCCCAGATCAACACCACCGGCTACGGCCTGACGCTGGGCATCCACTCCCGCATCGACCAGACCGTGGACTACATCGCCTCGCGCGCCCGCGTCGGCAACTGCTACGTCAACCGCAACCAGATCGGTGCGGTGGTCGGCGTGCAGCCCTTCGGTGGCCAGGGCCTGTCGGGCACGGGCCCGAAGGCCGGCGGTCCGCACTACCTGCCGCGCTTCACCACCGAGAAGGTCATCACGATCAACACCACGGCCTCGGGCGGCAATGCGTCGCTGCTGACGCTGGGCGACTGATCCGACCCGCGGGCGTCGCGGGCGACGTGCCGGCGCCGCAATGAAAGAGCCCCGCGATGCGGGGCTCTTTTTTTTGCCGTCGGGCAAACGGGCGTCAGAACGTGTAACCGACCCGCGCATAGTAGAAGCCGCCGTTGAACCCGTACGGCGCGTGCACCGGGTACTGCGCACCGGCGACGCCACCCCACGGGTTGTCGTCGGGCACGTGGTCGAACAGGTTCTGCGCGCCAGCGCTGAAATACAGGCCAGAGGCGAACCGCCAGCCGATCTCGGCATCGACCGTGACCGCGCTGTCGCCGTCGATCGGCAGGCCGCCGTCCTCCGCCAGCACCACGTCGCTGTCGAGGTGGTCCTCGTAGAACGAGCCGTAGTAGTTCACGCGCAGGTTGGCGTGGAAAACCTCGCGCTGGTGGTCGATGCCCATGTAGCCCTTGGTGCGCGGCAGCGATTCCTCGATCTTCTTGATGCGCGCCTCGCTGATGATGCCCGGGGTGAAGTCGTCGACTTCGGTCCGGTTCCAGTTGGCGGCCAGCGAGTACGTGGTGTCGCCACCGAAGTGGCCACTGTCGACACTGGCGACGAGGTCAACGCCGCTGGTGGTGGTGTCGAAATCATTGACGAAGAAGCCGACGCGGCTCAACGACCCGAGATCCGGGCGGCCCCGGGCGGCCAGCTCGTCGCGCTGCTCCTGGGTCACGTCGAAATCGGTGCTGCGGGCGATGCGATCCGTCACTTCGATGCGGTAGGCGTCGGCCGTCACCAGCCAGGCACCGCTGTTCCACACCATGCCCAGCGAGGCGTTCTTCGACTCCTCCGGTTGCAGCGGTTCGGCACCGGGGAACAGGCCGGCGAGCAGGGCCGGTGGCAGCGTGGCGGTATCGCGCAGCTCGCCGTCGATGAAGGCGGTGGTCACCTGGCTGACATTGGCCTGACCCGGGGTCGGCGCACGGAAGCCCGTGCTGACGGCACCACGCATGGCGAAGGTGTCGGTGAAATCGTAGCGCCCGGTCAGCTTCCAGTTGGTGGTGCCGCCGAAGTCGCTGAAATCCTCGTGGCGCACCGCGGCTGCCAGCAGCAGTTGCCCGGTGAGGCGGGCTTCGGCGTCGACATACACCGCCCAGTTGTCGCGGTCGAACGTACCGGCCGTGCTCGGGCTGAAACCAGGGAACCCATTGGAGCCGATGCTGAATCCCTGCTCGGTCAGCGGTCCGATGGCGGTCGACGGGCCGTCACCGGCCTTGATCTGGAATTCCTCCTCGCGCCATTCCACGCCCGCTGCCAGCGTCAGCGGACCGCTGGTGAACCCGGTGTCGAAGTCACGGCTCAGGTCGAAGTTGAAATTGGTTTCCGTCTGCACGTTGCCGCCCGGCGAGAACCGCAACCCGGCCGGTTGGTCGGGGCCGGTCGAGGCGTTGACGGTGTTGAGCATGTAGAAGTCGATTTCGTTGCGCCCGAACGCGCCGCTCAGGTCCCAATGCCAGCCGTCGCCCCAGACCCCTTTGATGCCGGCCACGACCGAGCTGTCCTCCATCTCGCCACCGAAGCGCGGCGTGAATCCGCCCGGCAACTGCGAGAGGAAGGTGAAGCAATCGTCCGGAAGTGCATCGACAGCCGCGCCGACGCCAGCGTACGGCAGCAGGTTGCCATCCGCATCGCGCAACGCGATGGTCGGGCAGGCGCCGCCGCTCAGGCTGCCCACCAGCAGGGTCTGCCCGCCGTCGTTGGAGTAGACGCCGGCACGGCTGGTCGGGTCGCGGTAGTAGAACCCGCCGGTGACGTCGCGCCGGGCGACGTTGCCGAACAGGTACGTGTCGACGGTGTCACCGGAGTACCCCATGTTGGCGACGAACTTGAAGTCCTCGTTGACCTCGGGCGAGCCCCAGATCTGCGCCGGGTCGGGGACATCCGGATAGCCGGCGGCGATGGCGGCCGCGGCATCGTCGCGCTGCACGCTGCGCGAGGTCGGGTCGGCGCTGCGCCACTCGGCGGTGAGGGTGGCGAACCCGCGCTCGGTCAGCGGCAGTCCGACCTGCGCCGAGTACTGCTGGGTGAAGCCGTCGCCCTCGTAGTATTCGCCCGCAAAGGCTTCCACGGTGCCGCCGTGGTCGAGCCGCTTCAGGCCGAAGTTGATGACGCCGGCGATGGCGTCCGAGCCATATTGGGCCGCCGCGCCGTCGCGCAGCACTTCGACCTGCTCCAGCGCCAGCGACGGGAACACCGAGATGTCCGGGCCCTGCGAGCCGTCCGACAGGCCGTGGCCGAGGAAGGTGATGACCGCCGCGCGGTGGCGGCGCTTGCCGTTGACCAGCACCAGCGTGTTGTCCGGCGGCAGGCCGCGCAGGTTGGCCGGGCGCACCAGGGTGGCGGCGTCGTCGATGGGAATCGTGCTGACGTTGAAGGACGGCACCAGCACGCGCAGCTTGTCGAGCACGTCGACCGACGGCTGGTTGTGGAATTCCTCGCCGCCCAGGATGTCGATGGGCACCGCCGAGGTGGCTTCGGTGCGGGGCTTGCTGCGGGTGCCGAGCACCGAGACGGTGTCCAACGTGGTGGTGGACTCGGACGGCGGGGCGGGGGGCGGCGGTTCGTCCTGCGCCTGCTGCGCGAGTGCCAGGCCGCTGGTGGACAGGGCGGCCGCCACGAGGGCGATCCTGATGCCGGCGGACAGGGCGTGGCGATGGGCGGTACGGGGGGCGGGCGTGTTCGTCTTCATTGACGTCTCTCCGGGAACGGGGGTGTTTTTCGCGGGTGGCGCATCCATCGCGCTCAGCGGTCGGGCCGACGGGCCCTGTCGGCCCTTAACAGCAAATAAACATATTTTGCAAATACAGCCGCCTGCAGGCGTCAAAACGGACGTCCATTTATGTGATGACTATCGAGTTTTCACTGCCGCCGGCCGCCCCGGGGCGGATCTCGACCGGATCGGCGCCCTGCGCCCGCCGGGGCCCCGTGCTACCCGCAGGCAAAAAAAACCCCGCCGAAGCGGGGTTTTTCTCCTGCCGACCGGTCACCCGATCAGAAGCGGTACTGCGCCGAGACGCCGAACAGGTTGGCGTTGCCGTCGAACGGACCGGTCACGCGGCTGCCGCCGCTGGCGATGTCGACCTTCGGGTCGTCCGGCTCAATGCGGGTGTAGGCCAGGTTGACGTCCAGCGCGGGGCTGACCTGCCAGGTGGCACCGATCGAGTACCAGATGCGGTCGTCATCGGGCAGGCGCGGGGTGCGGTGCTCGATGTTGGTCGGGGTCTCGTCGCTGGCGACGCCGCCGCGCAGCGTCCACGCGTCGTTGAGCTTGTACTCGGCGCCCACGGAGGCGAACACGGTGTCTTCCCACTCGAAGGGCTCGACCGCGTCCGGGTCCGGGTTGTCGAAGTTGATGCGCACTTCGCGCAACGACGACCAGCCGGTCTCGGCCCAGGAGGCCATGACCATGAAGCGGTCGGTCACGTCGAAGGTCGCGGCCACCGAGGTGATCGACGGCGTGGTCAGCTGGGCGGTGACGCCGCCGTCCTGGAACAGCGGGGACGTCATCGGGCTGGCGCCGAACACCGCCTGCACGTCCTGCGGCACGGTCCAGTCGGCATCGCCGGTCAGGTCGTAATCGATCTCGGAGCGGTAGCTCAGGCCGACGGAGAAGCGGTCGTTCGGACGCAGGTTGACGCCGGCCAGCCAGCCGAAGCCGCTGTCATCGCCCTGCACTTCGACGAAGCCGTCGCGCGCCTGCGGGCGGGCGAACGGCAGCGGGCGGGTCGCGGGGTTGGCGAACAGCAGGGTGCCGAAGTCCACGGCCTTGGACAGGGTGACGTCGGCGGTCGAGTAGATCGCGCCCACGCCGACCGACAGGTGGTCGGGGATGATGTCCAGCGCGGCCGAGAAGGTCATGTCCACGACCTTCACGTCGGAGGTCTGGGCGAAGTAGCGGCCGACCCAGCCGGCGTCGTACTCGGTCTTCAGGCCGAACGGCGCGGACACCATCGCGCCCAGCGCCAGGCCGTTGTCGAGCTTGTGCACGACCGACAGCGCCGGCACCGGGGTGACGTCGCCGGCGTTGCCGCCGTTGTTGCCGGTCAGCGGCTGGCCGAGGGCGTCGGTGCCGCTGCCCTGGAATTCATAGTTGAGGTCGATCACGGTCACGTCGGCCTGCACCGTCGTGCCTTCGAACTGGGTCATCGTGGCCGGGTTGTTCACGACCACGGAGGTGTCGCCGGTCTTGACGCCCGAGCCCGCAAAAGCGCTGCCCATCGACTTGACGCTGTTTTCCTTGAGCTGGAAGCCCGATGCCTGGACCTGACCGAACGCCAGGGCGCCGGCGATGCCCAGCGCGAGCGCGGACAGGCGCGTGAGGCGGTGTGCGTGTTGCATGCGTGTTCTCTCCAGTGGAGTGTTCTGTATGGTCATCGCGGGCCGTGGGCGGCTCCGTCGGCGCGGCGTTGCGGCGGCCGGAAAAGCAGTCCCGACGTACGACGCCGTATCCACTATAGCGTGGGGGTTAACCGAACGCTAACAATACGCCAAGGCCCGCCACGCTACGGTGCGGGCCCCTGATCCTGCCCCGCTCCGCGTGCCGTGGAGCCCGTCGTCCGGAAGCCTCGCCGCCGTGTTCATCGCCGTCCCGTCCCGCCAGAAGTCGCCGATGCGCTGGGCCACGCCGCTGGTGTTCGCGGTGCTGTGGCTGTGCTTCACCTGGGTGATGCTGGCGCCCGACGGCGAGCAACGCCGGCTGTTGCTGGAATGGGCGGCGCTGTCGGGCGGGCTGGCGTCGCCGGAGGCGTGGCGGGCATCGCTGCAGGACGGCAACAGCCTGCGCCTGGCAAGCGCGCTGTTCCTGCACGCCGACTGGGCCCACCTGCTGGGCAACCTGGTGTTCCTGCTGATCTTCGGACTGCCGGCCGAGCGCGCGATGGGCCCGTGGCGCTTCCTGTTGCTGTTCCTGCTCGGCGGTGCGGTGGCCAACCTCGCGGCCGTCGCGGTGATCGGCACCCCCGACCAGCTGATCATCGGTGCCAGCGGCGCGGTGTCGGCGCTGATCGGCGCCTACCTGGCGTTGTTCCCCGGAGCCCGCCTCGGGCTGGTGCTGCCGCTGGGGCTGTTCCTGCAGTTCGTGAAAGTGCCGGCTGCGCTGCTGATCGGGGTCTGGGCGCTGCTGCAGATCGTCTTCACCTTCATCGGTCCGGCCTACGGCGCGGTGGCGTGGTCGGCGCATCTGGCGGGGTTTGCCTTCGGCGGCGCGTTCGCGTTGCTGGCGCGCGCCGGCATCGCGCGGCGGTTGCGGCGCAGCCGCGGGTACTGAGGGCTGCGGACTTCGGTGGCGACCTCCGGGTCAACGCCCTGCCATCGCGACATCGCCGTCGACACCGCCTGGCGCCCACACCCGCTTCATCGTGCCGCCAAGGGGGCCTGCGTCGCCGGCGCGCTTGCGATGCAACGCCGCCGCCCCCACCGTGTCGCCATCCACACGAGCTTCTGCGCACCGATGTCCAAGCCGCTCTACAAGGTGACCTTCCTCAACGCCGGCAAGGTGTACGAGTTGTACGCACGGCGTGTTTCATCCGGCGCGCTGTGGGGCTTCACCGAGGTGGCCGACCTGGTGTTCGACGTGCACGAGGGCGTGGTTGTCGATCCCACCGAGGAGCGCCTGCGCGACGAGTTCGGCCAGACCCGCGTGCTGCACCTGCCGATGCAGAGCATCGTCCGGATCGAGGAGGTCGAGCGCAAAGGCACGTCGGCGATCCGCGATGCCGCTACGGGCGAGAAGGTGGTGACGCCCTTTCCGTTGCCGGCCAAGCCGCGCTGACGCAACGGCGCGCGCGGGACGGGTTCAGCGCGATGCGGCGGCCGGCGCGCTGGCCCGCTTGAGCTCGGCCAGGGCCGCGTCGATGTAGCGCGCGCCGTCCAGCACCTCGCCGGCATTCTTGCCGGCCAGCGTTTCATCGTCGCCCTGCAGGTGGCCGGGCAGGCTCGCCTCGCTGAAGCTGGGCCGCACGGGTTCACCATCGCCGTTCTCGGCCTTGAGCACCACGTCCGGGACGATGCCCTGGGCCTGGATCGACCGCCCGCTGGGCGTGTAGTAGCGTGCGGTCGTGAGCTTCACCGAGTCGCCGTTGTCGAGCGGCAGCACCGTCTGCACCGAGCCCTTGCCGAAGGTGCGGCTGCCGACCACGCGGGCGCGGTCGTTGTCGCGCAGCGCGCCGGCCAGCACTTCGGCGGCGCTGGCGGACCCGGCATCGACCAGCACCACCACCGGCGCGCCGTCCAGGCGGTCGCCGGCGGTCGCGCTGAAACTCGCATCACTGATGGCAAGGCGGCCACGGGTGGCGACGATCTCGCCCTCTTCCAGGAGTTCGTCGGCGATCTGCACCGCCGAGGTCAACAGGCCGCCGGGATTACTGCGCACGTCGATCACCAGGCCCCGCAGCGTGCCCCCGGCCTGCGCCTTCAGCGCGTCGACCTGGGTGGCGAAGTCGGCGGCGGTGTCGGCCTGGAACGCCGCGACCCGCATGTAGCCGTACCCGGGCTCCAGCATGCGTGAGCGCACGCTGGTGATGCGGATGGTCTCGCGGGTGATCGTGACCTCCAGGGGGGCCTCGCGGCCCTCGCGTTCGATGGTGAGCGCCACCTGGCTGCCGGCCGGGCCGCGCAGGGGCGCCGAGCTGTCGGACTCGTCGGCCTGCAGCGGCTCACCGTCGATGGCGACGATGCGGTCGCCCGCACGCAGGCCGGCACGGGCCGCGGGCGTGTCGTCGATCGGTGCGATCACCTGCAGCGTACCGTCGGGCAGCCGTTGCAGTTCGACACCCACGCCGTCGTACGCACCCCGGGCGTTGTCGTCGAAGTCTTCGGCATCGGCCTTGTCGAGGTAGACGCTGTGCGGGTCCAGGTCCAGCAGCAGGCCGCGGATGGCCGACTGCATGAGGTCGGCGTCCTCGACCGGCTCCACGTACGCCTGCTTGACCGCGTTGTAGACCGCGACGTACCGCCGGATCTCGTCCAACGGCACCGCCGGTGTGTCCGTATCGCCCGCCCGGGCCGGATCGGTCGGCTGCGCCGCGGCGTCCCCGGGCCGGTCGGCGGCACCCTCCTCCTCCCGGGGCGCGCGATCTCCGGCCGGCGGTGACGGCGGCGGCGTGTCCTGCGCGAGCGCGGGCAGTGCCCATGCGCTCACGAGCAGGAAGGGGATCAGGCGTCGCAGGCGCATGGAGGTCTCCGGGAAAGCAGGGCCGCGCAAGCGGCGGACACGGTCGAGTATGTGGGTGCCATGCCGGCAACGCGCCACGTTAGGGTTGGGCCCGGCAATCTTTCGTTAACCGGTGCCCTATCGGCGCAGCCACGCGGTGGGATCCACCGGGTCGCCGTTGCGGCGCAGTTCGAAGTACAGGGCCGGACGGCCATGGCCACCGGAACTGCCCACCGCCGCCACCGGCTCGCCCTTGGCAACGCGGTCGCCCGGGTCCTTGAGCAGCGCATCGTTGTGGGCGTAGAGGCTCATGTAGCCGTTGCCATGGTCGACGATCAGCAGCAGGCCGTAGCCGGTCATCCATTCGGCGTAGACCACCTGGCCGTCGGCGACGGCGCGCACGGGGGTGCCGGACGACGCGCCGATCAGCAGGCCGTCACTGCCGCGGCCGTCGGGCAGTTTGCCGCCGTAACCGGCCAGCAACGCGCCCGATACGGGCCAGCCCAGTCCCCCGACCTGCGGCGCGGGCGCCGCAGGCACCGGACGGGCCGCGGCCGGCGGCGGTGCCGCACCGGTCGCGCTCGCACGGGCGGCGTCGCGCGCGGCCTTCTCCGCCGCGGCCTTGCGCGCGGCCTCGGCGCGGGCGGCCGCCGCGCGCAGGTTGGCCAGCAGCCGCTCCAGGCCCTTCGCATCGCGGCCCAGCGCACGCTCACGGGCACTGCGGTCCTTGTATTGCCGGTCCAGTCCATCGACCGTCTCCGCTCGCTCCTGCCGGCTCGACTCAAGGCTTGCCAGTTCGGTCTCCAACTGCTGGCGGGTGGCCTCGAGTTGTGCCTGGCGCGCGACGATGTCGCGTTCGACCGCCTCCATCTCACCCACGCTTTCGGCCAGCGTCGCAATGCGGCCGGCGCGGTGGGCCTGCAGGTACCGGTGGTAGGTCAATACCCGGTTGGCATCGGCGAGCCGGTCCTGCGCCAGCAGGGCCTTCAGCGGCGCGTCGTCGCGTTCGCGGTAGGCCGCGCGCAGCAACGCCTTGAGCTGGTCACGCTGGGCCTCCAGACGGGCCTGCATCTGTCCACGCCGCTGCTGCAGCCCGGCCAGCGCCGCCTGCTCGTCAGCCAGGCGCTGCCGTGTGTCGCTGAGACGGCGGGCCGACGCGCCCACCGCCTCGTCGGCCTGCCGCAGGGCGCGCGCGGCGCTGCCGCGTTCGCCCTCCAGTTTGCGGCGTTCGGCGGCGACCGACTTCAGCTCCCGCCGCACGGTGTCCAGCCGTTGCTGGGCCGTGCGTGCATCCTGCGGCGCGGCCGGCGCCGCGACCAGCGCCAGCAGCAATGCCAGCAGCGGGCGATGCCAGGCGCGCATCACGCGGCGGTGCCGCCCCCGACCAGCAACGAGTGGCCCGACATGTCCGCCGGTTGCGGCAGGCCGAGCAGGTCCAGCACGGTCGGCGCGACATCGCGCAGCGCACCACCCGCGCGGAGGCCGGCCGGGCGCGGCCCGAGGTAGACGAACGGCACCGGGCCGGTGGTGTGGGCGGTGTGCGGCTGGCCGGTGCTGGCGTCGCGCATCATCTCCAGGTTGCCGTGGTCGGCGGTGACCAGCAGCGCGCCGCCGACATCCCGCACGGCCTGCGCGATCGCGCCGATCGCCACGTCGACGGCTTCGGCGGCCTGCACCGCGGCGGCCAGGTTGCCGGTGTGGCCCACCATGTCGGGGTTGGCGATGTTGCACACCGCCAGGTCGCAATCGCGGTTGCGGATGGCGGCCACCAGCCGCTCGGTGACTTCCGGGCAGCTCATCTCCGGCTGCAAATCGTAGGTCGCGACCTTCGGGCTGGGCACCAGGATGCGCTGCTCACCATCAAACGGCGACTCGCGTCCGCCGCTGAAAAAGAACGTCACGTGTGCGTACTTCTCGGTCTCGGCGATGCGCAGCTGGCGCAACCCCGCATCGGCCACGACCTCGCCCAGCGTGTGGCGCAGGTCGTCGGGCGCGAACGCCACCGGTGCCGGCAGGCGGGCGTCGTACTGGGTCAGGCACACGAAGCGCGACAGCTTGGGCCGCCGCGCTTCGAAGCCGTGGAAGTCGTCGGCCACGAACGCACCCGTCAACTGCCGGGCCCGGTCCGCGCGGAAGTTCATGAACACCACCGCGTCACCGTCGCGCATGGTGGCGCCGTCATCGATCACGGTCGGCAGGACGAACTCGTCGTTCTCGCCGCGCGCGTAGGCATCGCTCAGGGCGGTGCGCGCGTCGGGGGCGTGGTGGTCACTTGAGGCCTCGACCATGGCGTCCCACGCCCGGCGCACGCGGTCCCAGCGCTGGTCGCGGTCCATCGCGTAATAGCGCCCGCTGACGCTGGCGATGCGCGCGTTGCCCGCCGCGTCGCACACCGCCCGCAATGCGTCGATGCTGGCGCCGGCGGATCGGGGCGGCATGTCGCGACCGTCCAGGAACGCATGCACGGCGACGCGCGGCACGTCTTCGCGCCTGGCCAGTTCGATCATCGCGTGCAGGTGGCGCTCATGGCTGTGCACGCCGCCCGGCGACAGCAGAGCCATCAGGTGCAGCGTGCGGCCATGCTCACGCGCGTCGCGGCACGCCGCCAGCAGCTGTTCGTTGGTGTTGAAGCTGCCGTCCTCGATCGCCGCATCGATGCGGGTCAGGTCCTGGTAGACGA
>CBIHLN010000075.1:0-13169 GCA_966210725.1 uncultured Lysobacter sp. | reverse complement strand
TAGCGCAGCCTGGTAGCGCACCTGTCTGGGGGACAGGTGGTCGTCGGTTCAAATCCGGCCGTCCCGACCAATTCGAGCAGTACACGACGAAGCCCGGCACTGCCGGGCTTTTTCGTGTCCGGCGGATGCCTGCGGAACTTGCGGCGCATCCACGAGGTCCGACCGCGGCGCCATGTGGGCGCACCCCCTCGAGACGGAGTTCGCGATGCCACACCTGACTGCCCGAGTCGCCGTGTCCGTTCTGCTTCTTGCCGCGGTCATGCCGATGCCGGCATCGGCGCAGGCGTCCTCCGTGGCCGCGCCACCGGCCCTTCCGTTGCCCGACAGCGGCATCCGCGACCTCGCGCCCATGGTGGTCAAAGGCGTGCAACCGGGCCCGGGCCTGTGGAAGGTGTCGCGCGACGGCCACGTCATGTGGGTGTTGGGTCTGGTTGCACCGCTGCCGCGCGATATGGAGTGGCGATCGACGGACGTGGAGCAGGCCATCGCCGCGTCCAGCGCGGTGTTGCAGACGCCGATGTGGTCGGTGCATTCGGACGTCGGTGTGCTGAAGGGCCTCACGCTGGTGCCGGCCGCGCTGCGTGCGCGCCGCAATCCCGATGGCGCGGAGCTGCGTGACGTGCTCCCGACCGACCTGTACCGGCGATGGCAGGTGCAGAAGGACCGCTACCTGGGATGGGAGCTGGGCATCGATCGCTGGCGACCGATGTTCGCGGCCGAGAAGCTGGAGCGAAAGGCCATGGAGCGCCTGCGGCTCGATGGCAGGGTGGTCGGGCCGGTCATCGAGGCCGCGACCGCCCGTGTGGGCCTGGAGCAGACTCCGGTCGAGATCAAGACCACGTTGGAGGCGCCACGCGAGCTGCTGAAACAGTTCAACCGCGCCGAGATCGACGACGTCGCGTGCCTGGAGCGCACGGTGTCGCGGCTGGAGAACGATGTCCCGATGTTGGCCGCGCGCGCCAATGCATGGGCCATCGGCGATCTGGACGCGTTGCGACGCCTGCCGCACGACAGCCTGCGCTGGAGTTGCCTGTCGCAACTCCTGGAGTCGGACCTGGGGCGGACACTGGGCTATGCGGACATGGAGACACGGATGCGTGACGCATGGCTGGCCGCCGCCCAAAAGACGCTGGCCGAGCATCCCGTGAGTTTTGCGGTGCTGCCGATGGGGCAGGTGCTGGCGGATGACGGGTATCTGGCAGCGCTGGAGCGACGCGGGTTCATGGTCCTGGCGCCGGATGCGGATGAGGGCGGCTCGGCGGCCGACGCCACCATGAAGGCTGCCGGCATTGCGGACGAGCCGCGAACATGATTGACGGCATGTACGTAAGCCACGCAGGCCTCGTTCCGGTGATCAGGCCCTTCGGGTCGCCTCCGCCGTCAACGACGCGTGGGAGGAATCGGCGGGGCGCAGGTCCGGCCAACGCCTGAGCACCGCCGCGCGGATGCCGGCGACATCGAGGCCCGCCTCGGCCAGCAACTGCTCGCGGCTGGCGTGGTGCTGGAACGCGTCGGGCAGGCCCAGGTGCAGGACCGGCATCACCACGCCTTCGGCCGACAGCAGTTCGGCGACGCCGCTGCCCGCGCCGCCGGCCACCACGTTGTCCTCCAGCGTGACGAAGCCTTCGTGCGTGGCCGCCAGTTCCAGCAGGAGCGCACGGTCGAGCGGGCGGACGAAGCGCATGTTGACCACGGTCAGGCCCAGTTCCGCACCTGCCGCCTCCGCGGCCGCGGTCACGGCGCCAAAGGCAAGCAGGGCAATGCGCATGCCTTTGCAGCGGACCTCCGCATGGCCGATGGGCAATGTCTCCAGCGTGGGCTGCACCGTAACGCCGGGGCCCGTGCCGCGCGGGTAGCGCACGGCCGCGGGGCCTTCGAACCGGTGGCCGGTGCTGAGCATCTTGCGGCACTCGTCTTCGTCCGCCGGTGTCATGACCACCATGTTCGGCACGCAGCGCAGGTAGGACAGGTCGAGGTTGCCGGCATGGGTGGCGCCGTCGGGTCCGACCACGCCGCCGCGGTCGATGGCGAACAGCACGTCCAGGTTCTGGATCGCCACGTCGTGCACCAGCTGGTCATAGCCGCGCTGCAGGAACGTGGAGTAGATCGCGCACACCGGCTTGGCGCCCTCGCAGGCCATGCCCGCGGCCAGCGTCACGGCGTGCTGCTCGGCGATGGCGACATCGAAGTAGCGCTGCGGGTACGCCTTCGAGAACCGCACCAGGCCCGAGCCCTCGCGCATCGCCGGCGTGATGCCCAGCAGCTTCGGGTCGGCGGCGGCCATGTCGCAGATCCACTCTCCGAACACGTCGGTATAGGTGGGCTTCTTGGCGCCCGGCTTGGCGACCAGTCCTTGGCTCGGATCGAACGGGCTCACCGCGTGGTAGCCGATCTGGTCGCCCTCGGCCAGCTCGTAACCCTTGCCCTTGGTGGTGATGATGTGGAGCAGCTGCGGACCCTTGAGGTCCTTCAGCGTCTTCAGCGCACCCATCAGCGCGCCCATGTCGTGGCCATCGATCGGGCCGGTGTAGTGGAAGCCGACCTCCTCGAAGAACGTGGACGGCACGAACATGCCCTTCCAGTGCTCTTCCCAGCGCCGCACGAACTTGGCCGCCGGCTTGTGCTTGTCGCCCAGCAGCTTCTTGCCACCTTCGCGCAGCGCGTTGAGCGTGCGGCTGCCGGTGAGGCGGCCCAGCATCCGGGTCAATCCGCCGACGTTCTCGGAGATCGACATCTGGTTGTCGTTGAGGATGACCAGCAGGTTGGGCTCGGTCGCGTTCGGGTCCTCGCCCATGCCGCCGGCGTGGTTCAGCGCTTCGAAGGCCATGCCCGCGGTCATCGCGCCGTCGCCGATCACCGCGACCACCTTGCGGTCGTCGCCCGCCTGCTGCAGGGCGATGGCCATGCCCAGTGCGGCGGAGATAGACGTGGACGAGTGGCCCACACCGAAGGTGTCGTATTCGGATTCCTCGCGCTTGGGGAATGGCGCGACGCCGTCCTTCTGCTTGACCGTGTGGATGCTGTCGCGGCGACCGGTGAGGATCTTGTGCGGGTAGGTCTGGTGGCCCACGTCCCACACCAGGCGGTCCACCGGCGTCTCGTACAGCCAGTGCAGGGCGACGGTGAGCTCGATCACGCCCAGCCCAGCACCGAAGTGGCCGCCGACCTTGGCGACCTGCTCGATCAGGTAGGCGCGCAGTTCATCGGCGATCGCGCCGAGTTCCTCTTCGGGGAACCGGCGCAGGTCGGCGGGCACCTGGATGCGCGAGAGGCGCGGATAGCGTTGCGGATCGATCATCACATGAGGGACTGACAGCAGTCCGCCATTGTCCTGCCCGCGACCGGCACGGGCAAGGCGATGCGATTCCAGTGCGGCCCCGGATTCAGCGGCCGCGCAGGCGCCCGAACAGGCCCGAGGCGCGCGTGGTCTCCGGTTCCGGCTCCGGCGGGCGCTCTATATCGGCGAACCCGGTCGCCAGGTTGGCGTTGACGAAATCGGTGACGTCGGGCTGCGGCACGCCGCTGGCTTCGGCAATCTCCGCGACTGTCGCCGGCCCCTTCATCATCACCGTGGCGATGCGGAAGTGCTTGGGGTACTCGCGCTCGGTCTGTGGCCACTTCAGCATCTGGAAGCGGGTGTCCGGCGCGAAACCGCCGGCCAGCTGGCCGTGGCTGGACACCAGGGCGCCGAACCACACCAGGCGGCTGAGCGGCTGCGCGGCGCCGGCGGCCGCGCTGGCCGCCGCCCACGTCGCATCGTCGACCGCTTCCAGGTCCGCTTCGTCCACCGTGCCGTCGAAATGACCGGCCAGGGGCTTGAGCTGGGCGGGGCCGTGGTAGGTACGCGCATCGGCGTCGATTAGCAGCGGCACTCCGCCGCGCACGATGCGGCGGCGCCCCTGCAATTGCGGCGAGGTGAGCCAGCCCAACAGCGTCGTAGGCGCCTCCTCGGCGGCAGGCGCCGGCTCGGGCGGTGCGACGTTGGCGGGCGGCGCGACGGCCGACGGCGCGGGCACCGCCGGTTGGTCGGGGCTGGCGGCTTCCTCGTCCTGGTCGACCACCTCGCCCGGCAGCGGATCCTGGGGCGCCGGCGCAGGGGTCATGCCGGCCGGGGCCGGCGATTCAGGCGCGGCCGGCGTTGACACCGGGATGTCCAACCCAACCGGGTCGAGCGGCGCGCCTGCGGCCGTGGCCAGCTCCTGCAACAGCGCGGCCACGCCCGCGCTGTCCACCGGCTGGGGGAGCCGGAAGTCGGCCTGCGTGCGCGGCGCATTGGTCAATCCGATCACCGTCTTGCCGGCGGCGTGGAGCCGCAGCCAGCTCATCGGGCCGTACATGCTGTCCATGTCGACGATGACGTGGTCGGCCTGGCTGTCGGAGACCAGCGACCACTGGTTGCCGAGGCGGGGATTGGCGTCGGCGAATGCCGCCTTGATCGCGGTTTCGGTGGCGGCATCCATGCCGGTCAGGCCGAGGGTCAGGGGCATCGTTGGGCGGTCCGGTCGTAGCGGTGGTCCCGGAGTGTTGCGGAGCCGTCTGCCTGCGTCAACGCGCGCACCGCGTCGCAGGTTGACGCGTCAGGGCGCGCGCCGGCCGACCGTACCGTCGGGTCTGGAGGTGGCCGGACTCAGGCCTGGGAGCGTGCGTTGCGCGGCAGTTGCGCGCGCAGGAAGGCCATCTGGTCGGCCAGGATGTTGCGGTTGGACAGGATCAGGTGCTCGATCCAGCTCGGCCGGTAGGGCACGGCCAGCAGCGGCATGCCGGCCTGTTGCGGGGTGCGGTTGCCCTTGCGCGAGTTGCAGCCGAAGCATGCCGCGACGACGTTTTCCCAGATATCGCGTCCGCCCTTGGAGACCGGCTTGACGTGGTCGCGGGTCAGGTGCGGCCGGTTGAAGCCGTGGCCGCAGTACATGCACAGGTGGCCGTCGCGCGCGAACAGCGCCGGGTTGGTGAGCGCGGGCGTGGGGTCGAGTGCGTGGGAGCGCGCATGGCCGCGCGCGGCGACGATCGGGTGCAGGTCCAGCAGGCTGCGCTCGCCGCTCAGGCGCGACATGCCGCCATGGATGGTCAGGCAGGGATCGCCGAGGGTCCAGGCCACGGCGCCACGCGCGTACAGGCATGCCGCGTCCTGCCAGTGCATCCAGCTCAAGGCCCGGCCGTGGGCATCCAGCGACAGCAGGCGGACGCTGTTGAGGCGCTCGATGGGATGGCGGTGGGGGGCGTCGAGACCCCGGGACACGTCGAAGCCGGCAGACGCCGGGACCTGCCGACCTAGATCGGTGGAATTCCCCGCCTGGACCAAGCGCAGCTTCGCTCTGTCGGTCTCCATCGGGGCACCAGCTTATACCCGTTCGATGACGCTTTGGGTAGCGGGTGCGGTGCCGGCCACCGCTCAGTCGAAGGCGTCCGCTTCCAAAGTCATCAGCGTCGAGGCACCGGCGTCCATCGCGGCAGCGTGCGCCAGCGTGCGAGGCAGGATGCGGCGGAAGTAGAAGCGCGCGGTCTCGCGCTTGGCCGACTTGAACGCCTCGGTGTGCGTGGACGTCTCTGCCGCGGCGACCGAGCGCGCCCACCAGTAGGCCAGGCATACGTAGCCCGAATACATCAGGTAGTCGTGCGCGGCGGCGCCGACTTCCTCCGCGTCGGCGGCTGCGCGCTGGCCGATACGCAATGTCAGCTGCTGCCACTCGGCGAGCTTGGCGCGCAGCGGTGCGACGAATGCCTGCGCCGGCGCCGGCAGGCCAGGGGTTTCGCAGAACGCCTCGATCAGCCCCAGCATCGCATTCAAGCCGGCGCCCTGCTGCTGGAGCACCTTGCGACCCAGCAGGTCCAGCGCCTGGATGCCGGTGGTGCCCTCGTACAGTGTGGTGATGCGGGCATCGCGTGCCAGCTGCTCCATGCCGTGCTCGGCGATGTAGCCGTGGCCGCCGTAGCACTGCAGCGCGTGATACGTGCATTCCACGCCCCATTCGGTCAGGCACGCCTTGACGATCGGCGTCATGAAGCCGAGCAGCGCATCGGCCTGCGCGCGCTCGGCCGCCTCCGGTGCGTGGTGGGCCAGGTCGACCTGCAGCGCCGCGTGGTACCCCATCGCGCGGCCGCCCTCGACCAGCGCCTTGCAGGTCAGCAGCATGCGCCGCACATCGGGGTGGACGATGATCGGATCGGCCGGTTTGTCGGGAAATTTCGGTCCGGACAGGGCGCGCATCTGCAGGCGATCGCGCGAGTAGGCCAGCGCGTTCTGGTACGCCCGGTCCGACAGGCCCAGCCCCTGCAGCCCGACCGCGAGGCGCGCGGTGTTCATCATGGTGAACATTGCCATCAGGCCCTTGTGCGGCTGGCCGACCAGGAAGCCCTCGGCGCCGTCGAAATTCAGCACGCAGGTGGCCGAGCCGTGGATGCCCATCTTGTGTTCGAGGCTGCCGCAGCGCACGGCGTTGCGCTCGCCGAGCGCGCCGTCCTCGTTCACCCGCACCTTCGGCACGATGAACAACGAGATGCCGCGGCTGCCGGCGGGGGCATCCGGCAATTTCGCCAGCACCAGGTGCAGGATGTTGTCGGTGAAGTCGTGCTCGCCGGCGGTGATGAAGATCTTGGTGCCGGTGATCGCGTAGCGGCCGTCACCCAGCGGCTCCGCGCGGGTGCGCAGCAGGCCCAGGTCGGTGCCGCAGTGGGGCTCGGTCAGGCACATGGTGCCCGTCCAGCGGCCCTCGACCAGCGGCTTGAGGAAGCGCTCCTGCTGCCAGGCCTCGCCGTGGTGGAGCAGCGCTTCGGTGGCGCCGTGCGACAACAGCGGGAAGTTGCCCCAGGCCAGGTTGGCTGCGTCGATCATTTCCTTGAGCGGCACGCCGGCGGCATGGGGCATGCCCTGGCCGCCGAACGCCGCCGGCGCGGTCAGGCCCGACCAGCCGCCGTCGACGTATTGCGCGTAGGCCTGCTTGAAGCCGGGTGGGGTGGTGACCTCACCGGTGGCCGCATCCAGCCGGCAGCCCTCGCGATCGCCGACCGCGTTGAGCGGCGCCAGCACCGTCTCATTGAAACGCGCGCCTTCCTCCAGCACCGCATCGAGCACGTCGCGCGTGGCGTCGGTAAAGCCCATCCGCTGGAATGCGGCCTCCGCGCCGATGACATCGAACAGGGCGAAGCGCATATCGGCCAGTGGGGCTTTGTAGTGGCTCATGGATCAGGTCCGGTGGATGGAAATGGGGTACGTACGCGACACCAGGCAGATGTCGATGCCGGCGGTGTCAGCGCATCACGCCGGGCAGCCCGGGCGCGGGGCTGAGCGCACTGCGGCGCTCGACCTCGAAATCCCGCCGGTTGCCGTCCTCGGGGATGGCGCCGACGCGGCCGCTCAGCTGGTAGTCCACGCTGCGGCCCGCCGCCAGCGCATCGGCCACCGCCAGCTTGCCGGCGGCCTGGGGCGCGAGCGCCACCGTCACCACGTCCGCCGATTCCGGTCCGATCGACAGCCCGGGCTGCACCTGCACGCGGCCGGCATCGGCATCGCCCACCGCCAGTGCCAGGTCGACCGACTCGAAGCGCATCGGGATGCTGCTGAAATTCTCGATCCGCAGCTGCAGCGACCACCGGCCGTCGGCCTGTACCGTGAGCTGCTGGATCCGAGCGGACGGTTCGGAAACGCGCCGGACGGGGCCGGACGTGCAGGCTGCCAGCGTCGCCACGAGCGTGGCGAGCAGCACCCAGCGGATGCGGGACAGGGGCCAGACTGCTTTCATGCATTCGCCTCCGGGCAGGGGAGGGCGAGCATACAACGGTGTTCGGCCCGCCCCGGGCGGTCTCCGGCGGCGCTCGATGCCGCATGGCGATGCATGGTGCGCTGCGGTAGGCTTCCCGGTCTTTCCCCCGCTGCGCCCGACCGTGTCCAATCGCGCCCCCAACGAGTCCCCGTCCCCCGAGTCCACGTTCGATCCGCAGGCGGTGGAGTCTGCTGCCCAGCGCTTCTGGGACGGCACGCGCGCCTTCGAGGTGGACGAAGCCTCAAGCAAGCCCAAGTACTACTGCCTGTCGATGCTGCCGTACCCGTCGGGGGCGCTGCACATGGGGCACGTGCGCAACTACACGATCAGCGACGTCATCAGCCGCTACAAGCGGATGACCGGCCACAACGTGCTGCAGCCGATGGGCTGGGACGCGTTCGGCCTGCCGGCCGAGAACGCGGCGATCAAGCACAGGACGGCGCCCGCCAAGTGGACCTACGCCAACATCGCGCACATGAAGCAGCAGCTTCGCGCGATGGGGTACGCCATCGACTGGGCGCGCGAATTCGCCACGTGCTCCCCGGACTACTACGTGCACGAGCAGCGCATGTTCGTGCAGCTGATGAAGCGCGGCCTGGCCTACCGCAAGAACGCAGTGGTCAACTGGGACCCGGTCGACCAGACCGTGCTGGCCAACGAACAGGTGATCGACGGCCGCGGCTGGCGCACCGGCGCGCTGGTGGAGAAGCGCGAGATCCCGCAGTGGTTCCTGAAGATCACCGACTACGCGCAGGAGCTGCTCGACGGCCTGGACACGCTCGATGGCTGGCCCGAGGCGGTCAAGACCATGCAGCGCAACTGGATCGGCCGGTCTGAGGGCCTGGAGATCCGCTTCGACGTGCGCACGGTCGATGGCGAGGCGCGCGACCCGGTGACGGTCTTCACCACGCGCCCCGACACGCTGCTGGGCGCGACCTTCGTGTCGATCGCCGGCGAGCACCCGCTGGCGCAGCAGGCCGCGCAGGACAACCCCGAGCTGGCCGCGTTCATCGCCGAGCTTCGCCAGGGCGGCGTCAGCGAGGCCGAGCTGGAGACGCAGGAAAAGCGCGGCATGTTCACCGGCCTGCGCGCCGTGCATCCGATCACCGGCGAGGAGCTGCCGGTGTACGTGGCCAACTTCGTGCTGATGGGCTACGGCACCGGCGCGGTGATGGCGGTGCCGGGCCACGACCAGCGCGACTGGGAGTTCGCCAAGAACCACCACCTGCCGGTCAAGGTCGTGGTCATGCCCGAGGCGGTGCGCGACGCGCTCGCGGAGATCGGCCGCGATGTCGCCAGGCACACGGACGCGATGTCCGCCGCGCTGGGTGGCGGTCCGACCATCGATGCCTACGACACGGGTGCGGCGGTGCAGGTGGTGCAGGACTTCGTGCGCGAGGTGGACGAGATCGGCGCGCACACCGAGCGCGGCTGGCTGGTGAACTCGGGCGAGTTCGACGGGCTGGACTTCCAGCAGGCGTTCGACGCCATTGCGGGGCGCCTGGAGGCCGAGGGCCGCGGAATGCGCCGCGTCAACTTCCGCCTGCGCGACTGGGGCGTCAGCCGTCAGCGCTACTGGGGCTGCCCGATCCCGGTCATCTATTGCGCGGGTTGCGGCGCGGTGCCGGTGCCGGAGGACCAGCTGCCGGTGGTGCTGCCGGAGGACGTCGAGTTCATGGGCACCGGCTCGCCGATCAAGGCCGACCCGGAGTGGCGCAGGACCACATGCCCGACGTGCGGCGGCCCTGCCGAGCGCGAGACCGACACGTTCGACACCTTCATGGAGTCGAGCTGGTACTACGCGCGTTACACCTCGCCGGGCGCCGCCACCCAGGTCGACTCCCGCGCCGACCACTGGCTGCCGGTCGACCAGTACATCGGCGGCATCGAGCACGCGATCCTGCACCTGCTGTACTTCCGCTTCTATCACAAGCTGCTGCGCGACCAGGGGTTCGTCACCAGTGACGAACCGGCGCGCAACCTGCTCACGCAGGGCATGGTGATCGCCGAGACGTTCTACCGCGACCACGCCGACGGATCGAAGGACTGGATCAACCCCGCCGACGTCGACATCGTGCGCGACGAGCGGGGCCGCATTACCGGCGCGACGCTGCGCAGCGATGGACAGCCGGTGGTGATCGGCGGCGTCGAGAAGATGTCCAAGTCCAAGAACAACGGCGTCGACCCGCAGGTGATGATCGGCAAGTACGGCGCCGATACGGTGCGCCTGTTCTCGATGTTCGCCGCGCCGCCCGAGCAGTCGCTGGAGTGGAACGAGTCGGGCGTCGACGGCATGGCGCGCTTCCTGCGCCGGTTCTGGCGCGAGGTGACCACCCACGTGGGCCAGCCCGACCACCCGGACGTGGCCGCGCTGCTGGCCGCCGGCAGTGAACTCACGCCGGGCCAGAAGACCTTGCGCCGCCAGTTGCACGAGACCATCCAGAAGGTCGGCGACGACTATGGCCGCCGCCACAGCTTCAACACCGCGATCGCCGCCCTGATGGAGCTGCTCAACCACGTGGCGAAGTTCGACGACATGTCCGATGCCGGCCGCGCCGTGCGGCACGAAGTCCTGGAGTCGATGGTGCTGCTGCTCAACCCGGTCACGCCGCATGTCAGCCACGCGCTGTGGCAGGCGCTGGGCCATGCTGAAACGCTGTTGGAGGATGTCCCGTTCCCGCAGGCCGACACCGCTGCACTCGTGCGCGATGCCGTGACGCTGGCCGTGCAGGTCAACGGCAAGCTGCGCGGCACCATCGAAGTACCGGTCAGCGTCGACAAGGCCGAGGCCGAACGTCTCGCGCTGGCCGAGCCCGCGGTGGCGAAGTACCTGGAAGGCCAGACGGTGCGAAAGGTGATCGTCGTGCCCGGCAAGATCGTGAACATCGTCGCCGCGGCCTGACCGCGCCTCCTTGCCGCCCCGCCGGCCCTCGTCCAGACTCGCCCGATGACCATGTCCCGCCTGTTCCGCTCCGTCTTTCCTGCCCTGCTGGTGCTGTCGCTGGCGGCCTGTGGCTTCCAGCTGCGCGATGCGCTGGTGCTGCCGCCCGACCTGGGGCCCGTCAAGGTCCGTTCGGTGGACCGCTACAGCCCGCTGGCGGAGTCGCTGGCCCGGTCGTTGACGCGAGCCGGCGCCGTGCCTGCGACGGCGGCCGATACGGACTCGGCGGTCCTGGACATCCAGGCCGAGGAGTGGGGCGATACCCCGATCAGCGTCGACTCGTTCGGGCGGGCGCAGGAGTTCAGCCTGCGCTATGCCGTGGTGTTCGAGCTGCGTCGCGTCGATGGCAGCCCTCTGGTGCCGCAGCAGACCATCGAGCTGTCGCGCGACTACATTTCCGTGCCGACCCAGTCGGAAGGGACCGAAGGCGAGCGCGACATCCTGGTGCGCGAACTGCAGCGCGAAATGGCCGCAGCGGTGCTGCGCCGGATCGATGCCGTGGCCAAGAGCATGCCGGCGGTCGCCGCCGAGCCCGATGCGGGCGTGCAGGATGACGGCGTGGCCCCCTCCATCCCCGCGGTCGACACGATGGCGCCGGTGCGCGGGGACGCCGCCGCCGATGGCCTGGACACGCAGGACCGCGAGCCTGCGAACCCGACCCAGCCTACCCCCGAGCCTGAGCCCGCTCCGACCCCCGAGCCGGACGGCGCGCGCTGAGCCGATGGAGCTGAAGCCCGAGCAGCTGGCGGGCCACCTGGCGGACGGGCCGCTGCGACCCGCTTACCTCATTGCCGGGCCGGAGCACTTGCGCGTGCTGGAGGCGGCCGATGCCGTTCGTGCGGCCGCGCGGGCCCAGGGCACGACGGAGCGCGAGGTGTTCGAAGCCGAGGGCCAGCGCGAACCGGACTGGAACGGTCTGCAGGCCAGCTTCCGTGCGCCCAGCCTGTTCGCCAGCCGGCGCCTGATTGAAGTGCGCCTGCCGTCGGGCAAGCCCGGCAAGGAAGGGGCCGCGGTCCTGGGCGAGTTCTGCGAGGCGCCGCCCGCCGACGTCACGTTGATGGTGGTGGCCGGCGACTGGAGCCTGAAGCAGCACGGCGGAAAGTGGAGCGAGGCCATCGCCCGGGTCGGCGTGGTCAGTGTCTGCTGGGCGGTCAAACCGCACGAACTGGCGGGCTGGATCGAGCGTCGCCTGCGCAGCCATGGCCTCAATGCCGACAGTGCCGCCGTGCAGGTTTTGGCCGACCGCGTGGAAGGCAACCTGCTGGCGGCGGCGCAGGAGATCGACAAGTTGGCGCTGCTGGCCGACGGGCAGCCTCTGGACGCGGAGCGGATGCAGGGACTGGTGGCGGATGCCGCGCGGTTCGACGTGTTCCGCCTGCTGGATGCGGCCATGAACGGGCAGGGCGTGCAGGTCTCGCGGATGCTCGACGGACTCCGGGCCGAGGGCGTGGCGGTGCCGGCGCTGCTGGGCATGGTCGTGATGGAGCTGCAGCGTTGCGCGGCGCTCGCATTCGCCGCGAAGCGGGGCGGCAACATGGCGGCCGAGTTCAAGGCACAGCGCATCTGGGACTCCAAACAGGCCGTGTACCGCCGCGCCCTGCAGCGGCACGACGCACGTCACTGGGAGGCATTCGTGGCGCAGGCGGGACGGGTCGACCGGATCGCGAAGGGCCGCGGTCGGCCGGGCCACGACCCCGCCGACGCCTGGGTCGCGCTCGAGCGCCTGTTGCTGGCCGTTGCCGAGCCACATGCGACGCGCTTGCTGGCCGGAGCCGGTCGCCCGTGAAGGGGCTGCAGGTGTTCTATGGGGGCACCTTCGACCCGGTGCACGACGGCCACCTCGCCGTCGCCCTGGCGGCCCGGGATGCGCTCGACGCGCACGTGCGCCTGGTGCCCGCAGCCGATCCGCCGCATCGCGCGCCCCCCGGCGCGTCCGCCATGCATCGCGCGCGCATGCTGGACCTGGCAGTCGCGGGCGAACGGGGGCTGTCGGTCGACCGGCGTGAACTGGCGCGCGGCGGCCGTTCGTACTCGATCGACACGCTGCGCGGGATCCGCGATGAGCTGGGACCGGACGCGCCGGTGGCGTGGCTGGTGGGCGCCGACAGTTTCCGGGATCTGCCCGACTGGCGTGACTGGCAGGACCTGTTCGACCTGGCGCATTTCATCGTGGCCGAGCGTCCCGGGGCACCGCTGGACGCGCTGCCGGCCCCGCTGGCCCGATTCGTCACTGCGCGCTGGTGCGAAGACGCGGCCGCCCTGGCGGCCGAGCCGGCAGGCCGGGTCTGGCGCCTGCGGCAGCCGCTCCAGAGCGAGTCCGGCACGCAGGTGCGCAACGCCATCGCCGCCGACGCCGGGATTGGCGGGCTGGTGCCGCCCGCGGTCGCCGAGTACATCCACCGGCACGCGCTGTACCGCGCCCAACCCGGCGACGGAGCCCCCGGCCCGGCTCCGCTATAATCACGCCC
>CBIHLN010000074.1:0-13251 GCA_966210725.1 uncultured Lysobacter sp. | reverse complement strand
CCGCACCTGGTTGCCGGCCTCGCCTTTGTCGGCGTGCGACAGCAGTGCCAGCTGCGCGGCCAGCTCGCCCGGGCCGCCGCCGCGGGCGCCGTCGAACCAGTCGGCCAGCTCGTCGAGGTTCGCCTTGCGGCGCTGGTAGGACGCCTCGTCCTTGCACTGCGCGCGGATCGCCTGCAGCAGCCCGCTGCGCTGGGCCAGCACGCCGACCAGCTCCGACACCGGGATGCGCCGCGCCTCCTCGCGCAGGCCGCGCACGATCGACACGAAGCCGTCCAACGCATTGGCCGCACGCGGCGCGAGCTGCTTGAGCGCACCCACCGATTCGGCCGCGCGCGACATCGGCATGCCGGCCTGCTGCGCCAGTTCGGCCAGCTTCGCCAGCGTGGTCGCGCCGACCTCGCGCTTGGGCGACTGCACCGCGCGCAGGAACGCCGCGTCGTCGTCCGGGTTGGCGACCAGCCGCAGCCACGCCAGCACGTCCTTGACCTCGCCGCGGTCCAGGAACGCCGTGCCACCGGTCAGGTGGTAGGGCACGCGCAGCAGCTGCAGCGCCTTCTCCAGCGCGCGGCTCTGGTGGTTGCCGCGGAACAGGATGCAGATCTCGCCCCACGGCACCTGCTTGGCGGTGCCCAGGAACTGGATCTCGGCGGCGACCTTCTCGGCCTCGTGCGCGGAGTCGCGGCACTCCCAGACGCGGATGCGCTCGCCGTCGGGCTGGTCGGACCACAGCGTCTTGGGGTGCTCGTGCGGGTTGTGCGCGATCAGTGCGTTGGCCGCGCGCAGCACGCGGTTCGAGCACCGGTAGTTCTGCTCCAGCTTGACGATGCGCAGCGCCGGATAGTCCTGCCCCAGCGCCAGCAGGTTGTCGGGGTTGGCGCCGCGCCAGGCGTAGATCGACTGGTCGTCGTCGCCCACGCAGGTGAACAGCCCGCGCGGCCCGGCAAGCGCCTTGAGCAGCCGGTACTGCGCGTCGTTGGTGTCCTGCGACTCGTCCACCAGCAGGTAGCCGATGCGCTCGCGCCAGCCCAGCGCGCAGTCCTCGTCGCTTTCGAGCAGCTGCACCGGCAGGCGGATCAGGTCGTCGAAATCGACCGCGTTGAAGGTCGACAGGCGTGCCTGGTACAGCGCGTAGATCGTCGCGGCATCCACCTCGCGTGGGCTGCGCGCCTCGGCCATCGCCTGCTCGGGCGACAGGCCGGCGTTCTTGGCGCGCGAAATCAGGTTGCGCACGCTGTCGAGCGCATCGGGCTTGGCGCCCGCGCCCAGCAGGTCCTTGATCTGCGCGGCGGTGTCGTCGGCGTCGAAGATCGAGAAGCCGCGCCGCAACCCCAGCTTGGCGTGTTCGATCTGCAGGAACTTCAGCCCCAGCGCGTGGAACGTGCAGATCGTCAACCCGTCCGCGGCATCGCCCCTGATCCGCCTGGCGACGCGCTCGCGCATCTCCTTGGCGGCCTTGTTGGTGAAGGTGATCGCCGCGATGCGCTTGGCCGGCATCCGGTTGGATGCGATCAGGTGCGCGATCTTTTCGACGATCACCCGCGTCTTGCCGCTGCCCGCGCCGGCGAGCACCAGCAGCGGGCCGTCGGTGTGCAGCACCGCTTCGCGTTGGGGGGGGTTGAGGCCGTGCATGGATCATCGGTACGGGGCGGCCGCGCATTGTAGTCCCGCCCCTGCGTCGGCCGCGGTCGGGCCGCCTAGAATTGGCCCATGGCCAAGCTCTACTTCTACTACTCGGCGATGAATGCCGGGAAGACCACCACGCTGCTGCAGTCAGCGCACAACTACCGCGAGCGCGGGATGCGGGTGGCGATCCTCACCCCGGCGCTGGACCACCGCGCCGGCAGTGGCACGGTGGCCTCGCGCATCGGGTTGAGTGCGCAGGCCGTCGGCTTCGGGCCCGATGACGACCTGGAGGCGCGGGTGCGGGCCGACATCGCCACGCACGGACCCCTGAACTGCGTGCTGGTGGACGAGGCGCAGTTCCTGTCGCGCAGCCAGGTGTGGCAACTGTCGGAGGTGGTCGACGCGTTGCGCATCCCGGTGCTCTGCTACGGCCTGCGCACGGACTTCCGCGGCGAACTGTTCGAGGGCAGCCGGTACCTGCTGGCCTGGGCCGACGAGCTCACCGAGATCAAGACGATCTGCCACACCGGCAAGAAGGCAACGATGACGGTGCGCGTGGACGAGGCCGGTCGCGCGGTGCAGGACGGGCCGCAGGTGGAGATCGGCGGCAACGAGCGCTACGTGTCCGTCTCGCGCGCGGAGTTCAAGGCGGTGATGCGGGGCGAAGGCCGGATCGACCCGGTGCAGCCGCCGCTGCCGCTGTAGCTCGGCGCCACCGGCTGGGCCTCATCCGGCCGCCACCGTCGCCACCCGGGCGGCGCAGGCGCGCTGCAGGGCCTCGACGTCGCGACGCAGCACGCCCCCTTCGGGCTGGGCCTGTTCGAGTTCCTGCGCGAGCCGCCCCAGCACCCGCGCGCCGTCATCGGCCCGCCCGTTGCGGCAGGCCAGGTCACCGTCATACGCGCGCGCGCGCCAGATGACTGCGCGCGCATCGCCGCTGGCGTCGTCCGGCGCGCCCTGGGCCATGGCCGACACGGCTTCGGCGGCCTGCCGGTCGCCGGCCAGGGCCGCCCGCCACGCCCATGCCAACGTCGCCCGGCGGGCCACCGCCGCCGCCTCGCCGTGCGCGCGGCCCAGCGCAGGCAGTGCACGCCGCATCCGGGCCAGTCCGGCGTCGCGAAGGCCGAGGTCGAACTCGACGGCGCCCAGCCGGATGTCGACCGCCGCCACGCCGGCATCGGCTTCGCCCAGTGCGCGAACCCGGCGCGCGCGTGCCTGCAGCAGCAGGTCGCGGGCCTGGGCGGGCCGCGCGTCCATCAGCAGCACGGCCAGGTCCAGTTCCGCTTCGGCGATGCGGAGCGGGTCGCCACTGGTGCGGGCGATCGCCAGCGCCTGCCGGGACGCGGCGCGCGCGGCCTCCTCGCGGCCCTGCTCGTGGGCCAGGCGCGCGCGCTGCCCGTGGCTGCCGGCCAGGTCGACGTGGTGCGGGCCCAGGCGTGCCAACAGGCGGCGGTGGTTTTCGTCCAGCTCGATGCTGGCCGCGGCCAGCTGGCCGCGTTGCATCAGGACCGACGCCAACTCGCGCCGCACCGACAGCGTCGAGGGGTGCGCCGGCCCATCGACGGCCAGCGCCACCGCCAACGCGCCGCGCAATTCGCGCTCGGCGGCGGCCGGCTGGCCCAGCGCCCGGTGCAGCCGCCCGAGGTTCTGCCGGATCTCGACCATCAGGCCATGCCGGTCGCCGACCTCGCGCACCAGTTGCGCCCGCGCCTGCCCGAACCCCTGCAACGCCACCTGCAGGCGGCCGGCGTCGGCCTCCAGTCCGGCCAGGTCCATGCGGTTCTCGACCTCGCCCAGCGTGTCGCCGCCGGCGCCGGTGCGCAGTGCGAGCGACCGTTCGAACAACTGCCGTGCCTGCTGATGCGCCCCCATCGCACGGTGGCAGCGGCCCAGTTGTGATTTGAACTCGGCGGCCTGCAGCGGGAGTTGCGCCTGTTCAGCGCTGGCGAAGCGCAGCGACGGTGCCATCAGGTCGATGCACGCCTGCGGCCGGCCGCGCAGCCTCAGGACGCGCCCGCGCTGGGTCAGCGACTCCAGGCGCAGCCCGTCGGGGACGCCGTCGAGCGTGTCGATGATCAGCGCCTGGCGCTCCAGCAGCCGGGCGGCCTGGTCGTAATCCCCCAACCCGATGCGCACGCGGGCGACCACGCCCAGCAGCTCGGCGCGCGCCCGCGGTTGCCGGGCCAGCTGCTGGTTGCCGCGCAGCACCGCGGTGTCCAGCAGGTCGCGCAGGTCGAGCGGTGCGGCATCGCCCCGGGCGCTTTCGAACAGTCCCACCATGAAGTCCTGCATCGCCTGCGCACGGCTGGCCTCGGCCATCGCCTCGCGCGCCTGCCAGGCCACGCTGGCCAGCGCGATGCCCACCACCACGCTGACCAGCGCGGCGCTCGCGACCGCCCAGCGGTGGCGGTGCAGGTACTTGTGCAGGCGGTAGCCGACGCTCTGCGGGCGCGCCATCACGGGGCGGCCCGCGGCATGGCGGCGCAGGTCCAGCGACAGCGCCTCCACCGACGGGTAGCGCTGTTCGGGGCGCCGGGCCATCGCCTTGAGCACGATGTTGTCGAGATCGCCGGCCAGCGTCCGCGCGCGCCGGCGCGGCGCGGCGCCGCCATCACCGCCGCCGTGCAGGGCGGCCTGGGAGGGCCGGGGCACGTCGCCGGTCAGGATCGCCTCTTCCCACGCCGCGTCGCTGGTGCGCTCGGGCCGGTACGGCTTGCAGCCGGCCAGCAGCTCGTACAGGACCACGCCCAGCGAATAGACGTCGGTCATCGTGCTGACCGGCTCGCCGCGGATCTGCTCGGGCGCGGCGTAGTGCAGGGTGAACGCGCGCACGCCGGTGCCGGTGTGTTCGGGCGCGGCCGGCTCGCCGTCGAGCAGCTTGGCGATGCCGAAGTCCAGCAGGCGCACGTCGCCCGCCGGCGTCACCAGGATGTTGGACGGCTTGAGGTCACGGTGGACGATCAGGTTGGCGTGGGCGTGGCTGACCGCCTCGCAGACCTGCGCAAACATGCGCAGCCGCGCGTCCAGCGGCACGTCGTGCTCGCGGCAGTAGTCGGTGATCGGCCGGCCGTCGACGTATTCCAGCGCCAGGTACGGCTGGCCGTCACGGCTGATGCCGGCATCCAGCAGCCGCGCGATGTTGGGGTGCGCCAGGCGCGCCAGGATCTGCCGCTCGCGGGTGAAGTGCAGCCGCAGGTTGGTGTCGGCCAGGCCGGGGCGCAGCAGCTTCAGCGCGACCCGGCGTTCGTACAGGCCGTCGGCGCGCGAGGCGCGCCACACCTGGCCCATGCCGCCTTCGCCAATCTGCCGGTCCAGCCGGTACGGCCCGATCTCCTGGCCCGGGTGCAGCCCCGCCAGCGGCGACAGCGCAGGCTTGGACAGGAAGTCCTCCTCGCCCGCCTCCAGCGCCACCAGCGCCTCCAGTTCGGCCGCCAGCGCGGGGTCGTCGACACGCAACTCGGCCAGCCGCCGTTCACGTGCCGGCGGGTCCAGCTCGAACAGGGCATCGAGCAGCGGGGACAGCCGTTGCCAGCGCTCGGCGTCCATCGACGTGCTCGCCGGTCAGGCGTCCTTGAGCGAGGCCAGCAGGAACAGCCGCGCCTTCTGCCAGTCGCGCCGGATGCTGCGTTCGGAGCGCTGCAGGAGCGCGGCGATCTCCAGCTCCGACAGGCCGGCGAAGTAGCGCAGCTCCACCACCTGCGCCAGCTTCTGGTCGACCGCCGCCAGGCGGGTCAGCGCGGTGTCCAGTCCGAGGGTCTCCTCGTCCAGGCGCACGCCGCCTTCAAGGTCTTCGGGCAGGTCGGTGACGCGGTGCAGGTCGCCGCCGCGCTTCTGCGCCAGGCGCTGGCGGGCGTAGTCGACCACCACGCTGCGCATGGCCGAGGCGGCATAGGCGAAGAAGTGCGCGCGGTCGTCGAACTGCGCCTCGCGGCGGCCGATCAGCTTGAGGTAGGCCTCGTGGACCAGCGCGGTGGCATCGAGCGTGTGCCCGTGCTGCCCGGCCAGTTGCCGGCGGGCCATGGTGTGCAGCTCCTGGTAGAGCGTTGCGAGCACTCGATCGAGCGCACCGCGGTCGCCGTCGCGCGCCGCATCCAGCAGAACCGTGATTTCGGCGGTGTCGGCCATCGTGTCCCCCGTGGCGATTGCGCGGACTATAGCGCGTCGTTGCGACGGTGAAACACGGTGTGGCGGTGTCCCGCGGTTGGCACGGAACATGCCGCCCCGGTGACGC
Organism: uncultured Lysobacter sp.; assembly: GCA_966210725.1. GTDB lineage: Bacteria > Pseudomonadota > Gammaproteobacteria > Xanthomonadales > Xanthomonadaceae > Lysobacter_C. Next base: position 7,397 of record CBIHLN010000074.1, on the reverse strand, counting down.
CGGCGTGGGTGGTCAGCGCTGGCAGTGTCCGCACCACACGGTGGTGCGCTGGCCGATCGCCGCCTGCCGCAACGGCCGCCCGCAGCGCGGGCACGGCTCGCCGCCGCGGCCGTAGGCCGACAGCTCCTGCTCGAAGTAGCCGGGCGCACCGTCCGGGCTGATGAAGTCGCGCAGGGTGGTGCCGCCGCGGGTGATGGCGTAGGCGAGGATCGCCTTCACCGCCCCGGCGAGGCGGGCATAGCGCTCGCGCGAAATGCGCCCGGCTGGACGCAGCGGCGAGATGCCCGCGGCGAACAGGGCCTCGGCGACGTAGATGTTGCCCACGCCGACCACCACCCGCTGGTCCATCAGGAAGGCCTTGACCGGCGCGCTGCGCCCGCGCGACAGCGCGAACAGGTGGTCACCGTCGAACGCCTCCGACAGCGGCTCCGGGCCCAGGCCCGCCAGCAGCGGATGCACCTGGCCCGGCGGCTGCCACAGCAGGCAGCCGAAGCGGCGCGGGTCGTTGAAGCGCAGCACGCGGCCGTCGTCGAGCGCGAAATCGACGTGGTCGTGCGGGCGCACGGGTGTGTCGCCCGGCAGCACACGCAGGCTGCCCGACATGCCCAGGTGCAATAGGGCGCTGCCGACCGCAGTGTCGAGCAGCAGGTACTTGGCGCGGCGGCGCACGGCGTCGATGCGGTGGCCGGGCAGGAGGTCGACCGCTTCGCGCGCGATCGGCCAGCGCAGGTCCGGCCGGCGCAGCGTGGTGGCCACGACGGTGCGGCCGACCACGTGCGGCGCCAGTCCGGTGCGGGTGGTCTCGACTTCGGGCAGTTCGGGCATCGCGCCAGCTTAGCCGGCGGCATCGGCTGCCGCGCCGGCATGACGCCGGTCGCGGCCCGCTGGCTGAATGCGTCAAGGTTTGCGTGATGCCGGTCGCGCTTGCGCAGGCGCCTGAACGGCCCCACCTCCATACCCGCGCGAACGGTGGGCCCGGGGTGGCATCATCGTGCGTGGACCTGGCGTGAAGCCGGTCGCCATCCGCTCCGGAGTACGCAATGCCCGCTTCCCTGATCGACTTCCTCGCCGGCGGCCTGGTTCAAGCCAGCCTCGGCACGCTCGTCATCTATTTCCTGGTCGCCACCCAGCTCACCATCTTCTCGGTGACGCTGTACCTGCACCGGTCGATGGCGCACCGCTCGGTCGACTTCCACCCGGCCGTCGCGCACGTGTTCCGGTTTTGGACGTGGCTGACCACGTCGATGATCACCCGCGAGTGGGCGGCGATCCACCGCAAGCACCACGCCAAGTGCGAGACCGAAGAGGATCCGCACAGCCCGCAGGTCAAGGGCATCAAGACCGTGTTCTGGCGCGGCGTCGAGCTGTACCGCGAGGCGCGCAGCGACCGCGACGCCATCGAGAAGTACGGCAAGGGCTGCCCGGACGACTGGATCGAGCGCACGCTCTACACCCCGCACGCGACCATGGGCCCGACCCTGCTGCTGTTCATCAGCTTCGCGCTGTTCGGCTTTGCCGGCGTCGCGATCTGGGCGATCCAGATGGCGTGGATCCCGTTCTGGGCGGCCGGCGTGGTCAACGGCCTGGGCCACTGGTGGGGCTACCGCAACTTCGAGAGCGCCGACACCTCCACCAACCTCACCCCGTGGGGCGTCTGGATCGGCGGCGAAGAGCTGCACAACAACCACCACGCGTTCCCGAGCTCGGCGAAGTTCGCGCTGCGCAAGTTCGAGTTCGACATCGGCTGGAGCACGATTCGCCTCTTCGAAAAGGCCGGCCTGGCCAAGGTGCTGCGCGTGGCGCCGTCGCTGGACGTGCGCCCGAACATCGCCATGCCCGACGGCGAGACGCTCAAGGCGCTGCTGGCGATTCGCTTCCAGGCGATGACCGACTACTACCGCGGCGTGACCCTGCCGACGCTGCGCGCCACCAACGACCGCCTGCCCCGCCCGCTGCGCAAGGCCCTGGCCGATGGCGGCCGCTGGCTGGACGACGACAAGCGGGCCCGCCTGCAGGCGTGGATCGCCGAGCGCCCGAAGATGGCGACGCTCGCGCAATTCCGCGAGCGCCTGGCGCAGGTGCTGGACGACCGTTCGCACGACGCCCAGGCCACGCTGCAGCGCCTGCACGCGTGGTGCGCGGAGGCCGAGGCCAGCGGCATCAAGTCGCTGGAGCTGTTCTCGCAGCGCCTGAAGGGCTACGCGCTCGCACCGGCGCGCGCCTGACCGGCCCACCGCCGTGACGGCATCGCATCGCAAACGACCCGCGCCTGACCGCGCGGGTTTTTTGTGCGCGTGCGTCTGGCTGTCCCTGCTGCTATCCGCCCCGGCCGTCGCCCAGGTGCGCGACACCGCCACCTACCTGGCGCGCATGGACACCGACGGCGACGGCGCGGTATCGCTGGTCGAGTACCAGCAGTGGATGGGCTACGCGTTCGAGCGCATGGACCGCAACGGCGACGGCACGCTGTCACCCGACGAACTGCCCGGCGGACGCGGCCGTGCGGTGACGCGGACGGCCCACTTGGCAACGCTGGCCGCGGCCTTCCGGCGGCAGGATCTGGACGGCAACGGCGTGCTCGACACGCGCGAACTGGCCGCGCCCCCGCAGTAGTCAGCCGGCCTGGCGCGGCGCCGGCGCCGGCTCCCGGACGTGCAGCCAGGCCAGGGCGTCGGCGCGGCTGAAGAACCTCTGGAAGGCGTAGCCGCGCGCACTCGACAGGGTTTCCAGCGCGATGTTGAAGCTGCTGGTCTCCGGACCGACGAAGGCGATCCGGCACTGGCGCAGCGCATCGTCGGCGGCGAGCGTCGATGCGAACCCACTGATCCTCGACAGCGGTTCGGCCGCCTGCCGTGCCTGTGTGAAGTCGATCAGGATCTGCTTGGGCACGCCCTGCGCCAAGAGCGCGCAGGTTTCGCGGCGGGCGGCTTCGCGCTGCTCCACCGAGACGCAGTCGCTGTAACGCACGTCAATGACGCCGCGCAGTGTGTCCACCCTGATTCGATAGGCCATCGGTCCCCCCGTCCCCATCCTGCACGCGCGACGATGACGACGGCAAGCGCGACGCCCCGATGAACTGTTCAGGAGGCGCACACGACGACGCCGGCCCGCAGGCCGGCGTCCGCTGAGCTGCGTTGCAGCGCATCACTGCGTGATGTCGACGTCCTTGGTCTCGCGCAGGAACAGCGTGCCGATGACGAAGGTCATCAGCGCGATGACGATCGGGTACCACAGGCCGTAGTACATGTTGCCGGTGGCCGCGACCAGGGCGAACGAGATGGTGGGCAGGAACCCGCCGAACCAGCCATTGCCGATGTGGTACGGCAGCGACATCGAGGTGTAGCGGATGCGCGTGGGGAACAGCTCCACCAGCCACGCCGCGATCGGCCCGTAGACCATGGTCACGTAGATCACCAGCAACGTCAGGATCGCCACCACCATCGGCTTGTTGATGCGGGCCGGGTCAGCCGCCCCGGGATAGCCGCCGGCGCCGAGTGCCGACGTGAGCGCACCACCGAAGCGGGCGGATTCCTCGCCGGCGGCCGTCGCATCCAGCCCCTCCGCCTCGTAACTGGCAAACGACACGTCGCCGATCGACACCTGCGCGACGCTGCCGACCGGCGCGGACGCCACGGTGTACGGGACGCCGGCCTTGGCCAGGGCCGCGGTGGCGATATCGCAGGAGCTGGTGAATTTCTTCTTGCCGACCGGATCGAACTGGAAGCTGCAGGTGTCCGGGTCGGCCGTCACCACTGCCGGCGCATTGATGCTGGCCTCGGCGATGCCCGGGTTGGCGTAGTGGGTCAATGCCTTGAACAGCGGGAAATAGGTCAGCGCGGCGATCAGGCAGCCGGCCATGACGATCTTCTTGCGGCCGATCCTGTCCGACAGCCAGCCGAAGAACACGAAGAACGGCGTGCCGATCAGCAGCGCGGTGCCGATCAGCAGCCACGTGGTGGTGGCATCGACCTTCAGCGACTGGGTCAGGAAGTACATCGCGTAGAACTGCCCCGCGTACCACACCACGGCCTGGCCGGCGGTGGCGCCCAGCAGCGCCAGCAGCACGGTCTTGCCGTTGCGGCTGAAGAAGCTTTCGGTGATCGGCGCCTTGGACGTCCTGCCCTCGGCCTTCATCTGCTGGAACAACGGCGACTCGTTGAGCTGCATGCGGATCCACACCGAGATGCCCAGCAGCACGATCGACAGCAGGAACGGGATCCGCCAGCCCCACTCGTTGAACGCCTCGGTCCCCACGATGGTGCGCACCGACAGGATCACGATCAGCGACAGCAGCAGGCCCACCGTCGCGGTGGTCTGGATGAAACTGGTGTACAGCCCGCGCTTGCCGTGGGGCGCATGCTCGGCGACGTAGGTGGCGGCGCCGCCGTACTCGCCGCCCAGGGCCAGGCCCTGCAGCATCCGCAGCACGATCAGGATGACCGGCGCGGCGATGCCGATGCTGGCGTAGCTGGGGAGAACGCCGACCAGGAACGTCGACACGCCCATGATCACGATGGTGACCAGGAACGTGTACTTGCGCCCGATCATGTCGCCGATGCGGCCGAACACGATCGCGCCGAACGGGCGCACCGCAAAGCCCGCGGCGAATGCCAGCAGCGCGAAGATGAAGCCGGTGGTCTCGTTGACGCCGCTGAAGAACTGCATGGCGATGATCGCCGCCAGCGAACCGTAGAGGTAGAAGTCGTACCACTCGAACACGGTGCCCAGGCTGGAGGCGAGAATGACCTTCCTGTGGCCCTGGGTGAGGGTGCCGGCCGGCGGTGCGCCGGCGGTGGCGCTGGTGGTGGACATGGTGTTCCCCTTGGCTGTCGTGACGTGTCGGGTTCGCGGTGCGCGGCGCTAGAAGCTGTACTTGACGGTCGTGTGCAGGCGGTTGAGGTCGCCCTCGCGGTCGTCCTCGAGCATGCGCTGGCCGAAGATCAGCTCGGCGCCGACGTCGAGCTTGGGCATCGGCGAATAGATGAGGTTGGCGTGCAGCGACTGCGCACGCTCCGTCACGCCGAAGCCCGTCAGCGCCACGTCGTTGTCGAAGTGCGCGGCGGAATACATCAGGTTGCTGCGCAGCTTCGGCGAGAACACGTGCCGCCACGCCACGAACCCGCCGTAGCCGTCCAGCGCCTCGATGTCGCCGTCGGCCTGCTGCACCACGTCGGTGCCCAGCCCGAAGGCGAGGTAGCGTCCGATGCCGCTGCCGCCGTTGACCGCGTAGCGGATGTCGTTGCTGGCGCCCAGGTTGAACTTGCCCGACACGCTGAGCGCGCCGCCGCCGGCGGTCTCGTCGCCGGCCTTGAACTGGCGCAGCAACCCCGCCACGGTGAAATGCCCCCAGTCGCCGCGCGTGATCCAGCGCGCGGTGGCGTCGGGCGCGATGTTGTCGCCGGAATTGAAGCGGGCCGCGGCATTGAGGTACGGCGTCACCGTGGTCTGTGGGTTCTCCACCGAGAACGACCACGGCCCCGTGCTGTAGCGCACCTGAGCCTGGCGCACGAAGACCGTGCCGTCGGTGGGGCCGACGAAGTCCACCGCATCCGGCAGCGCGGCGACGTCCTGGAAGTTGGACCATGTCTGGCCGGCCAGCCATTGCGCGCCGTCGGGGTTGGCCCAGCTGACGTACGCCTGCCGCAGCGACAGCGCATAGGTGTTGGTGGCCGTTTCGTTGCCGACCAGTGCGTTGTTGCCGCCGCCGAACATGTCGGCCTCGATGTACGCCTTGACCTTGTCGCCATCGGCGGTGACATGGTCGGCGCTGAACCAGAAGCGCGAGAACTGCGCATGGATGTCGGTGTAGGCATCGCCTCCATCGGCGCCGGCATCGCCCACCGGTATCGCGCCCGGCAGGTAGAACAACCGCCCCGCACTGCCGTCGGCGATGCGCCCGTCGCTGGTGTCGGTCGCCATCGCGTCGAGCTTGATGAACCCGCCGAAGCCGAACGTCGTGCCGGGGTTGGCAGCCGGCAACAGGGGCGTGGACTGGATCGACGGCGTGGGCGCGCCCGCCGTCGGCGAGGCCGGCGCCGGTTGCGCGGCTTGGGCAGTAGCCGCCGCGGGTGGCGAACGCTCCTGCATCAGCTGCTGGACCATGGCCTCGAGCTGCACGATGCGCGCCTCGAGTTCGGCCTCCTTCGCGGTCTGCGCCAGTGCGCCCCCGGGCACCAGCGCCAGCAGTACCGCCGCCGCCAGCGTGCGACGCCGCGTGATCAACGTGGATATGGACATGAACCCCCTCCGATCCGTGTCCCGGCCAAGGCCGGCAGAACGCCACGCCCAGTGCGCGGCCCGGGGCAGCCTGCGCGCGCATCGCGCTGCATCACCATTCGCCTTTGGTCGTAGACGCGGCGGCACTACGACGAAGGTCTAATGCCGCCGTCCCCGGCGGCGACGGCGGTTGCGGCACACTGGCGGCCTCGCCAGCCCCACCGCTTCACGGAGTGCGCCATGACCCAGCCCGCCGTCCATCCCGTCGACCCGGCCTTCGCCGACAGCGCGCGCATCACGCGCGAGGACTACCGGCGCGATTACAAGGCATCGGTGCGCGACCCGGAGCAATTCTGGGCACGCATCGGCCAGCGCCTGGACTGGATGACGCCGCCGACTGTCATCAAGGACACCAGCTTCGACCTGGAGGACTTCCACATCCGCTGGTACGCCGACGGCGAGCTCAATGCGAGCGTCAACTGCCTGGACCGGCACCTGGCCACGCGCGGCGACAAGACCGCGCTTCTGTTCGAGCACGACGACCCGACCCTGCCGGCCGAGTCCATCAGCTACCGCGAGCTGCACGTCCGCGTGTGCCGGCTGAGCAATGCGCTGCGTGCGCTGGGCGTGCGCAAGGGCGACCGGGTGACGATCTACCTGCCGATGATCCCGGACGCGGTGGTCGCGATGCTGGCCTGCGCGCGCATCGGCGCGGTCCACTCGGTGGTGTTCGGCGGCTTCGCGCCGCAGTCGATCGCCGACCGCGTCGCCGACTGCGGCAGCAAGCTGATCATCACCGCCGACGAGGGCCTGCGCGGCGGCAAGCGCATCGCGCTCAAGGCCAATGTCGATGCCGCATTGAAACTGCCCGGCACCAACTCGGTGGAGACGGTGCTGGTGGTGCGCCACACCGGGGCCGCGGTGGACATGCAGATGCCGCGTGACCGCTGGTTCGACGCCGTCGTCGACAGCCAGCCGGACGCGTGCGAACCCGAACGCATGAACGCCGAGGATCCGCTGTTCATCCTCTACACCTCCGGCAGCACCGGGAAGCCCAAAGGCGTGCTGCACACCACCGGCGGCTACCTCGTCTACGCCAGCTACACCCACGAGTGCGTGTTCGACGTGCGCGAGGACGACGTCTACTGGTGCACCGCCGACGTCGGCTGGGTCACCGGCCA
>CBIHLN010000073.1:0-13368 GCA_966210725.1 uncultured Lysobacter sp. | reverse complement strand
AGCAGCTGGTGCTGGTCGACAACTACCGCCAGAACCAGGCCATCAGCCTGATGGAGCGGATGAGCGTCCCGCGCCTGGGGTCCAAGCAGCACTTCATCCGCACGCTGGAGTCGCAGGGGCTGCTCGATCGCCAGATCGAATTCCTGCCGTCGGATGCCGAGCTGGCCGAGCGCAAGGCGCGCGGCCAGGGCCTGACGCGGCCCGAGCTGGCGGTGCTGCTGTCGTACGCCAAGCTGGTGCTGTTCGACCAGCTGGTGCAGTCCGACGTGCCGGAAGACCCGTACTTGTCCAAGGAGCTGGTGCGCTACTTCCCGCAGCCGCTGCAGGAGAAGTACGCCAAGGCGATGGGCGACCACCGCCTGAAGCGCGAGATCATCGCCACGGCGGTGACCAATTCCATGGTCAACCGCATGGGTGCGACGTTCGCCATGCGCATGCAGGAGGACACCGGCCGCAACCCGGCCGAGATCGCGGAGGCCTACACGATCGCCCGCGAGGCGTTGGACGCACGCGACCTGTGGGCGCAGATCGATGCGCTCGACGGCAAGGTGGCCGAGGCCGCGCAGATCGATGCGTTGCAGACGATCTGGCAACTGATGCGCACGATGTCGCGCTGGCTGCTGTCGCGCCCCGGCGCGATGCCCGAAATCGCCACGGCCATGGCGCGCTATGGCGATGGCTTCAAGGCGGTGCGGGCGGCACTGCCGGCCGTGTTGTCCCAGGTGCGGCGCGAGTCGTTCGATGCGCGCCTGAAGGAATGGAAGGACAAGGGCTTCCCGACGTCGCTGGCCAACGAGCTGGCCGCACTGCCGCTGCTGGAGTTCGGTTGCGACATCGTCGAGATTGCCCGCTCCCGCAAGCTGCCGCCAGCCGATGTGGCCCGCGCCTACTTCGCCTTGGGCGCGGCGCTCCACCTGCCGTGGCTGTACGAGCAGGTCGAAGCACTCACCGTCGATGGTCGCTGGCAGGCCCTGGCCCGCGGCGCGTTGCGCGATGAGCTGGGCAACCAGCAGCGGGCGCTGGTCAGCCAGATCCTGGCCGCCGGCGGCAAGCTGTCGCCGGAGGACAAGGTGGCGGCCTGGCTGCAGCGCGACAACCCGTCGCTGCGCTTCACCCAGTCGATGCTGGCTGACCTGCTCAACCAGAAGGCACTGGACTACCCCACGGTGTCGGTGGCGGTGCGGCGGTTGGCGCAGATCGCGGCAGCGGGGGAGTAAACGGCAATGCCGGCGGCCCAGGGCCGCCGGCGGTTGTCCGTTTCGAAGCGGTGCAAACCGCGCCCGGGTCCTTGATGGTCCGGTGATTCAGGCTGTCCTGCGGATGCGGCGTCGCGACGAACGCATGGCACACCGGGCCACCGGCTCCGGTTCGCGGCTGAAGCGGCTTCTGCCGTCTTCGCGCTGAGGGGTTCGAGGCCCAGCGGGTTATCCTGCCGCCTTCGCCCACGGAGCCGTCCATGGACTCGACCCCGCGCATCGCCTTCCTCGCCAGCCGTGCTGAAGAGGCGCAGCGTGCCTGCGCCGAGCTGGTCAAGCTGCATGGCGACCATGCGCCGGAAGAGGCCGACATCCTGGTGGCGCTGGGCGGCGACGGCTTCATGCTGCAGACGCTCCACCGCCACGGCAGCCTGGGCCGGCCGGTGTACGGCATGAAGCTGGGCACGGTCGGCTTCCTGATGAACCAGCAGCGTCTTGATGGGCTCATCGAGCGGCTCCACGCCGCCGAGCCAGCCGTGCTGCGCCCGCTGGAGATGGTGGCGCAGACCGAGTCCGGCGCGTCGGTCGGCTCGCTCGCCTACAACGAGGTCTCGCTGTTGCGCCAGACGCGACAGGCCGCGCACCTCTCGATCGAGCTCAATGGCCAGATCCGCCTGGACGAGCTCATCTGCGACGGTGTGATGGTGGCCACGCCGGCTGGCAGCACCGCCTACAACTTCTCCGCACACGGCCCGATCCTGCCGCTGGGCACCAACGTGGTGGCGCTGACACCCATCGCCGCGTTCCGTCCACGCCGGTGGCGCGGCGCGGTGATCAAGGCCGACACCGAAGTGCGCTTCCGGGTCCTGGACCCGTACAAGCGCCCGGTCAGCGCCACCGCCGACTCGCATGAGGTCCGCGACGTGGTCGAAGTGATGATCCGCGAGTCCCGCGACCGCACCGTCACCCTGCTGTTCGACCCCGAGCACAACCTCGAGGAGCGGATGCTGGCGGAGCAGTTCACCAGCGGGTGAGGGCGCATCCGTCGCACGCCCTGCGACCCGACGGGTGCAGAATGGCCCCATGCCAGACGCCAATGCCGATCCGCTGATCGTCGCGATCTCCTCGCGCACCCTGTTCGATCTGGAGGACAGCCACGCGCTGTTCGAGACCGAAGGCATCGAGGCTTATGCCGCGTTCCAGCGCGAACGCGAGGACGACCTGCTGACGCCGGGCATCGCCTTCCCCCTGGTGCGCAAGCTGCTGGCGCTCAATGAAGGTTCGCCACCCGAAGCACCGCGGGTCGAGGTGATCCTGATCTCCCGTAATTCGGCCGACACCGGGCTGCGCATCTTCAATTCGATCGCGCACCACGGGCTGGCGATCAAGCGCGCGGCGTTCAGCAACGGCGCACCGCCTTTCCCCTACATCCGCCCCTTCAACGCCGACCTGTTCCTGTCGACGCATGCCGAGGATGTCGCCAAGGCGCTGGAGGCCGGCGTTGCCGCGGCCACCCTGCTGCCGGCACGTGCGCCGCAGCACCGGTTCGACCAGTTGCGCATCGCCTTCGACGGCGACGCGGTGATTTTTGACGACGAAGGCGAGCGGGTGTCGCGCGAGGGCGGCCTGGCGGCCTTTGCCGAACACGAACGCAGCCGGGCGGGGGAGCCGCTGTCGGGCGGGCCCTTCCGCGGTTTTTTGGATGCACTTCATCGCCTGCAGGCGGCCTTTCCTCCGGGACTGGACGCGCCGATCCGTACCGCGCTGGTGACGGCGCGTTCCGTACCGGCCCATGAGCGCGTGATCCGCACGCTGCGCGAGTGGGGCATCCGGCTGGACGAGGCGCTGTTCCTGGGCGGGCGCTCAAAAGGGCCGTTCCTGGAGGCGTTCGGAGCGGATATCTTCTTCGACGACTCCGAGCACAACATCGCCTCCGCCCAGGGGCTGGTAGCAGCGGGGCACGTGCCCCACGGGGTCGCCAACCGGCGCTGACGCCACGTCACTCGCCCGACGCTTTCAAGTTGCGGGCGGCTGCAGGAGCGGCTTCAGCCGCGAACCAGAACCATCAACCGGGTCCGGACCTGATCGCGGCAGAAGCCACTCGTACAGGTGGCAATCCAAAGACGCGTGCGTATCGGCGAACGTACGATCAGCGCTCGACCCAGGCCCCGTCCAACGGCAGGCGGATGTCGGTGAGCTTCCAGGTCAGCCCATCGCGCGTCAGGACGAACACTGTCGGGTCGCCCGCGTCGTCATGGACCGTCGCGGTGAAGCGCGACGGGGATTCGAAGCCGTAGCGCGCGTCCTGCAGGGGGTTGCGGGGCGGCTGGTGGGCCGTGCTGTCACGCCGGTCGATACCGCCCCCGGTGATGCGGTGGAGTACGCCGCGGCCCTCCATCATCGCGCCGACACCGGCCGGCGTCGTCAGGGCGTCGACCGCGCTGCCGGCCACGCCGCTGGCGATCTGCACCGCGATGGCGCCGAACGGGTGGGCCTGCACTTCGGGCCCGGCCCGGCGTACCAGGTAGTCGTCCACCTGCACCTTGAGGTTGCGCCGCAGTGCGGGGAAGTCGACGTGTTCGGACAGGGCGGCACTGTTCTGCGACTCGACCGCCTGGCGCATTGCATTGACGGTCAGGAACGGGCCCGCCGCGACGTACGCCAGGAGCGCGACCACCAGCAGCACCAGCACCACCACACCCTTCTTCATCCCACACTCCGGCGACCCGACCGGCGGCAGCTTACCGGCTGGGGCCATGAGGTGGTCAAGCCACGGGCCGGCACGTGGCCGGCCCGTGGCCCCGCGTTACCGCACCACGCGCGCCGCCCGCTCGCGCCGTTCGACCGGCGCCATGCGCGACTGGTCGTTGAGTTCCAGCTGGCGCAGTTCGAACGGAGCCCCGTAACCTGCCGGCAGGTGGGTCCGGTCGAATGCCAGCACCAGGTCGCCGCGTCCAGGCGCCATCCAGCGGGCCGAGTGCGCCACCGACACCGGACGGGCGACGCCGTCGGGTGCGGTGGCGTACAGCGTGCCGCGGGCCTCGTAACGGCCCGCCGTGGCGGCATCGACCGGCAAGGTGAAGCTCAGGCGCCGCGCATCGAACCGGTAGCCGCCGGCCAGCCGGGCCGTGGGCGCCGCCACCGCGAACGCGGTGCGGGCATCGCGCTGTACCGTGCCGTCGCCGGCAAACACCTGCACCTCCCAGAGCCCCGGCGACGTGCCGATGTCGACCGGTACCTGGGCGCGGCCGCGCAGGATGCCGTCGCGGCCGGCCGCCAGGTCAAGCGGCCAGGTGCGCCCGTCCGGCGCCACCAGCAGCCCGCCGGCCTTCAGACCGCGCAGCCGGGTCGGCCCGTCCTGCAGGTTGACCGCGATATCGGCATGTCCGCCCGCGGGCACCCGGTCGCGGCCCAGCGCGGCGAACAGGCGCACGTCGCTTTCGGGCTCGTACACGTGCACCACGTAGCGGCCGCGCGCGTCGGCCGCCTGGACCGCGAACGCGCCGGCGCCGGCGCCGCGGTCCAGTTGTACCGTCGCCGTGCCGTCAGGCACGGCCAGGCCGGCGGCCTGGAGGGGCAGGGACGGGCTGCGCCGTGCCAGCGGCACCGCGCGGCCGGCTCGGGTGACGCGCACCGCATCGGCATCCACGGGCGCGGCACCCGACGTCGGGCTCAGCCGCACCAGGGCACCCGGCGCGGTGGCCTGAAGAGCGACGCCCCGTTGCAGTTCCGCGGCGTCCACGGTTCGCCAGTACTCCCGGCTTTCCGTGACGTGGGGCGGTGGTGCAACGAGGTCGGCACCGGGGTCGACCCGCCAGCTGTACTGCACCGGCGCGCGTTCGACGTCCCGCGACGGGGGCGGCGCGGCGATCGTACGCAGCGGCGTGATGTCGCGTCCGCCGCTGGGCAGCAGGGGGGTGGTGCCGGACTGCGCGTGCACGGTGCACACGCAGGCGAGCAGGGCGAGGGCGGACACGGTCGTGATGGGTTTCATGGTCGATCTCCTCACTGGCCCAGGTCGTTGCGCAGGATGGTGTTGAGCCCGAAGCACGGGCGCCGGCTCTGGTTGTGGCTGAGCGGCTCGCGCCCGGCCATGCGCGACTTGTCGGTGAACCAGACGGTCCCGGCGGCCGATTGGCTGGCGCACTCCAGGAAGCCGTCGGAACACGAGTCCAGCCACCACTGGGTGGTCTCCAGGCCGACGTTCTCGGCGTACCCGCCGCAGTAGCTGTCGGGGTCCCACACCGCCGAATCGACATCGGTGCCGACCACGCTGCGGAACGGACGTGGCAGCGCGGGGCGCCCGGCCGTACCGTAGAGGTTGTTGGCGTTGTAGTACGCCATCCAGCTCTCCTGCTGCTGGCGCACGGCATCCGACGCATAGCCCAGCAACCAGCCCAGGGATTGCTCGAACACGTTGCCGTTCATCACCGCGTCGGCCAACGGCGTGCCGGCCGAGGACGGTGCCAGCGCGTTGACACGCACGACGCGATCGATGATCGCCGGATAGCGGGCGTCCCAGGTGGGGTTGGAGAGGATCCAGCGCATGACGTTGCCGCCGTTGGAATGCGTGATCACGATCAGGCGCGTGATGCCGCGGGCCTGGATGAAGGTCGTCAACTGGCCGGCCAGGCAGCCGGCGGCACCGTCATCCCACATGTAGCGGGTGAAGTCGCAGTTGATGACGGTGTAGTTGGCCGGGTTCGACAGGCCCTGGCGGACCGAGTCGACCATCGATGGCGTCCAGTAGTCCTGGTAGGCGTTGCTCTGCTGCCCGGTGCCGTGCACGAACGCGACGCCGGTGTTGGCCTGGACGGCCACGGCCGGCAAGACGGCCAGCGCGGCCGCCCAAAGATACTTGCGCATGTTCCCCTCCCTGATCCCCAAAGGCGCAGTCCGTCGGCCTCCTGCCATCCGTTGCGCGGTTACCGGCAGTCATCCATGCGCCGGCGTATCGGGACGGACTATCGGGGGGCGCCGGGGCCGTGTCATGCCGCAGTGCGGGAGATCGCCTGTTCAGGCGTGGGAACTGGGACGGGCGTCGCTCAGAACTCCAGGTCGAGCGCAGCGCAGAGGTAGTCGACGAACGGGGCGAGGGACGCGAGATCGCGCTCCAGGGTCTTGAGCAACGCGGGGCCCGTCATCACCGCGTCCTCGATGCCCGCGACCGCCACGTGGTTCTTGCGGCGCAGGTCGTCGGCGAACGCCGAATCGGCCGGGTATCCACGCGGCATCCGCACCAGCATGTCGCTCTCCTCCAGGTCGAACCGCTGGCGGAAGCCCTTGCCCCGACTGGCGGCGATCCAGCTGTCGGGGTTGTCGAGGATGAATTGCCGGATGCGGCGCAGGGTAGGCGTGTCGGGATGCCACAGGCCGCCGCCGATGAAGCACCGGCCTTCCTGCAGGTGCAGGTAGAACGACGGCGCGGTGACCTGGCGGCTGCGCTCGTGGAACAGCCGCGCACCCTGCCAGGACTTGTAGGGCGTCTTGTCGTTGGCGAAGCGGGTGTCGCGCTGGATGCGGAACAGGGACCCGCCCACGGTTTTCGGTTCGGCCCGGTAATGCGGGCTGATCTCCGCCAGCACCGGCTGCAGGTCACCGAGCAGTCGCTGGAACGGCTCGCGCACGTGGGTCTCGTACTCGGCCTTGTGCGCGTGGAACCAGGGGCGGTTGTTGTTGCGCGCCAGCCGGCGCAGGAAACGGAAACTGTCGTCGCTGAAGTACGCGGCCATGGCGGGTCGGGGTGCGGAAACCGGCGGGCAGTGTCGCCCGCGTCAGGTCAGCCCGGCGTCGAGATCGCGGCGCCAGGCCTCGAGGTGGTCGAGCAGCCCCAGCCCGCGGCTGTCGCCCGCGGCCGCGCAATGCGCGCGCAGCGCCGCCAGTTCCGCATCGAACCGCTCGAAGGTGTACTCCGACAGGCCGGCATCGCTGCGCAACCGCCGGCGGCGGTACTCGTCCCAGCGCGCCTGCTCGCTGGGCGACAGGCTGCCGGGCCAGTTGCGGGCGCGGTAGCGCAGCAGGAGCTCGGGCAGGCGCGCATCGCGGAAGCCGAACGCGCGGGTCCCGAGGGCCTCGGGCGGTGTGCTGCGGACCTCGGCCAGCAGGCGCTTGTCGCCTTCGGCGAGAAAGCCGTCGTACAGCGCGGCATCCGCGTCTGAAGGACTGCGCTCGCGGGTGGCGCCGAAGACCTGGCGGACCTTCTCGGCCAGCGCCGGCCCAGCGTCGCGCAGTTGCCGTGCGTGGTCGTCCACGCGGGCCGTGTCGATGCCCAGGCGCGCAAAGTCGGCCTCGCGCAGGTGCGACCAGTCCACCAGCGCCGGGCAGCGGTTGAGGTGGATCTCCTTGAGCGCGATGCGCTCCTCGCCCTCGGGCAGGTCGGCGGCCGGCGTGTACAGGCGGTCGGCGATCTCGCCGGGCGAGAGCGCCAGCAGCCGGTCGGGCGACTGCCCGAGGTCGAAGGCGATCACGCGGCTGTCGATGTAGGGATGGCGTGCCAACGGAAGCATCGGCGCGGCGCACAGCCGGCTGGCGGGGAAGCGTTGGGAGACGTGCAGCACCGGCTGCATGGCCGTCGGATCCAGCATGCGCGCGGCGAAGCGCTTGTCGCGCAGCTTCAGTGCGTAGTCCCAGAGCCGCGGTTGCGACTCGCGCAGACGGCGCGCCAGTCCGATAAGCGCACGCACGTCCGACAGCGCTTCATGGGCATCGCCTTCGCGCACGCCGTTGGCGATCGCCAGATGCTCAAGCTTGAACGAGGTCGCCCCGTCCTCGCGCTTGGGCCAGACCAGCCCATCCGGCCGCAGCGCATGCGCCAGCCGCATGACGTCCAGCAGGTCCCAGCGCGAATTGCCGCCGCGCCACTCGCGCTCGTACGGGTCGTGGAAGTTGCGGAACAGGCCGTGGCGGATGAACTCGTCATCGAAGCGGATCGAGTTGTAGCCCAGCGTGCAGGTCTCCGGCCGCGCCATCTCCTCGACGATCCGCGCGAAGGCCTCGGCCTCGCTGACGCCATCGGCCATGGCCTGCTGCGGCGTGATCCCCGTCACCAGGGTGGCGCCGGGCGACGGCAGCAGGTCGTCGGCCGGTTTCACGAAGAAGCTGATCGGCTCGTCGACCGGGTTGAGGTCGGCGTCGGTGCGGATGGCGGCGAACTGCGCGATGCGCGTGGTGCGCGGATCGGCGCCGAAGGTTTCCAGGTCGTAGAACAGGAAGCTGGCGGGCATGTCGTAGCGCCTATCCGGTCTTCGTCTGCGGGAGCGGCGTGAGTCGCGACCGCGAACGCCGCCCGCTGCCCATCGGGTTGCAACTCACGGGGCCCTACCGGGACGCGTCAGTGGGAAGTGGGGACAGGCAGTCGCGGACGGTGGCATCCACGGCGTCCCAATCGAGGGTGTCGAGGCTGGAATGCCCCCGCGTCAGCTCGACGAGCAGCTCGCGCTGCACCTGCCCGCGCTCCAATGCGACGGCGTAGGGCATGCGGCGGAACGTGACCATGGAATAGCGCGGCACGAAGCGGTCCGGATGCCGCTCCGCCAGCGTGCGCTCCAGGGCGCGCTGGAGCAGGTAGTCGTCGTCATCGACGCGGTCGCGCATTTCCAGGTAGTTCTCCAGCGCCATCGCCTGGATGGCACGGGCGTTGGGCAGGCGTTCGGCCTGGAAGGCGGCGAATGCGGTGGCGCAGTCGCCGGCATGCTCCAGGTGGTCGGCCAGCGCGACACAGTCCTCGAAGGCGCAGTTCATGCCCTGGCCGTGGAAGGGCACCATCGCGTGCGCCGCATCGCCCACCAGCACCGCGCGGCCGTCCAAGTGCCACCGGTCCAGGTACAGCGTGGCGAGCAGCCCGGCCGGGTTGCGCTCGAAGTCCTCCTCCAGCCGCGGGATCAGCGGCAGCGCATCGGCGAAGTCGCGCTCGAACAGGGCACGCGCCTCGGCGCCATCGCGCACGGTCTCGAAGCTCGGGTCGCCCGGGCGCTCGGACTGGTTGGGCAGGAACAGGGTGACGGTGAAGGTGCGCTCGTCGTTGGGCAGGGCGATGCACATGTAGCGTCCGCGCGGCCAGATATGCAGCGCATTGGGCTCGATGCGGAAGTCCCCGTCGGCCGCGGGCGGGATCTCGAGCTCCTTGTACGAGTGGCCGAGGAAATCGGTGCGCTCGCCGAGTTCGGTGCACGCGGCCATCTGCCTGCGCAGCGCCGAGCCCGCGCCGTCCGCGCCCACGATGGCGTTGAACGCGACGGTGTGTTCACCGCCATCGCGTGGATCGGCGAACACGGCGGTGGATGCGTTGAAATCGACCCGCTCCAGCCCCCGGTGGAAATGGATGCTTGCGCCGGCCTGCTCGGCGATGTCGAGCAGGGCGATGTTGAGCTCGCCGCGGTGGACCGACCAGATGACTTCACTGTCGTCGCGGCCGTAGCGCTGCAGGTCGGTGCGGCCGTCGGCGAAGTGCACCATGCGCCCGCGCATCATCACCGCGTGGGTCATCACCGCTTCATCGGCACCGGCCAGCTGCAGCGCGTGTCGGCCACGCTCGGCCAGCGCCAGGTTGATCGAGCGGCCGCCCTCGTAACCCTTCAGACGCGGGTCGCCGCGCTTCTCGTAGACGTCGACCGACCAGCCGCGCCGCGCCAGCAGCGTGGCCAGCAGCGCGCCGGCCAGGCCGGCGCCGACGATGGTGACGTGGCGCTCAGCCATGCTGCCAGCCCTCCACCGTGCGGGCGAAGCGCAGGACATCGGCATGGGTGTTGTAGAGCGGGGCAGGGGAGATGCGGATGACGTCGGGTTCGCGCCAGTCGCCCAGCACGCCGTTGTCGGCCAGGTGGGCGAACAGGGCGCGGCCGTTCTCGCGGCCGCCCGCCACGCGCAGCGACAGCTGGCAGCCGCGCTGTGCGGGATCGGCCGGGGTCAGGATCTCCAGCCGGGTGGCGAGACGTTCGCGGATCAGGGATTCGAGATAGCCCGTCAGGCGCCGCGACTTGGCGCGCAGCGCCGGCATGCCGACGCGGTCGAACAGGTCCAGCGAGGCGCGCAGCGGCGCCAGCCCGAGGATCGGCGGGTTGCTGAGCTGCCAGCCGTCGGCACCCGGCGTCGGCACGAACTCGGGCCCCATGCGGAAACGGCTGTGGACGTCATGCCCCCACCAGCCCGCGAAGCGCGGCCGGTCGGTACGTGCGTGGCGTGCATGGACGAAACACCCGGCGACGGCACCCGGCCCGCTGTTGACGTATTTGTAGTGGCACCACACCGCGAAGTCCGCGTTGCTGTCGTGCAGGGCCAGTTCGAGGTTGCCGGCGCCGTGCGCCAGGTCGAACCCGCAGACCGCGCCCTGCGCGTGTGCCAATCGGGCGATCTCCTTGAGGTCGAACGCCTGCCCGGTGCGGTACTGCACGCCGGGCCACAGCACCAGCGCCAGGCGCGGGCCGTGCTGCACGATCGCGCGCTCGATGGCCTCCATGGTGAAGGTGCCGCCCGGGCCGTCGGGCTCCAGCTCGATCAGGTCGGTGGCCGGATCGAAGCCGTGGAACCCGACCTGCGAGGCGACCGCGTGGCGGTCGGACGGAAATGCGCCGGCTTCGATCAGGATCGCCGGGCGCTCGCGGGTCGGCCGGTAGAAGCTGGCCATCATCAGGTGCAGGTTGGCGGTCAGCGAGTTCATCGCGACCACCTCGATCGGCTCGGCGCCGACCAGGCGCGCCAGCGGCTCGCGGACCAGCTCGTGGTAGGTCATCCATTGCGCGTCGCCGGTGAAATGGCCCTCGACCGCCTCGGCCGCCCATTTGTCCAGCACCGTCTCGACGTGCGCCCGGGCCCCCTTCGGTTGCAGGCCCAGCGAGTTGCCCACGAAGTAGGCCTGCTCGGCGTCACCGTGGCGGGGGATGTGGAACTCGCCCCGCAGCGTCGGCAAGGGGTCGTTGGCGTCAAGCGCGGCGGCGTGGGTGTCGCTGAAGAGGTCGGTCACGTAAGCGGGTTTCCATTGTTCTTTTTGCTGTCATCCCCGCGAAGGCGGGGATCCATTGACTTTCCGGCCTTGGTGGAAGCCGACACCAGCGTCACTGGATTCCCGCCTTCGCGGGAATGACGGGATCTGAAAAGTGCGCGTACTGGCATCAAGCGAACCGCGACTTCGGCAGCCCCAGCCACTCGAGCGCCGTGCCGTGGTAGAGCCTGGCCTGCTCCTTCTCGTCCAGGCCCAGGGACGCGATGCCGGCGCCGGGCTCCTGCTCGCCCAGCGGGAACGGGTAGTCGGTGCCGAGCATCACGCGGTCGACCCCGCAGGTATCGAGCAGGTAGCGCAGGGCGCGATCGTCGGCCACCCACGAATCGAAGAAGAACCGGTCCAGGTACTCGCGCGGGTTGCGCGGGTTGTCGGTGGCGACCAGGTCCGGGCGCATGTTGAACCCGTGTTCGATGCGCCCGATGGTGTAGGGGAAGCTGCCGCCGCCATGCGCCATGCAGACCTTCAGCTTGGGCAGGCGCTCCATGACGCCGCCGAAGACGAGGCTGCAGGCTGCACGCGACTGTTCGGCCGGCATGCTCACCAGCCACGGCAGCCAGTACTTGGGCATGGTGTCGGTGCCCATCATGTCCCACGGGTGCACGAGGATCGCCGCGCCCAGGTCGTTGGCGGCCTGGAAGAATTCGAACAGCTCCGGTGCGTCCAGGTTCCAGTGCTGGCCCGACGCGCAATTGACGTGGCTGCCGATCTGCACGCCCTGCAGGCCCAGCTGGTCCATGCAGCGTTCCAGCTCCTGCACCGCCAGGCGAGGCGACTGCAGCGGCACCGTGCCGATGCCCGCGTAATGGCGCGGGTGGGCGCGGCAGGTCTCGGCCATGTGGTCGTTGAGCGCCTGGTGCAGCTCCAGCGCGTGGTGCGGCTTGGCCCAGTAACTGAACATCACCGGCACGGTGCTGATGACCTGCACCTGCACGCCGAAGCGCGCGTAGTCATCGATGCGCTCCTGCGCGTCCCAGGTCTTGGACCAGATCTCGCGGAAGAACTTGCCGTCCTTGTAGATGCGGTGGCGCCCGTCCTCGGTGTGGTGGATGACCGGGAACCGGTCGTCGCCGTACTTGCGCGCCAGGTCCGGCCAGTCGCGCGGCAGGTAGTGGGCGTGGATGTCGATCTTCAGCATGGAATGTCCAATGGGCGCCCGCTCAGGTGATGTCGGCCTGGGAGTCGGCCTGCATCTCGTAGCGGCTGGGACGCGGGTTGAGCGTGCCGCACTGGCTGCAGGTGCGCAGCGCATCGTCGCGGTAGAAGCGCTCGAACACGCGGAAGAAATCCTGCTCGATGTCGACCAGGTGGAACTGCTCCTCGTACAGCTTGTGGTTGCACGACACGCAGAACCAAATCAGCGCGTCGTCCTCGTGGTCCAGGCGCTTGCGCTCGATGACCAGCCCGACCGAGCCGGGCATCCGCTGCGGGCTGTGCGGAATGCGCGGCGGCAGGTAGAAGATCTCCCCGGCGCCGATGCGGATGTCGCGCGCCCTGCCGTCCTCCTGGATGCGCAGCACCATCTCGCCCTCCAGCTGGTAGAAGAACTCCGGGCCTTCCTCCCAGTGGTAGTCCGTGCGCGCATTGGGGCCGCCGACGATCATCACGATGTAGTCGCCGTCGACGATGCACTTGTTGCCCACCGGCGGTTGGAGCAGGTGGCGGTGCTCGTCGATCCAGGCCTGGAGGTTGATGGGGGCGGGCAGTGTCATGGAGGTGTCCTCGCGGCGGTGTGCAGCCGCCTGGGCGTCAACCGCGGATGGCGGCCACGCACTTGAGTTCGATGGCGATCTCGGTGGGCAACGCGCTGATGCCCAACGTGGTGCGGCACGGCGCGGTGTCGATTTCGGGGAAGTATTCGGCCCACACCGCGTTGTAGGCCTTGAAGTCGTGCTTCATGTCGGTGAGGTAGACGGTGACGTCGACCAGGTCCTCCCAACGGGCGCCGCTGGCTTCAAGCACGGCGCGCACGTTGGCGAATACCACGCGCGTCTGCGCGTCGACGTCATAGCTGATCAGTCGCCCCTGCGCGTCATGCACGTTGCCGACGATGGCATTGGTCGCCGCATCGCGCGGGCCGATGCCCGACAGGAACAGCAGGTTTCCGACGCGACGGGCGTGCGGGTACTGGCCCACCGGGGGTGGTGCGGATCGGGTGCGGATGGTGTCGCTCATGGC
>CBIHLN010000072.1:0-13452 GCA_966210725.1 uncultured Lysobacter sp. | reverse complement strand
CGCCCAGCCCCAGGCCCTGCCCGAACCGGCACAGCGCCAGAAGCGCCGGCGCCACCAGGCCGATCTGCTGGTAGGTCGGCAGCAGCCCGATGACGACGGTCGAGATGCCCATGGTCAGCAGCGCCGCCACCAGCGTGGCCTTGCGGCCGATGCGGTCGCCGAAGTGGCCGAACACCGCCGACCCGATCGGCCGTGCGAAGAACGCCAGCGCGAAGGTCGCCAGCGACTGCAAGGTGGCGGTCGCGGGGTCGCCGGCCGGGAAGAACAGCGCCGGGAACACGAGCACCGCGGCCGTGGCGTAGATGTAGAAGTCGAAAAACTCGATGGTCGTCCCCACCAGGCTCGCGAACAGCACGCGCGCGGGCGAATGCGCAGGCCCGGCAACGGTCTGCGTGGCATCGGCGGAGGACAGGTCGGTCATGGGCGCGGGGTCGCCGGGTCGGTTCACTGCTTGTGGGTCACCGCGCGGCGCAGGTTGATGCGCGCCTGCGCGTCGAGCCGCTGGTGGAAGAAGTCGCTCAGGTACAGCCGCGGCTGTTGCAGCAAGGCCTTCAGAAACCGCTTTCGATTGAGCTTGTAGAGCCAGGCGGGCACGTGGCCGCGGTACTCGGCGGCGATGGCCCGGTCGTAGGCGGCGAAGGCGTCGGGCGGCGCGCCGAGGATGGCCATGTCGCAGTCCAGGAAGTGGCGGGCGTCGTCGGCGTCCGGCCCCTCCCCCAGCTCGGCGCCCTCGATCTGGCCATGGCGGGCGGTGAGTTCGATCAGCGCCGCGACGTGATCGGCGTCCACGTTCCGGCGGGTCAACCAGTGGACGATGTGCTCGCGCGCAAGGTCGGCCGACCGGGCCTCGTTGTCGCCGCGCCCCGCTTCGTACACCGCGTCGTGGTACAGCACCGCCAGCCAGACGTCGGCGGGGCGGTGCCAGCCCGGGCCGGATGCCACCTCTCGGAAATGGACCATCAGCTGGTTGACGTGCCCGGCGTGGTGGTAGGCACGCGGCGGCGTCGCGTAGGCCGCCTCCAGCGCCTCGCGCATGCCGCCGGGCAGCACCACCGGGTCGTCGGGACCCACCGCCAGTGCGACGGCGGTCGTCACGTGCGCAGGAGCCACGCAGGCAGCGCCAACAGCCCCAGCATGAACGCGATGGCGAGCACCGACAGCACCACGCGCGTCGGGTCGCGTCGCACCGTGTCGGCAAAGGTCTCCGCGCTGCCGTCGCGCAGCTGCTGCTCGCGCTCGGCCCGCGCCCGCTCGCGCCGCGATGCCTGGTACTCGTCCATCAGGGCGCGGGCACGCGGATGGTCACCGGCGTCGGACAACCAGATGCCGCCATGCGAGATGCCCCAGCGGCTGGGGCGTGTTTCGTAGAAGTCGATCGAGTGGGACTCGAGCATGGCGCGCACGTCGTCGGCCTCGTCGTCGGGGACGTTGCGCAGGTTGAGGAGCAGCTTGGCCATCGGCGGATCATACCCAGTCGTCCGGGCGCGCCCGCCAGCACCTGCAATGTGCGCTGCAGGCCCGGCCCGCCGACTGCGACCGTTCGTCGGCCATCATGCGCATGTCATACGCCTGTAACCCACGGCTGGGCCTGAGCGTGTGTCATGGCCCTGCCACATTCATGTGCTAGGGCCGCGCGGCGGCCATGGGAGGGGTCATGAACCGGATTGCCATTGCCTGCGTTGCCGCCCTGCTGGGGCCCACTTCGATCCAGGCCAACGCCTCCGACACCACGGGCGAGCGTCAGGTCTATACCTACGCGGTGTCGCTCGACCACGACGGGCGGGTGACCGCCCTCGCCCCGGTTGGCGATGTTCCACCCGACGCAGCGAACGTTCTGGACGCGCAGGTGCGCGGCTGGCTGTTCCAGCCGGTCGACGACAACGGCGGCGCCGAGGTCGACACCTGGCTGCGCATCAGCACGCGCACGGACGGCGACGGTGTGCACGTCGAGTCCGCCACCACCGGACCGGCGCCTCGCACGATGGCGTTCCCCGACTATCCGCGCGCCGCCGGCCTGCGCGGCGAGTCGGGCGTCGTGGTGATGCGTCTGGACGTCGACGCGCGCGGCCGGGTCACCGATGCCACGGTGTACGACACCGGTGCGCGGCCCTCGCGGGCACTGGCCACGGCCGCCCGCGACGCCGCCCTGTCGTGGACGTTCGATCCCGAGCGTGTCAACGGCCAGCCGGTCGCCAGCACGGTGCTGCTGCCGATGTGCTTCCTCACCGGCGAGCCGACCCCGCAGACCTGCAGCTGGAACGGCCCGCAGTCGCGGCGTTTCTCACGGCACACGGTGCTCACGCTGGAGCCGGTGGCACGGCTGAGGGGTGAACTCGCCCTCGGCGATTGACGGGCACGGGGCGCGGCGCGCAGCACCGGTCGCGCCTCAGTCGCGCCGGCTGCGCTCGCGGATCCACTTCAGCGCACCCGGCTGCATGCGCTTGAACTTCGGGACGCCCTGCAGCGGCGCGACCGCGAACGGACCGGCCGGGCGCAATCGCCGCTTGAGCTCGTGGTAGAGCGGCGAGAGCCCGATGTCGGACGCCACGAACCAGAGTCCGGCATCGGCTTCGAACGCCTCAAAGGCCTCCGCCACCACCGCGAACCGCTCCGCCCGGTCCGGCACATGGACCAGGTAGACGGGCGTCGCGAGTTCGCGGGTCGGCATTGCGCTACATGATCGCCAGGTCGGTGGTGCTCAGCTGGCCGCGGTAGTAGCGGCGCATGCGCACCTTGCGCTCCAGGTCCTCGATGATGAAGCCGCTGAAGTCCGCGCCGGTCAGTTCCTCGGCCATGTTGATGCCGCCGGGGGTATCGACGTTGATCTCCATCATCTTGTCGCCAACGATGTCCAGGCCGGCCAGGTACATGCCGTCGCGCATCAGCTTCGGGCCCACGATTTCCGCCAGCCGCAGCGCGTCCTCGTCCGGCACCGCCATCTCGATCTTGCCGCCGGCGGTGATGTTGCTGCGCGCATCGCCGGAGTCGTTGTAACGGCGGAAGCAGGCGTAATGGCCGTCGACCTGCAGCGGTCGGCCGTTGAGCGTGAGCAGCCGCAGGTCGCCCTTGGCGGCTTCCGGCAGGTACTCCTGCGCGATCGCGTAGCCGTCGCGGGTGACCGCTTCGATCATCTGGTTGAGGTTGGCGCCGCTGTCGGGCGTCACCACGAACACGCTCTGCCCGCCCGAGCCCTGCAGCGGCTTGATCACCGCGCTGCCGCCCTGCTCCTTGATGAAAGCCTTGATCTCGTCGGCGTGCATGCTGATGCACGTGATCGGACGCACCTCCTCGGGGAAATGCTGGAAATAGGTCTTGTTCGATGCATCCGTCAGGTGCATCGGGTCGTTGAGCACGATGACCTGCTTGGCGGCTGCCAGCTGCGCAAACAGCAGTCCGCTGTTGGGGGCCCACGGGCGGTCGTTGATTTCTTCGGCCGGGTCCGAACGCAGCATCAGCACGTCCAGGTCCTCGACGGAAATGCGCTCGACGGTGGCGTTGTCCCCCTGGATGTCCGCCAGG
Source organism: uncultured Lysobacter sp. (assembly GCA_966210725.1). Lineage (GTDB taxonomy): Bacteria > Pseudomonadota > Gammaproteobacteria > Xanthomonadales > Xanthomonadaceae > Lysobacter_C. The sequence goes on along the minus strand of CBIHLN010000072.1, from coordinate 9,933 downwards.
AACGCATCGTCGTCCTTGTACCGGGACTTGGCGGGCCGGTGCGCGTGCGCGCAGATCGTACCGCCGGCGTCGTAGATGAAGTCGCCCAGTCCGATCAGGCTCACCTCGTGGCCGCGGTTGGCCGCCGTACGCGCGAGGCGGATGGTGGTGTAGTTGTTCTTCTCCGTGGCGACGTCGTTGACCACGAAGCCCAGCCGCATCGGCGCGGACGCGTCGTCGCGCGCCTGGCGCGCCCCTTTGCCGGAGGCGCGACGGGGCGTCTTCCTGGCGGGCGTTTTCTTCGAAGCGGGCTTGTTGCGCGCGGTGGTCGACTTCGACGTCATTGAATCGGTTCCTTGTGGAAGAGACGGGATACGGGGATGCTCCGGCAGTGGGCCAGGCGGTCGTCGGTGGTGGGGGCCGACCAGTAACGCGGCATGAGTTCCGGCGGCGTGACCCAGCCCTCCTCCACGAGCTGCTCCAGCACCACCAGGTGCGACAGCGCGAACTTGCCGGCAAACAGCGGTTCGAACGCGCCGCCCTCGTGCAGGTACTCCAGCAACTCACGCAGGCCGCGCAGGTAGACCGCGTCCTTGGTCAGGCCACCCCCGCGCAGCGCGCGCACGGCAATGTCGAATGCGTCTTCGGTCGGCAGGCCATGGCCGTCGTGCAGCGCGGCGAAAATGGCGGGAATGCCTTCGCCGTGCATGGCCATGTCGGTGGCGATGACGCGTGCAGCCAGAACCCGCAGACGCTCGGCCGGCAGGAAGCCGGCGAGGTATTCCGACAGCACGCCCAGGCCTTCCTGCAGCGGGTCGTAGTGCGCCAGGCCGACCTCCAGCTGCGTCAGGGCCTGCCGCCCGCCGTTGTGCCGGGTGACCAGGTGCGTGCCGACTTCGTGCTGCACCAGCGGCTGCACGCGCGCCATCGGCAGGCGGATGTCGTCGTCGATGTAGAGACGACCATGCGACACCATCATCAGCGAACTCATGTCGGGGTCGACCACCACCTCGGCGCTGAAGCCGGGCACACGCTCGCGGTACCACGCCAGGTCGTCATGCACCGCGGCCAGCACCTCGTCGATGCCGGCATCGTGCTCCAGGGGCGGCGCACATTCGGTGGTCTCCAGTATCTCGCGGGCCACCGACTTGAGCCCCGGCTCGACGCCGCCGAACAGGTCGATGCTCGCGTTGACGAAGCCGTCGGTGCCGCGCAGGCGGACCAGCTCGATCTGGCGGTCCAGTTCGCGCTGCTTCTCGGCCAGCAGGCCCTGCAGCAGGGGCGACTCGATGTCCTCCACCGGCAAGGCCAGGAGCGCTTCGCGGGCGTCATGGAGGTCGGTGCCCAACGGGTGGTACTCCAGCGGCGGCACGTGCCGGCGGCCACTGGCCTCGAAGGCATCCCACAGCGCGTCGTTGTGGATCGGCGACAGCGCGGTCAGCCAGTCGACCTTCGCGTCCAGGTCCACGAGCGCACGGTCGACCTTCGCGGCAATCGGCGGCAAGGGCCGCATTCCACCCTGAGACTGCGCCGTGGCGGTCATGCCGACAGCTCCGTCCGCGCCGCCGCGACCGCGGCCCGCAGCCCGTCGCGCAGGTCATAGAGCGCGCCGATGTCGGCCTGGCCGCTCCATTCGTCCATGAACACCTTCTTGTACTCCAGCGAGATCGCGCACACGGCGTCGCCGTACGTCGCATACAACCACTCCGGGAAATGCCCACCGCCGTCGTAGCGCACGTTGTTGCGCACGTCGGGCGTGCGCCCTTGCAGCGGCACGGACCGCAGGGCTTCGGTGAAGCGCTCGAGCAACCGGCCGTGGCGGCCGTGGTCCAGCGTGGTGACGCCCAGGTCGATCTCGGGGTTGCCCTCGACATCCGCGGGCTCGGCCTCGGCACCGTCACGACGGTGGTTATAGCTGTGGATGTCCAGCACCAGCACCTGGCCGAAGCGGTCGATCGCCGCGTCCATCACGCGGCGCACCATCGCGTAGAAGCGGTCGTGGTAAGCCAGCGAACGTTCGATCTCCGTGTCCGGCAGGCTTTCGTCCCAGACCCGGATACCCCAGGTATTGGCTGGATCGGGGGAAATCGCCAGTTCGCGCGGCCGGTTGAGGTCGGCCTCAAACCGGGAGGCCCGGACCCGCAGTTGCACATCGCCGACCGAGGTCAACACACCGGTGAGCGGGTCTTCGTCGCGTCGGCGCGTTGCCTCGTCGATGGCGAGATACGGCTGCAAGGCGGACCGCATGGCATGGCCGTCATGGACGGCTGCCGCGATGACCGGGCCGTCGCCGAGGGTCAGCTCCCACTCGCGGCATTCGGCCACCAGGCCGGGGACGCGGTGAAGGGGCGGCGCACTGGATGAGGCGGGAGAGGAGGAAACATCTGGAACGACAGCTGATGAGGTCATGCGCTCGATCCGCCCGTGGAGGCGGCGACTTCGAATGAGCGCCGATCCTCACATCGGCCGGATCAGCTGCGCGTGACAGCGCCCGCGCGTGCTGAACAGTGGATTCAGCCCCTTCCGTCGCGACGGCATCGCCGGACGGCGCCTCCCGGGGGCCCGTGGCAGAATCCGCCGGCTCCGCCCCCGCGCATCTCCTCCATGGCCGACACCCCGCCCCTGACGTTGTCCCGCACCGTCCACCAATGGCGCCGCCGGATGTCGCGTGGCCTGCTGCACCGCCTGCTCCCGCGCCCCGCCGAAGCCGGCGACGGCCCCCTGCCGCTGGCCGGCATCCACCGCATCCTCGTGGTGAAGGTCAGCCACACGCTGGGCAACACGCTGCTGGTGACGCCCCTGCTGCGCGAGCTGGAGACCGCTTACCCGGGCGCCGAAGTCGACGTGGTCACGCGCAGCCCGGTCGGCGCGGCGGTGTTTGCCGGCTACCCCGGCGTCGGCACCGTCTACGTGCTGCCGCGCCACGGGTTCCGCGAGCCGCTCCGCCTGCTGCGCGCGATCCGCGCGATGCGTCGCGCGCGCTACGACCTGGCGATCGACGTGGACGTGCGCTCGCAGACCGGCCGCGCGCTGGTGAACCTCGTGCGTCCGCGCCACTCGCTCGGGTTCGTCGGGCCTGCCAAACGCGCCCGCGTGCGCCATGAAGTCGAGGTGCCTGCCTCGCCGCGCGGCGTGGGCGCCCTCCCCGTCTACCTGCTGCGCCGGGCGCGCCGGGACGCCGACTACGGCCGCTATCCGGGCCCGCGCCTGCGGTTGTCGGAGGCCGAGCGCGAGGCCGGGCGGCGACGGCTGGCCGCGGTGCTGGCGCACAGTCCGCAGGCCCATGTCGTGGCGACCGATGCCGCCCCGCTGCCGGTGATCGGCGTCTTCGCCAACGCCACGGGCGCCAAGTGCCTGCCGCTGGACTGGTGGACCCGGTTCCTGCGCGTGCTGGAGCCGGCCTGCGCCGACTACGCGATCGTCGAACTGTTGCCTGCGTTCGGGCGGTCGATGCTCGGCGACCGTTACCCGACGGTCTTCTCCAGCGACATCCGCACCCTGGCGGCCGTGCAGCAGGCCCTGGCACTGCACCTGAGCGCCGACTGCGGGGTGATGCACCTGGCCGATGCGGCGGGCGCGCCCACACTGGGATTGTTCGACGGCACCGATACGGGCCAATGGGCCCCCAGTGGCGAGAACAGCGGGCATCTCCCGATCGCCGGCCGTACGCCCGAGGCGGTGGCGGCCGATGTCGTCGCGCGCCTGCGCCGGACCGACGCGCTGCCCTGACGTCGCGCAGGCCTGCCGCACGTGTCGGGCTGAACGCGTCAGGCCCGCCCGCCGCGACGACGCGGGTTTCACGCGCCCCACGCGCCCCGCGTTGCTAGCGTCATCGGGTCAACCCGCCGGAGAGAGCCGTCATGACCCGCCTGACCGTGACCCGCACCACCATCGTGCGCCTGCTGCTCGGCATGGCCGCGTTCGCCCTGCTCGCCGCCTGCGCCATGGGGCCGCGCGTGCGCACCGATTTCGACCCGCAGGCCGACTTCACGCAATACCGCAGCTACGCGTTCTACGAGCCGCTGGCGATGGAGCAGTCCGGCTACACCAGCTACCTCACGCAACGCATCAAGACCGCGATCCGGCGCGAGATGGATGCGCGTGGCTACCGGTTTGACGAGACCAACCCCGACCTGCGCGTCAACTTCCAGGGCGTGATCCGTGAGCGCACCGACGTCTACAGCGTGCCGCGAACCGACATCGGCTACTTCTACAACTATCGCGCCCGCGCTTACGTGGCCGTGCCGGTCTGGTACGACGAAGCGCAGGTCAGCCGCTACACCGAGGGCACGCTGACCGTCGACCTGGTGGACGCCGAGCGCAACCACCTGGTGTGGACCGGCGATGCCATCGGCCGCGTCACCCAGCGCACCCCGTCCGAACGCGCGGACGAAGCGGACCGCGCCATCGCGGCCATCTTCGAGCGCTATCCGTATGGCCCTGTTCCGACCGGGCCTGCCCCGTCCAATGGCTGACCGTACCTGGTCCGGTGCCGCATGAGCGGCCAGGACGGCATCACGACGCGCCTGCAGTGGCTCTGGCTGCAGGCGCGGCGTCGTCTTTGGTTCCGCGCCACGGCCTTCTCCGCACTGGCGGTGGCCACCGCGCTGGTGGCGATCATCGTCGAGCGCTACATCCCGTGGGAGCTGTCCGACCGGATCGGCGCCGAAGCCGTCAGCAGCCTGCTCAACATCATCGCCGCCAGCATGCTGTCGGTGACGATCTTCTCGCTGAGCACGCTGGTCGCGGCGCTGGCGTCGGCGACCAGCAACGTCACGCCCCGCGCGACCCGCCTGCTGGCCGAGGACCGGCGTGCGCAGAACGCGCTGGCCACCTTCATCGGCTCGTTCCTCTTCAGCCTGGTCGGCATCATCGGCGTGCACGCGGGCCTGTACGGCCAGCGCGGGCGCGTCGTGCTGTACGTGGTCACGCTGTTCGTCATCGTCGTGATCGTCGCCACGCTGCTGCGCTGGATCGACCACGTCTCCCGCCTCGGCCGCGTGGGCGAAACCGCCGACCGGGTCGAGGACACCGCCACCCGCGCCCTGCGTGACCGGCACGTGCGGCCGTTCCTCGGGGGGCGTCCGTTCCCCGAGCCGCTGGAGCCGCCGAAGGGCGCGCACCCGGTGCCATCCGAGCGCTTCGGCTATGTGCAGCATGTCGACATGCGGGCGCTGGAGGACTGGGCGTCAGGCGCGGGCGCCAGCGTGCTGGTCGCGTCGCCACCGGGCACGTACGTCGATGCGCGGTGGCCGCTCGCCTGGATCGACGGCGGCATCGGCAGCGATGGCGAAGGGGACGTGCGCGATGCGTTCTCCGTCGGCGACATGCGCTCGTTCGACCAGGACCCGCGTTTCGGCCTGTCGGTGCTGACGGAAATCGCGTCACGTGCGCTGTCGCCGGCTGTCAACGACCCCGGTACCGCCATCGACATCCTCGGACGGGCCACGCGGGCGCTGTCCCTCTGGGCGGCATCCACGCCACCTGAGGCGCAGGAGACCCCCTACCCCCACGTGTGCGTACCGGCGATCCAGGTCGACGACCTGTTCGAGGATGTATTCGTGCCGATCGGGCGCGACGGGGCCGCGCTGGTGGAGGTCGCCCTCCGCGTGCAGAAGTCCCTGGAAAGCCTGGCGGGTACCGGCGATGCGCGCTACGTCGCGGCCGCCGTCCACCAGTCGGACATGGCGCTGGCGCGCGCCGAACACGCGCTGGTGTTGGACTATGACCGCGAGCGCATCCGCAGGGCCGCCGCCCGCGTGCGGGCGCTGGCGGGCGAACCCGAGGCTCAGCCGCCGGCCTGAGCGCGCGCCCAGGCGACGATCTGGGACTGCGACAGCGCGCCGGACTGGCGCGCCACCTCGCGGCCGGCTTTCAGCATCACCAGCGTGGGGATGCTGCGGATGCCGAAGCGGCCACCCAGCTCCGGCTGGGATTCGGTGTCGACCTTGGCCAGGCGCACGTGCGGCTCCAGCGTCGAGGCGGCACGCTGGAAGTCGGGCGCCATCGCCTGGCACGGCGCACACCACGGCGCCCAGAAATCCACGAGGACCGGCAGGTCGCCGCGCATGGCGACCTTTTCGAACAGTGCCGCGTCCAGCGGCGCCGCCACCCCCTCGAACAGCCACAGGTGGCAGCGCCCGCACGAGGGCGATGCCGCCAGGCGCGCTTCGGGCACACGGTTCACCGTGCCGCAATGCGGGCACGGCACCTCGAGGGTTCGGTCGGTCATGGGGCGTGCTCCGGATGCGGTGCCCGAGCATGCGCGCCGTCAGGTCAAGGCGGCATGGACGCGTCGGGCCCCTCGGCCGTGGCGATACGCGCCAGGTCCTCGACAAAGCCGCGATAGGCCGCGTCGCGTGCCGCTCCGGCCGGCTGCCGCAGCACCCACGCCGGATGCACGGTCGCCAGGACGCGGGTGCCGTCGTCCAGCACCTGCCACCGGCCCCGCCCCTCCATCAGGCCGAATCCCGGGCCCAGGACCGCGCGCGCGGCGGTGGCGCCCAGGCAGACGATCACTTCGGGCCGGACGGTGCGGATTTCCTCGCGCAACCACGGCGCGCAGGCGCGTTGCTCGCTGGCGGCCGGGTTGCGGTGCAGGCGGCGCTTGCCGCGCAACTCGAACTTGAAGTGCTTCACCGCGTTGGTCAGGTAAAGCGCCGCGCGATCGATGCCGATCTCCCCGAGCGCGCGATCCAGCAGCCGTCCCGCCGGGCCGACGAAGGGGCGCCCGCTCAGGTCCTCCTCGTCGCCCGGCTGCTCGCCGACCAGCATGACGCGCGCGTCTGCGGGGCCGTCGCCCCACACCGTCTGCGTGGCCGGCTGCCACAGCGGACAGGCGCGGCAGTCGCGCGCGGCGGCCGCCAGGCCGGCCAGCCCATCGGCAGGCGTGGCGACGCCGGCGCGGCTGCTTGCGGTCTGCGCCAGCGCCCCGCGCACCATCGCCGGCTTGCGGGGCGCCTCGGCGTCGCGTTCGGCCATCTCCCGCACGCGCACACTCGCATCGCGGATCAACGTGGGCAGCCGGTGCGTCTCCGGCAGATGCTTCCAGTACTTCTGCGGCATCTCCTGCCGCATCATCCGCGGGTTGAGGCGCGCCGGATTGAAGATGTGCGCGTAGTAGGCCTGCCACAGCGCCTCCTGGGCGTCCTCGCCCGGGGCGTCGGCCGGCGTGGCCCCTTGACCGAATGCCAGCGCCTGCCCATCCCAGGCCACGCTGCGGTACGGCGTCAGGATCGCCCAGCGCATCCCCGCGAACCGGCGCGCGAAGAACGGTGCGACCAGGTCGACGATGCGGTGCTCGGGCTCGAACCACGCCACGAACCGCTCCTCGACGCCCGGCAGCGCACGGAAGCGCACGAACGCCTTCATCTTGTGCAGGTCGCGGCGCACGGCCTTCTCCAACTGGTGCGCGCGCTGGACGTCGGCATCCAGCGGGTTGGAGAGCAGCGTGGGCTCGCCGTTTGCCAACCGCCAGGTCAGGCGGTACAGCAGCGCATGCCGGTGCGGGTCGCGATGCGCCAGCACGCGCTCGGCCAACGCCAGCAGCCCGCGCGGCACGCGGGCGCCGGCACGGGCAGGGTCGGGCACGGGCAACGACGCGCCCAGCAATGAAGGGCGGTCCGCGTCATCCCAGTCCAGCGCGTCGGGCGGCACGCCCGCATGCAGCGCGTTGCGCGCGGCGTCGCGCCACGCGTCGAGCGACCACGCCGGCTCCACGGTCATGCGGTACACGCCGTCACCCTGCCCGGTACGGACCGCACATCATCCGAACAGCCCCGCCTGGCGCGGCGGCGGCGCCAGCTGCGCGCGCAGGCGATCGGGCCGGTCCAGCGCGCCACGCGGATGGTGGTCGGCGACCTGCACGAACGGCAGCAGCTTGCGCAGCGGCGAGCGCAGGCGCGCCAGGTCATCCAGCCGCAACGCGCCGTGCCGACGTGCGGCGAGGATGCGCTTGACGTTGCGCGTCCCTAGGCCGGGCACGCGCAGCAGCCGCTCCTTCGGCGCGGTGTTGAGGTCGACCGGGAAGCACTCGGGATGCCGCAGCGCCCATGCCAGCTTCGGGTCCATCTCCAAGTCCAGCATCGACGTTCCGGCCGGTGAGCGCGGGGCGATCTCCTCGACCTCGAAGCCGTAGAACCGCAGCAGCCAGTCGGCCTGGTAGAGCCGGTGCTCACGCACCAGCGGCGGCGCTTTCAGCGGCAGCACTTTCGACGCATCCGGGATCGGGCTGAAGGCGGAGTAATAGACGCGCCGCAGCCGGTAGTTGCCGTACAGGTCGACGCTGGCATCGAGCACGTCACGGTCGTCGGCGCCATCGGCCCCCACAATCATCTGCGTGCTTTGCCCGGCCGGCGCGAATCGCGGTGGCTTCGCGCGCGTGGGCATCTTCGCCCGCCGCGCCTCCTTCGACTCGTCGATCCGCCAGCGCAGCTGCCCCATCGCGCCGCGGATGCCGCGCGCACTTTTCTCCGGCGCCAGCGCGCCCAGTCCGGTTTCGGTGGGAAGTTCGACGTTGATGCTCAACCGGTCGGCGTAACGCCCGGCCGCGGCCAGCAGCTCCGGCGACGCCTCGGGGATCGTCTTGAGGTGGATGTAGCCGCGGAACTGGTGGTCCTCGCGCAGGCAGCGCGCGACTTCCACCAGTTGCTCCATCGTGTAGTCGCCGCTGCGGATGATGCCGCTGGAGAGGAACAGGCCCTCGATGTAGTTGCGCTTGTAGAAGTCCAGCGTCAACCGCACCACCTCGTCGGTGGCGAAGCGCGCACGGCGCACGTTGCTGGAGACGCGGTTGACGCAGTAGGCGCAGTCGTAGATGCAGAAGTTGGTCAGCAGGATCTTCAGCAGCGAGACGCAGCGCCCGTCCGGCGTATAGCTGTGGCAGATGCCCATGCCCTCGGTGCTGCCCACGCCGCCGCCCTTGCCCAGCGAGTGCCGCTTGCCAGCCCCACTGGAGGCGCAGGAGGCGTCGTACTTGGCCGCGTCGGCCAAGATGGACAACTTTTCGAGGGTGTTCATGGCCGCCACGCGCTTCCGGCAGGCCAGTCTCCCGCCCGCCGTCTCACCGGGTGAGACTCACGCGGACCGTGGAATTCAGGTTGTTCAGGTGCGCCGGACCGATGCGCCGTAGACCATCAGACGAACGTGGCGAACTCCTCGAGTGCCAGCCGCTCGATGGCCGGTACCCGGCACCTGTCGGCGGCGTGCCCCACCACCAGCAGCAGGTACGGCATCTCGTTGCGCGGGCGGTCCAGCAGTTCGTTGAGGAAGCCCATCGGACTGGGGGTGTGCGTCAGCGTCGCCAGGCCGGCGTGGTGGAGCGCTGCGATCAGCAGCCCGGTCGCGATGCCCACCGACTCGTGCGGGTAGTAGCGCTTCTGCTTGGCGCCGGCCGCATCCACGCCGAAGCGCTCGTAGAACACCGCGATCAGCCAGGGTGCGGTCTCGAGGAACGGCTTGTCGGCATCGGTGCCCAGAGGCGCCAATGCGTCCAGCCATTCCTCCGGTGCGCGCCGCTCGTAGAACGTGCGCTCCTCGGCCTCGGCCGCCTCGCGGATCCGGCGCTTGGTATCGAGGTCGGACACGGCGACGAACCGCCACGACTGCTGGTTGGCGCCGCTGGGCGCGGTGCCGGCAGCCTGCAGGCACGCCTCGATGACGGCCCGCGGCACCGGGGTCGGTGCGAAGTCGCGCACCGTGCGGCGGCGCGACATGCGCTCGGCGAACTCCGCGGCCCGTCGCAGGCGCGTGTCGTCGTCCATGGGCTCGGCGGCCGGCAGCGGTACGGTGGCGATCGATTTCATGGGGTTCCGGCGAAACGGGACGGTCGCGATTCTGCACAGAAACCGGCGACCGCGCCGGCACACCTGTCGCCGGCATCGGCCCGGGGCTGGCGGTATGGTGGCCACGCGCCGCCCGGCGTCGGCGTCACACCCCACCCGCCAACCCCTGACG
>CBIHLN010000071.1:0-13506 GCA_966210725.1 uncultured Lysobacter sp. | reverse complement strand
TCCTCGACCAGCTGCTCGATGCGGCTGGTGGAGATCGGGTCCAGCGCCGAGGTCGGCTCGTCCAGCAACAGCACGTCGGGCTTGAGCGCCACCGCGCGGGCGATGCACAGGCGCTGCTGCTGGCCGCCCGACAGGCCCAGCGCGCTCTGGCCCAGCTTGTCCTTGACCTCGTCCCACAGCGCGCCCTGGCGCAGCGCGTGTTCGACGCGGTCGTTCATGTCCGACTTCGACAGCTTCTCGTGGTGGCGGATGCCGTAGGCCACGTTCTCGAAGATCGTCATGGGGAACGGCACGGGCTTCTGGAACACCATGCCGACCTTGCTGCGCAGGCGGTTCATCGGGTACTTGGCGTCGAGGATGTTCTCGCCGTCCAGCAGCACCTCGCCGCTAGCGCGCAGCTTGGGGTACAGCGCGTAGATGCGGTTGAACACGCGCAGCAGCGTCGACTTGCCGCAGCCCGAGGGCCCGATCAGCGCGGTGACCTGCTTCTCGGGGATTTCCAGGTTGATCGAGTTCAGCGCCTTGAAGTCGCCGTAGTGGAAGTCGAGGTTGCGCGCGGCGAGCTTGACCGGCGCGGCATCCACCGGGGCGGCGCGATCGCGCGGTGCGAGGTTGAGGCGGGCGTCGTTCATAACCGGGGTCCGGGAATCGTCGAGGCGGGGCGTTGCAGGGCGTGCGGGTGTCGCGGTCGCGTCAGTCATGGCTGATCCTCTTGCGCAGCACCAGCCAGCGTGCCAGCAGGCTGACCACCAGCACGAACAGGGTCAACACCAGCGCGCCGGCCCAGGCCAGGTCCTGCCAGGTGCCGTAGGGGCTGCCGGCGAACTGGTACATCACCACCGGCACGCTGGCCATCGGGCCGGTGACGTCGGTGCTCCAGTACTGGTTGCCGAACGCGGTGAACAGCAGCGGCGCGGTTTCACCTGAGATGCGGGCCAGCGCCAGCAGCACGCCGGTGACGATGCCGGCCGACGCGCTGCGGTACAGCACCTGCACGATGACCTTCCACTGCGGCACGCCCAGGCTCAGCGCGGCCTCGCGCATCTGCGGCGGCACCAGGCGCAGCATCTCGTCGGTGGTGCGCACCACCACCGGCAGCACGATGAACGCCAGCGCGATGGCACCGGCCACGGCCGAGAAGTTGCCGCCCGCGCGCATCACCACCAGGGTGTAGACGAACAGGCCCAGCACGATCGACGGCGCCGACAGCAGGATGTCGTTGACGAAGCGCACCACCGTGCCCAGCTTGCGGGCGTGGCCGTACTCGGCCAGCCACGTGCCCGCGGCAATACCGATTGGCGTGCCGATGAGGATCGCCATCAGGCACATCACAGCGCTGCCGAAGAACGCGTTGCGCAGGCCGCCTTCGACCATCGGCGGCGGCGTGTCCTGCACGAACAGCTGCCAGTTGATGCCCGACAGGCCCTTGGCGATCAGCGTCCAGAGGATCCAGCCCAGGAAGAACAGGCCCAGCAGCGCGGCGGCGCAGGCCAGCGTCACCGCCACGGTGTTGGCGATGCGGCGGCGGCGGTAGAGGCGGTCGGCGGCCATCAGGTGCCCTCCTTGCGTGCCAGTTGCGCCAGCATCAGTCGCGCGATGGCCAGCACCACGAACGTCACGATGAACAGCACGAAGCCCAGCAGCAGAAGCGCGGAGCGGTAGGTTTCGGTGGCTTCGCCGAAGTCGTTGGCGATCAGCGCCGCGATGGTGGTGCCCGGTTCAAGCAGCGATGCGGTGAAGCGGGTGGAGTTGCCGATCACGAACGCCACGGCCATCGTCTCGCCCAGTGCCCGGCCCAGGCCGAGGAACACGCCGCCGATGACGGCCGAACGCGTGTAGGGCAGCACGATGTCCCAGCTGACCTCCCACTTGGTCGAGCCCAGCGCGTAGGCCGACTCCTTCAGGCGCGTGGGCACCGTCAGGAACACCTCGCGCATGACCGAAGAGATGAAGGGGATCACCATGATCGCCAGCACGATGCCGGCCGTGAGCATGCCGATGCCCAGCGGCGGCCCCTGGAACACCGGGCCGATCACCGGCCATGTGCCGAGGTTCTCGTTGAGCCAGGGCGTGACGTATTCGGTCATGACCGGCACCAGCACGAACAGGCCCCACATGCCGTAGATGATCGACGGGATGCCGGCCAGCAGCTCGATGGCCGTACCGACCGGCCCGCGCAGCCAGCGCGGCGCGACCTCGGTCAGGAAGAAGGCAATGCCGAAGCTGACCGGCACCGCGATCAGCATGGCGATCAGTGCGGTGACCACGGTGCCGAAGATCGGCACCAGCGCGCCGTAGCGGTTCTCGACGGGGTTCCACTCGGTGCTGGTGAAGAACGACAGCCCCTGCGAGGCCAGGACGTCGCGGCCGCCCCACAGCATCGACAGCGCCGCGCCCGCCAGGGCCACCATCACCAGCATGGCGGTGCCGGCCACCACGTAACGGAAGACCACGTCGTTGCGCGTGTCGCGCGTATCGCGTGCGGTGGGCGCTGCAGCGTTGGGGAGGGCGGTGCTGGTCATCGCGTTCTCGGGAACGGTTGAATGGCAATGCCCGGCCTGTCACGGCCGGGCATTGCGGTGGCGCGCGGCAGTGGGGCGATCAGGACTTGAATTCGGCCGCCCAGTACGCCTCGACCTGCTGCACCAGCTCGGCCGGCAGCGGCACGTAGTGCAGCTCGCTGGCCTGGGCTTGGCCGCTCTCGAACGCCCACTTGAAGAACGCCATCGCGTCGGCGCTGCGCTTGGCATCCTTGGGCTGCTTGTACATCAGGATGAAGTTGGTGGCCGTGATCGGCCACGCGTCGGCGCCCGGCGCGTTGGTGATCACCAGGTTGAAGTCCTCCACGCTGGTCCAGTCGGCGGTGGCCGCGGCGGCCTGGAAGCTCTCGGCGCTCGGGTTCACCCAGTTGCCGGCGGCGTTCTGCAGCTGGACGTGGGCCATGCCGCTCTGCACGGCGTAGGCCAGCTCCACGTAGCCGATCGAGCCCGGGATCTGCTGGACGTAGGACGCGACGCCCTCGTTGCCCTTGCCGCCCACGCCGCTCGGCCAGCTGACCGAGGTGCCTTCGCCGATGCCCGACTTCCACTCCGGGCTGACCTTGGACAGGTAGTTGGTGAAGTTGAACGTGGTGCCCGAGCCGTCGGAGCGGTGGACGATGTTGATCTTGGTCGACGGCAGGGTCACGCCCGGGTTGAGCGCGGCGATCGCCGGGTCGTTCCAGGTGGTGATCGCGCCGGAGAAGATGCGCGCCAGCGTGGTGCCGTCCAGGCGCAGTTGGCCGGCCTCGATTCCCTCGATGTTGACGACCGGCACCACGCCGCCGATGGCGGACGGGAACTGGCCCAGGCCGGCCTCGGCGAGCTCCTCGCTGGAGAGCGGCTTGTCGGACGACCCGAAGTCGACGGTGGCCGCCTTGATCTGGGCGATGCCGCCGCCGGACCCGATCGACTGGTAATTGACCTTGGCGCCGGTGGCGGCGTTGTAGTCGGCCGACCACTTGGAGATCAGCGGGAAGATGAAGGACGCGCCGGCGCCGGAGATTTCAGCCGACACGCGGTCGCCGGCAGCGGCGTCCTGGCCGGCGGGTGCGGTGCCGGCGTCGGTGGCGGCGGGCGCGCCGTCGTTGCCGCCGCAGGCGGCCACGGCCAGGGCGATGGCCAGGGAGAGGAGGGCGGTACGGGCCGAGGAAACGGTCATCGAAGTGCTCCAGGGTGGTAGGCCGGCAGGTCTGCCGGTGGGACCCGACCATGGAATGATGTTTTTGTTACATGCATGTGACATGCGCTGCCACATTTCTGTCTTTTTCCGGAAATCCGATCTGGATCAGGGGCTTGGCGCGACTTGAAAATAAAAAAACGCGGGCCCCGTGAAGGGCCCGCGCCGGGAACGACGAGGGAGAGAGGACTCGCGGTTCTGTGCAATGCCGGCTGTCCTGTGGCTGGCGCAGCACTATTGGACACCCGGCGTGTGACAGCCCGGCGAGGCCGCGATGTCAGTCGCGTGACAGCACGCCGCCGGGGGCTTACCAGTACAGCTGCACGCGCGCCTGCACGCTGCTGGGGTCGTCGGGCAGGCCCGCGCGCTCGGACTCGACGCTGACGTAGTCCAGCATCAGCTTGACGTTCTTGCGCCAGTACCAGTTCACGCCCGCGGTAATGGCGTCCATCTCGCCGCCGCCGACCGCGCCGTCGTCCAGGTCCAGCGTGTCGTAGCGCACGCCCACCTGCCACATGCCACGGGCGGGCTCCGACGGCTTGCCCGTGGTGGGCACGCCGCCCTTGTAGCCCCAGGTTTCGCCGGTCAGGTTGTAGACCGCGCTGACGTACGCGCCGTCGCCGCGGTAGTCGTCGTTGCCGGCGCCGTAGCGGTCGGCCTCCACGGTCATGTATTCGCCCTGCAGCTTCAGCGGGCCGGCCACCCAGACGCTTTCCAGGCCAACGGTGGCCAGGCGGTCGGCGTCCAGCAGGTTGCCGGTGTCGACCACGCGCACGTCGGCCAGGTCGGCCTGCGGGCGATTGCGCAGGCGCAGCGTATCGGCCTCGGTGTCACGGTTCACGTAGGACAGGCCGAAGTGCAGGAGGCGGCCGTCCTCGTTGATCGGGGCGAAGGTGCCACGCAGGCCGTGGCCGGCGCCGCGGTTGCCGTCGTCGGTCAGCTCGCGGCCGAAGACGCTGGCGGTGAAGCCCCACGGGCCATTGCCGTAGCCATACGCCACGCCCAGCCGGCGGCCGGTGCCGAAGGTGTTGGTGATGGCGGCCTTGGAGATGAAGTCGTTGTTCTTGGTCGACGACAGCTCTTCCATGCTGTTGGGCTGCTTGTACTGGCCGGCCTGCAGGTAGTGGCCGTCGCCGATGCCGAACTTGCCGTTGACGTCCAACCACTTGTCGGAGGCGGCGTCGTAGCCGACCACCCAGTCGAACTCGCCAACGGCGCCCTTGAGGACGAGTTCGGCGCGGCGCAGGTCGCTGGCGCGGTCGCCATCGGCCAGCTCGACACGGTCGCTGTCGAACCAGGTGGAGTCGGCCTGGACCAGGCCTTCGAAGCCCAGCTCCATCCCGCCGATCTCGTCGAGCTTGATCTCGGCGTGCGCCAGCGGCGCGGCGATGGCCAGGGCGAGGCCGATGAAGAGTCGCGAAGGTGCAATGTTCATGACTTGGAAAGGTCACATTGGGGCGGGATTGGCGCGCAGGCTAGGCGCGCGCCATGACAGTCATGTGACATTTTGCGGTTTTGTTGCGCGCCCGTGACCGCATCGTGTCCCGGGCATGACCCGGAGTTGACGCACGTGTGACCCGCAGCCGCGATCCGGCTCAGTCGCCCAGACGGCCTTCGAGCACGCGGCTGGCGCCACCCGGGCCGGGCTGGAACTCGGCCAGTGCGAGCGCGGCGATGACCCGCGGGTCCTGGGACACAACCCGGACCGCCGCGCGGTAGCCGCCATCGGCCGAGAGCCGGACGTCGGCGCGTACCTCGGGCTGGCCGGGTCCGGGCTGCGCGGGTGCGAGGTCGATGCGGGCCTCCCCGCCGTCGCACCGCGCCGGGCCGGCCAACTGCACCTCGCCGGGCAGGGCCGGGCCCGAAGCCTCGACCTGCAGCGTGCCGCCCGCCCGCAGACAGCGGCCGTCGGCGAACAGCACCTGCAATCCGTGCGCCCGGGCGGTCAGCCGCATGCCGCTCCACGATGGCGACGGTGCCAGTGCGACCTGGCCATCGGCGCGATGCAGGCCTGCCACGCGTCCCGCCGACCATGCGACGTCGAGCCCGTCCGCCTGCAGCGCCAGCCGCGGGATGCCCCAGACCCATGACAGCGGATGGAGCGCGGCATCGACCGTGTCGAATGCCTGCCCCCGCCAGCGCACGCCCGTGAACCGGCCGCTCCAGAGCGGGCCGTCCACCTGCCGCACACTCAAACCGTCCGGCCACGCACCGATGCGGGCAGCCAGTCCGAGCGGGGCGAACGCCACCAGCGACACGGCGCACGACAGCGCGAAGGCCAGCAGCAGGTGGGCGCGGCTCACGCGCCGGGCTCCACGAGGACGAATCGCGCGCCGACCCGCAGAGCGCCGCTGGCTTCGGTGATCTCGAGGGTGTCGGGCGCGATGCCGTGCTCGATGCGCAACGCGTCCAGCCATGACAGCAGCGCGGGCGTGGCCACCGATTCGATGTCGACCTGCAGTGCGGCAGGGCCGTCGGCGCGGTGGCGGCTGATGGCGACACCCGCGGCACGTGCGGCATCGAGGACCGCGGTCTCGAGCTGCTGCATGTCGCCGGGCGCCGGCCGTGCCTGGCCGAGCGCCTCGATCTCGCTGGCGGCGGTCTGCGTGGCCAGCAGCTCCGATGCGGCGCGGTCGTGGCGTGCCCGCGCGTCATCGCGCCAACTGCGAAGCGGCACCGTGACGCCGTACCAGGCGATGAACGCCGCCAGCGCGAGGACCATCGCCGCCAGCATGCGGCGCTCGCGGATGTCCCGCGCCTGCCACCAGTCCAGTGCGCGTCCGGCCAGCGTGCTCATGCGCCCGGCCCCAGGGTGACGTCGCTGCGGACGGCGTCGCCGGCGGGCTGGCGGCCGGTGCGCTGCAGGGGGAGGCCGCGATCGGCCAGTGCGGCGGCGACGGTATCCAGGTCGGCCTCGCGCGGGTGCATGACCTGGGCGTGCAGCCCCTCGGCGCTCGAGTACGTCAGGGCGTCCAGGTGTGCGCCGGGCACGGTGTCGAGCGCCCCGAACAGCGCACCGGCGTCGCGGGCCAGCGCGTCCACCGCGCGCAGGCGCGCGAGCCGCGCGGCCGTCATGTCCAGCGGATCCCCGGCCGGGACGCCCGGCGCCGCGCGTGCCGCCACGTCATGTGCCTGTGCCTGCAATCCGCGCGCGGCCATCTCATGCCGGATCGCCTCGGCCGCCAGCAGCACCCAGGGCGACAGCACCAGCGCGCCGGCCAGCACGGCGGCGCGCCGCCACCCGGCCTCGGCTCCGCGCCGGACCCGCAGTGCGAACGCGCCCTGCAGCAGGTCCAGCGGCGGCACCTCCAGCGCGGCGCTGTGTGCGCAGTCATCGAGGAAGGCGTCGGAGGCCCCGGGCTGCACGGCCGGGTCGTCCAGCACCTGCATGGCGAGCGTCGTTTCAGCGCTGAAGGCCATGGCCTTTCCGCGCACCAGCCAGCGTCCGTCATGCTCGACCACGCGCGGATGATCCGCGTCCGCCGCTGCATCGCGCAGCAGCAGGACGTCGGGCACCAGTGCGTTGGGCGCCACGCCGTGCGCGGCCGAGCGCGCCAGCCAGCCCTGCATCGCGGCCGGATCGCCCCAGGCCACCAGGCGCGGCGCGCTGCCGGCATAAGGCGATACGGCCACATGCAACGAATCCGCCGACGCCGCGGCGTGGTCGTCCAGCAGCAACCGCGCCGCGGCCAGTGCCTGCGCGGGCTGCCGGGCGGGCAGTGCGGTCCACAGCAGGCCGAGTCCGGACGCCGGTACGACCGTCCACGTGCGTGCGGTGCCGTTGTCCATCGGTGCGGGCGTGCCGGGCGGCAATGTCACGCACCGGCGAATGCGGCCCGGCGGTTCGATGTCCAGCCAGGTCGCATCGTCGCGGGGATCGTCAGGCAACAGGAGCAGGCGCGTGGTCATTCGTCGGGCGTCCAGCGGCGGGCGGCCAGGCGGGTGTCGCCAATGCCGCGGTGGTCGAAGAGGGCGGTCAACACGACCTGCGCGCCGTCGTATTCGACTTCGGCATGCAGGTCGAAGAAGCGGGTGCGCAGCGCGACCTGTGACAGCACGGCGTTGGGCACGGCGATGCCGGCCAGTGCCGGTTGCCCCCAGAACGCGGCGTGGTCGTACCAGCCCGCGTCGGGCCGGGCGGCGATGACCGCGCGCGCGCGCGCCGGAGGCAGCGCACCGTCGGTCAGCATCGTCAGCAGCACGGCATCGCTGTCCTGCAGCGTGTTGAGGTTGACGGGCGACAGCGCGGCCTCGGGCAGCGCGCACACGTGTGGCCGGATGCGCGCGTACGCCGCGGCGTCGTGGCCGCGCACCGCGCGCAGTTCGCTGGCTTCGGCCAGCAGGGTCGCGCCGGTGCGGTAGCCGTCGCTGCCCAGGGTGTAGTCCGCGTCCTCCGCGCCGGCCGGCGCGCGTGCCTGGTCGCTGTCGATCCAGTCGGCCAGCGCATCGGCAAGGGCGGCGGCGTCCCGTGGCGCGAACCCGAGCGCCCGCAGCAGTGCCACGTATTGCGCGACCCCGAGTTCGCGGCGCTGCCATTGGCCGGGTGCGCCCTCGACCACGCTGTTGAGGTTGAAGCAGTTCGACGCGTCCGACACCCGCGCGCTGATGACGCCGGGCGGCTCGCCGGTGCCTTCGCCGCCGACGGGGAACACGAAGGGCCGGCCGTCCCAGTTGCCTTCGAGGGTGGTGCGGTTGGGGTCGCGCCGGGCCAGCCGGTCGATCTGCAGCCGCGCGAGCGTCTCCGCGCCCAGGGCGTAGTACTGCGCCTGCGCCACGGCCTGCGCGTTGCCCGCGCGGCGCAGGCCGAAGCGGATGTCATCGAGCACCGCGACGACCAGCGCGGTCATCACCGCCACCAGCAGCAGCACGGTGAGCAGGGCCACCCCGCGTTGCCGCTTCACGTGCCACCGCCCGGCAAAAGGAACAGCTGCTCGATGGTGCCCAGGCCGTCGACCTGCAGCGTCAGGCGGATCGCCTCGGGAATCTCGTCGGCGCCACCGGGCCAGCCGTCGTTCCACTGACCGCGGTAACGGTAGGCGATGGCAGTGGTGTCCACGCCGGTCAGCACCACCTGCGGCGTCGGCGCGCGCGCACCGTCCAGCGCAGCGTGCGCGGTGCGCTCGAGTTGGCGGCCGGCGATCCGGTATTCCACGTACTGCAGCGAGGCACGGGCGGTGCGGTCGGGGTTGGACCAGCCGCGCCGGACGAAGCCCCACAGCGGCGCATCGCCCGGCCGCTGGCCGATGAAGGCGGTGCGTGCCGCGCTGCCATCGCCGCGGCGCACCCGGCGCGGCGCGGCCTGGCCCAGGTCGGCCTTGATCAGGGCGCGCGCGCGCTGGAACTCGCCGAGCCGGTCCATGCGTGCACCCACCACCTCGCGGTTGTCCGCCGCGTGCACGAGCACGCCGACGGTGGCGGTAGACAGCAGGCCGAACACGACCAGCGCCACCAGCATTTCCACCAGGGTGAAGCCAGCGGCCCGCACGGCTGTCATGGCGCACCCCGGAACACGCTGGCTTCGGCGGACACCGCACCGGTGCCGACCGGCGAGACCGTGACCCGCACGCGCACGATGCCGCTGTCGTCCGTGGCCTCCACGCGCCGGGTCCATCGCCACGCGCGATCGCCACTCAGCTCCTCGCCGGCGTCCTCGGGCGCCAGTTCGCCGGGGCGGGCCAGCACCGCTTCCACGGCGCGGTTGTCGGCCACCACGCCGGCGAGCACGCGCTCTTCGATGACGGCCGCGGCACGGGTGTTCTGGCCGGCGAGGTGGAGCAGGGCGATGACCGCCAGGCTGAACACCGCGAGCGCGACCAGCATCTCGATCAGCGAGAAGCCCGCCAGGTGGCTGCGCGATTCAGGGCGCACCGGGCCGCCCCCCGACGTGGACGCGTGCGTCGTCGCCCACGCCGATGCGGACGTGGCGGCCGTCGCGTTGCAGTGCCACGGCTGCCACCCGCGCGCCGCCGGACTCGTCGAACCGGAACGTCACCCGGTCTGCGGCGCCCTCGAAGGCGGGCGCCGTGCCCGGCGTCCACGCGACGGCGCGGAAAGGCCCGTCGTCCAGCACCTCCCAGCGGTCGAAGTCCTGGCGCTCCACGCGGTGCCCTGCGGCATCGACCACCACCTGGATGGCGCGGGTGCCGAGGATGGCTTCTTCCTGGGCCTGCACCAGCCGCGTGGCCAGGGTGTCGGCGTCGCGCGTAAGCACGTCGCCTTCGCCGGGCGCTGTGAGCATCACTGCCGCGCCCATGAGGCCGACGATGAACAGCACCACCATCAGCTCCACCAGGGTGAAGCCGTACGGGCGTGGATGGCCGGCTGTGAACGTGCGGGCGGCGGTGCGCGTGGCGCGGTGCATGGACTACTGCCAGTTGCCGATGTCCGAGTTTTCGCCTTCACCGCCCTCGGCGCCGTCGGCACCGAAGGAGTACACGTCGAAGGCCGCCTGCCGGCCGGGTCGCCGGTACTGGTACGCATTGCCCCACGGGTCCTCGGGCAGGCGCCGCACGTAGCCGCCCTGGCGGTAGCGCTCCGGGCGCGCGAGCCCCGCGGGTGCCTGCACCAGCGCCGCCAGCCCCTGCTCGGTGGTCGGATAGACGAGGTTGTCGAGGCGGTACGTCTCCATGGCCTGTTCCAGCACCGAGACGTCCGCACGCGCCTTCTCGACCATCGCGCGGTCCTGGCTGGGCATGACGTTGATCATCACCATCGTCGCCAGCAGGCCGATGATGACGATGACGACCATGAGTTCGACGAGGGTGAAGCCGGCGGCGTGGCACTGTATGCCGACTCGCGCGCTCGCAGCCCGCTTCGTCCCCTCACCACCGTCATCCCGGCGCACGCCGGGATCCATCCTGATCTCGCCGTTGAAATTGCCGTTGCCGTTGTTGTCGGCGTCTACGCCATCCCCATCCGGGGCAGGCAGGTACGCGGCCCACGTCAGGATGGATCCCGGCGTATGCCGGGGTGACGGGGTGGGCGTAGCGCCGGCGTCCAGGAGCAACGCCGCATGCGGGGTGCAACCGGTTTGCGGGAACGTTTCACGCAGGGATTCGGAACGGGGCATCGCAAGCTCCATCAGCCGATGGCAAGTGAGTTGAACTGGAGGATCGGCAGCAGGATGGCGAGCACGATCACCGCGACCACGCCGCCGAGCACGACGATGATCAGCGGCTCGATCAGGCTCATCACGACCGAAGTGAAGGTGTTGAACTCGCGCTCCAGGTAGTCGGCGGCGCGTTCGAGCATTGGCGCGAGGCGGCCGCTGTTCTCGCCGCTTGAGGCCATGTAGAGCAGCGTCGGCGGGAACACGCCGGCGCGGCGCATCGCCGCCGACAGGCTGCCGCCTTCGCGGATGGACGCGACCATGGTGTCGGTGGCCGCGCGCAGCACGCGGTTGTGCACGGTGCGCGCGGTGATCGCCAGGCCTTCCATCAGCGGCAGGCCGCTGTTGACCATGATCGACAGGGTGCGCGCCAGCCGTGCAGCGTGGATGTCGCGGATCAATCGGCCCAGCACCGGCAGCCGCAACAGCAGGCGGTCGAACCGGAGCCGGAATGCCGGCTGGCGCAGGGCACGCATGAACCCCGCCGCCGCCAGCACCAGCACCACGAGCATCGGCAGGCCCCATGCCGCCATCGCATCGGACACCGCGATCACCACGCGCGTCAGCATCGGCAGCGTGCGGCCCATCGAGTCGAATTGCTCGACTACCTTGGGCACGACGAACGCCATCAGCGCGATCACGACGGCGACGGCGACCACCGCGAGCGATGCCGGGTAGACCAGCGCCGTAATCAGTTTGCCGCGCACCTGCTGCTCGCGCTCGAGCAGGTCGGCGAGCCGCTCCAGGATGTCGGGCAATGCGCCGGTGCCTTCCCCGGCGGCCACCATCGCGCGGTACAGCGGCGGGAACGCGTTGCCCTGCCGGGCCATCGCGTCCGACAGGCGAAGTCCCTCCAGCAGGTGTGCGTGCGTGGCACCCACCACCCGGCGCACGGCCGCGCGGTCGGACTGCGCGCCGATGGTGCGCAAGGCCTCTTCCAGCGGCGAGGCGGCGACCAGCGTCGACAGCTGCCGGGTGAACAGCGCGAGGTCGCGCGGCCGGAAACGCGCGCCGAAGACACTGCGATCGGCGCGGTCGCGCGTCGCGGCGGCGGCCAGCCGGGTCGGCACCAGTTCGCGCTCGCGCAGTTGCCGGCGCGCCTCGCGGGCGCCGTCGGCGTTGAGCCGGCCGGTGGTGGTACGGCCCTGCGCGTCGAGCGCGGCGTACTCAAACGTCGCCATGGCCACCCTCGACCTGGCGCGTGACCCGCAGCGCCTCTTCGACCGTGGTGTCGCCGCGCGCGATGCAGGCCCGCGCCGACGACTCCAGCCGGTCGCTGCGCGCGAACGCCGCGGCCGCCAGTGCGTCCTCGTCGGCATTGGCGCCGATCAGGCGGCGAAGCGTGTCGTCGATCCGGACCGCCTCATACACACCCAGGCGGCCGGCGTAGCCGGTGTGGTTGCACGCGGGGCACCCGACCGCCCGGAACAGCGGGCCGGTGTAGCCCGCGCCCATCACGGCCGCGTCGCCCGGTTCGACCGACCGCGGCGCACTGCATTGCGTGCACAACCGGCGCAGCAGACGCTGGGCGAGGATCAGGCGCACCGTCGAGGCCAGCAGGAACGGCTCCACCCCCATGTCGCGCAGGCGCGTGATCGCGCCCACCGCGTCGTTGGTGTGCACCGTCGACAGCACCAGGTGGCCGGTCAGGCTGGCCTGCACGGCGATCTGCGCGGTCTCGGTGTCGCGGATCTCGCCGACCATCACCACGTCCGGGTCCTGGCGCAGGATCGCGCGCAGCCCCGCGGCGAAGGTCATGCCGACCTTGGCGTTGACCTGGGTCTGGCCGATGCCGTCGATGGCGTACTCGACCGGATCCTCGACGGTCAGGATGTTGCCGCGCCCGTCGTTGAGCGAGGACAGGCCCGCATACAGGGTGGTGGTCTTGCCCGACCCGGTCGGGCCGGTGACCAGCACGATGCCGTTGGGCTGGCGCAACGCACCGGCGAACGCGTCCAGTACCGCCGCCGGCATGCCGAGCTGGTCCAGCGCCAGTGCACCGGCCTCCTTGTCGAGGATGCGCAGCACGACGCGCTCCCCGCCGCGGGCGGGCAGGGTGGATACGCGCACGTCCAGCGCCCGCGCACCCATCGACAGCGATATGCGACCGTCCTGGGGCACGCGCTTCTCGGCGATGTCGAGCCGTGCCATCACCTTGACGCGCGACACCAGCAGTGGCGCGATGCGGGCGGGCAGGGCGACCGCCTCGCGCATGACGCCGTCGACGCGGAAGCGCACGCGCAGCGCCGCCTCGAAGGGCTCGATGTGGATGTCGGACGCGCCCAGCCGGACGCCTTCGGCGATGACGCCGTTGATCAGGCGGATGACGGGGGCGTCGTCCTGGCTTTCCAGCAGGTCGGCGGCGGCGGGGATCTCTTCGACCAGGGCATCGAGGTTGCCGTGCGGATCCATCGCATCGACCTGGCCGTTCGCACCGAGGCCGGCATCGGCATAGACCTCCGAAAGGCGCCGGTCGAACGCGCCGGCGGTCATCGGTTCTACCCGCAGCGGGCGTGCAAGGACGCGTCGCGCTTCCAGTAGCGCGGTGGGCGTGGCGCCCTCGCGCAGGCCGACGCGCGTGGGCTCGCCCGCTGCTTGCGACGACGCGTCCAGCACCAGCACGCCGTGCTGCTTGGCGAACGCGTAGGGCAGCGGGGGCAGCGTCGTGGTCACGGGGCGGG
>CBIHLN010000070.1:0-13751 GCA_966210725.1 uncultured Lysobacter sp. | reverse complement strand
GCGCACGCAGCCCGACGGCACGCCGATCCTGCTGCTGGAGCAGAACCGCGCGCGCTGGGACCGGCTGCTCATCGGGCACGGCCTGGCGGCGCTGGCGCGCGCGCATCGGCTGGGCGGGACGGATGGCGTGTACGTGCTGCAGGCCGACATCGCGGCCTGCCACGCGCGCGCCGTCCGGGCCGAAGACACCGACTGGACCCGCATCGCGGCGCTCTACGCGCGCCTGGGCGAGGTGGCACCGTCGCCGGTGATCGACCTCAACCGCGCGGTGGCGGTGTCGATGGCCGAGGGGCCCGCCGCCGCGCTGCCCCTGGTGGAGGCGTTGGCGGCGGACGGTGCGCTGGCCGGCTACCACCTGCTGCCGGCCGTGCGCGGCGACCTGCTGTTCCGGCTGGACCGTCACGGCGAGGCGGCCGCCGCGTTCCGCGAGGCCGCGTCGCTGACGCGCAACGCGAGGGAACAGGCGCAGCTCGAAGCGCGGGCGGAGGCGTGCGGTCACGATCGCAACGGATGACCGTTGGGTGCCCCGGACGATAGGCGCTTGCCGGTCATTCCCGCGAAGGCGGGAACCCATGGCCGCTGCTCTTTGATCGCCTGGTCCGAACCCTTGAGGATGCGATTGGCTACCGCGCCAAGGCATTTCAAAGTCTCTGGATGTCCGGCTCCGCCGAACCAAGGCGCGAGCCCGCCGTCGCGGGAATGACGGCATGTGTTGACGCGGCCCCGGCGCGCGGGCCCAGTCCGCGCCCCGAGGCCGCCCGTCTTGACCGCATGGGACCCGACGGCTCCTGACGAGGAGGCGGGCCATTGTCCAGCCGACCGTCTCAGCGCCTGAGACGGTTCAGTCGCGCCGGCCGCCGTACCACAGGCCCAGCGCATCGCGGCTGCGCAGCAGGCCACGGCCGTGCAGCAGGAAGCGCCACATCAGCAACAGGTGCTCACGCGGCGAGTGGCTGCGCAGCTTGCGTGCCGAGGTCGACACGCGCTCGCGCAGCACCACGAACCGGCCCCGCGTCGCCAGCGCGCGGCTCAGGGCGATGTCCTCGCCGGCAAACCAGCGCTCGTCGAAGCCGCCCACCGCCTCGAACGCATCGCGCCGGCAGAACACGAAGCACCCGGCGGCAGCGCCCATGCGCCGCAACAGTGCGTTGGAGAGCGCCAGGCCCGCGCGTACGTGCCAGGCCAGTGGCCCGCGCAGCGCCACCGTGGCACCGCCGCCGACCGCGCCCGCCTGCAGTGCCGCCAGGGCCGCGCGCAGCAGCGCGGCATCGACCTGCGTGTCAGCGTCGACGAACACCAGGGTGTCGCCCTGCGCCTCGCGCGCGCCGGCATTGCGGGTGGCCGCGATGTGGCGGTGCTCGACTCGCAACACCCGCGCACCCGCGGCAGCGGCGACCGCGCCGGTGCCGTCGCTGGAGGCGTCGTCGACCACGATGAGCTCACAGGCGCCCACGCCCACCGTGGCGGCGGCCGCCTGCAGGGCGTGCAGCGTGGCCGGCAGGCGCGCGGCCTCGTCGTGGGCGGGAACGATGAACGACAGCATCGGCCGATCATGGCATGTGGGATGCGTCGCCCCGGTGCCGTAGGGCTCGGGCAGAATGCGCGGCCGCCGCTCCAACCGCCCGACCCGTGCACGCCATGACCGACCCCGTGTTCGCCTTCAGCCCCATCGCCCATGTGCGCTCCCCGTACGCGCACCGCATCGATGCGCCGCACCAGCCGACCGTGGTCGCCGGCACGCGCAGCGGGCAGGTGGAGGCGGGGTGCATCGAGTTCGTGCCAGGCATCCCCGACGACGCGTTCGACGACCTCGCCGGGTTCGAACGCATCTGGCTGGTGTTCGCCTTCCACCGCAGCGAAGGCTGGACGCCGCGCGTGCGGCCGCCGCGCGGAGGCGGTCGCCGCGGCGTGCTGGCCACGCGCGCGCCGCACCGGCCCAACCCGATCGGCCTGTCGTGCGTCCAGCTCGACGCGATCGATGGGCGCGTGCTGCACGTACGGGGGCTGGACCTGCTGGACGGCACGCCGGTGCTCGACATCAAGCCGTACGTGCCCTACGCCGACGCCTTTCCCGGCGCGCGCGCCGGCTGGATCGACGCGATCGACCTCAGCCAGGGCGTGCAGTCGGCGCCGGGACCCCGGCGTCCGCGATGCGGTTGAACGCCGCGCACGCGATGGCCGCCACGGGTCGCACTTGGACGCGCGGCGTCGGATGGCGCCGGTTTTCGCGGGTGATCGCCCCGTTCAGCTGCCGAGCTTGAGCGCCGGAAACTGCCCCGTCATGCGCACGCCGTCCGCCACGCCCCAGCGGATGCCGATCCGCCGCAGGCGCTTCTCGGTGGCCTCGCGCAGGGCGGACGGAGTCGCGCGCAGGATGGCGTCGTGGCGCTCCGCCCACGCGGCGGCATAGGCGAACAGGCCGCGGTGCCGGTGCTGCAGGTCGGGCATGTCCTGTTCGAGCCGCGCGATCGCCGCATCGATGCCCGCGGCATCCAGCAAGGCCGGGGTGCCGGTGGCGGGTCGTGCGGGTCGTGCGGAAAACGGGGACATGCATCGGCTCCTTGGAACGTCGGGGCGGTGGCGCCGGTGCGCCGTTCCGCTGCAGGAGGGACGCAACATCAATGCCAAGGCCGTGATCGCAGGGTGAACCGTTCATCCGGACCGCGGGCGACGAGTGGGCGCGACCCCGCGCACAGGACGGTGCCATGCGGGAAAGGGGGTTATTCCGCGGCGCCGGCTGCGGCATGCTGAACGGCCTGCCCGAGCCTGGAGTTCCCGCATGTCCCGTGCGCCGTCCTCGTCCAGCGCCGCGCCGCCGGCACCGTCCGCCGACGTGCTGGTGATCCGCGACCTGTCCAAGACGTATGCGTCCGGGTTCACGGCGCTGGAATCGGTCGACCTCACCATCCGCCGCGGCGAGATATTCGCGCTGCTGGGCCCCAACGGCGCCGGCAAGACCACGCTGATCAGCATCGTCTGCGGCATCGTCAACGCCACCGGCGGCACGGTGGAGGTCGACGGCCACGACATCGTGCGCGACTACCGCGCCGCGCGCGCGGCGGTGGGGCTGGTGCCGCAGGAGCTGTCGACCGACGCATTCGAAACCGTGTGGACGACGGTGCGCTTCTCGCGCGGGCTGTTCGGCAAGGCGCCCGACGACGCCCACCTGGAGCGCGTGCTGCGCGAGCTGTCGCTGTGGGACAAGCGTGACAGCAAGATCATGACGCTGTCGGGCGGGATGAAGCGGCGCGTGCTGATCGCCAAGGCGCTGTCGCACGAGCCCTCGGTGCTGTTCCTGGACGAGCCCACCGCCGGCGTGGACGTCGAGCTGCGCCACGACATGTGGCAGATGGTGCGACGCCTGCGCGACGCCGGCACCACCGTCATCCTGACCACGCACTACATCGAGGAGGCCGAAGAGATGGCCGACCGCATCGGCGTGATAAACCGGGGCCGGCTGGTGGTGGTGGAGGACACCCGCACACTGATGCGCAAGCTGGGCAAGAAGCAGCTGACCCTGACGCTGCAGGCGCCGCTGCAGGCGATCCCGGACGGGCTGGCCGGGCAGCCGCTGGAGCTGTCGGACGACGGCGCGTCGCTGGTCTACACCTTCGACACGCAGCACGAGCGCACCGGCATCGCCAGCCTGCTGCGCCAGCTGGCCGACCAGGGCATCGACTTCAAGGACCTGCACTCCAGCGAGAGCTCGCTGGAGGAGATCTTCGTCAGCCTGGTGCGCGATGGCGCACCGGTGTCCGCGGTCGATTCGACGGAGGCACGCGCATGAGCCTGAACCTGCACGCGGTGCGCGCGATCTACCGCTTCGAGATGGCCCGCACGTTCCGCACCCTGGGCGAATCGATCGCCTCGCCGGTGCTGACCACGTCGCTGTACTTCATCGTCTTCGGTGCGGCGATCGGCTCGCGCATGGGCGATATCGACGGGGTGAGCTACGGCGCCTTCATCATTCCCGGCCTGGTCATGCTGTCGCTGCTCAGCGAGAGCATCTCCAACGCGTCGTTCGGGATCTACATGCCCAAGTGGTCGGGCACGATCTACGAGCTGCTGTCGGCGCCGGTGTCGTACGTGGAAGTGGTGCTGGGGTACGTCGGCGCGGCGGCGACCAAGTCGCTGGTGCTGGGGCTGCTGATCCTGGCCACGGCACGGCTGTTCGTGCCGTACGAGATCGAACACCCGGTCTGGATGCTGTGCTTCCTGGTGCTGACCGCGCTGAGCTTCAGCCTGTTCGGTTTCATCATCGGGCTGTGGGCCGACGACTTCCAGAAGCTGCAGATCATCCCGCTGATGGTGGTCACCCCGCTCACGTTCCTGGGCGGGGCGTTCTACTCCATCCACATGCTGCCGCCGTTCTGGCAGCAGGTGACGCTGTTCAACCCGGTGGTCTACCTGATCAGCGGGATGCGCTGGAGCTTCTACGGCGTGTCGGACGTCAACGTCGGGCTGAGCGCGGCGATGATCCTCGCCTTCCTGCTCGCGTGCCTGGCGGTGGTGTGGTGGATCTTCCGGACGGGGTGGAAGCTCAAGGCCTGACGCAGCGCGCCAGGCCCCGACGCATCACGCGTCGTCGTTGCCCGCGGCGGTGTCGAGGAACCACGCCTCGACGGTGCCGTTGGCCTTCATCGTCATCGGCTGGCCGCGGCGGTCCAGCGACTTGCCGACCGGCAGGCGCACCCAGCCCTCGCTGATGCAGTACTCCTCGACGTTGTGGCGCTCGACCCCGTTGAAGCGGATACCGATGCCACGCTCGAGCACGGCCTCGACGTAGTGCGGGCTGCGCGGGTCGGTGGAGAGGCGGTCGGGCGGGGTGTCGTGGGTCGTGTCGGACATCGCGTCGGCTGTTCACGTGCGCGCCGGCCTGGCGCGGGGCGCGCAGGATACGCCGGCCCGCGGTCCGGGTCGAACGCGCGTCAGCCGTGCGGGACGAGCGCCTCGGCCACGTCGCCCGGCAGCGCGTCGCGCCATGCAGCGTAGACCTGGTCGGCGGCCTCCAGCCAGTCCAGCCCGGTGCCGGCCTGCGTCGCCTGCCACTGCGCGCCCAGTTCCGGCTCGATCGCGTTCCACGCGCGGAAGCCGAAACGGGTGCGCGCCTGGATGCCGAACTGGGTGGCCCGGAGGGTCTGGGCAGCGGTCAGGGGCAGCGGGCGCAGGCGCGGGTGGATGGCAGCCGACATGGGCGCGGTTCCGGGGGTGGGGGAGGCGCCATGCTGTCGATGCGGGTGTAAAGGTTCGGTTTACGCGGCCCGCACGGGATGAACGCGTTCACGGGACGCTGGGGTGCGCCGGGCCGTTCAGGGTTGCTCGCCCCGCCCCTGTGCCTTCGCGGTGGCGATCACAGCCCGCACCTGCGCGCGGTCCACGTGCCGCGAGATCGCCACCGCACCCAGCGCGATCGCCTGTTCGCGCATCGGCGCGGGCACGTCGTAGTGCGCGCCGCTGGTCTTGTTCTGGAAGGCGCGGCGCGGCAGGCCCAGGCGCGCGGCGAACGCGTGCAGCTCCTCCAGCGTGTCGGCCATCAGGTGCGCCCAGCGCTGGCCGCGCCACAGCGTCACCGCATCGTCGACGTAGACGGCCATCGCTCAGCGCGCGAACAGTTGCGACGGGTCGGCGAACGCCTTGAATTCCAGTGCGTTGCCCGACGGGTCGTGGAAGAACATCGTCGACTGCTCGCCCGGCTGGCCGGCGAAGCGCACGTGCGGCTCGATGACGAACGCCGTGCCTGCCTGGCGCAGCCGCGCCGCCAGGGCGCTCCAGTCGTCCAGCCCGAGCACCACGCCGAAATGCGGCACGGGAACGTCGTGGCCGTCCACCGCGTTGCGGGCCTGCGGCGCGAATGCGCGCGCGGTGCCGCTGACATGGCAGACCAGCTGGTGGCCGTAGAGGTCGAAATCCACCCAGTGCGTGTCGCTGCGGCCTTCCGCGCAGCCCAGCAGCCCGCCGTAGAACGCACGGGCGGCGGCGAGATCGTGCACCGGGATGGCGAGGTGGAACGGGGGCAGCGGGCGCGCCATGGCGGCCTCATCGGGGGCGGGACGGCCCATCCTCGCACCCCGGCGGTGGAGGGCGCGCCGGCATAATGGCCCGCCCTGACACCGGAGCCGGCCTTGCCGACCCCCGACCCCCGCACCGCCGAAGCCCGCCGCCTGGACGCCGACGATGCCTCCCTGGGCGACCAGCTGGGCGCGATCATCGCCCACCTGCCGCCCGACACCATCAGCCTGGGCGAGCTGCTGGACGTGTTCGGCGACGAGGGCCTGCTGCTGCTCACGGTCCTGCTGACGCTGGTCTTCCTGATTCCCGTGTCGATCCCCGGGGTGAGCACCGTGTTCGGCGCGGCGATCCTGCTGGTCGGCATCAGCCGCCTGTTCGGACGCGAGCTGTGGCTGCCGGCACGCCTGCGCACCCGTCGCCTGCCGGCCGACCGGCTGCGGCCCGGGCTGGAGCGTGGGATGGAGTGGGTGCGGCGGATGGAGCGCATCAGCCGGCCGCATCGTCTGCCGGCGCTGGCGGGCGGTCGCGGCATCGACACGGTGAACAACCTGGCGTTCATCCTTGCCGCCCTGCTGCTGATGGCGCCGTTCGGGTTCGTGCCCTTCAGCAACACCTTTCCGGCCGTGGCCCTGCTGCTGTACGCGGTGGGCCTGATCCAGCGCGACGGCGGTGCGATCCTGCTCGGGCACCTCGCCAACATCGCGACCATCGTCTATTTCGGCGTGCTGATCGGTGGCGGTGGCTTGGCCGCGCACCAGCTGCTGCAGCGCATCACCGGCTGAGTGGCCTGCGCGGCGGGCCGTCCGCGTTCTCTTCCGCTGCACGGGGCGCACCAGTCCGGCGCGGCCCTACTCCGGGAGAGACACTCGATGAACCGTTCAACCGCACCCCGCGTCCGTCGCATGGCTGTGCTGGCGCTGGTCGCCGTGGCCGTGGCGGCCGCCGGCGCCACCCTCGCACAGGACGCCGCGGCGCCGGCCCCGCCCGCCGCCGTCGACACCGACGGGGATGGCGTGCTGTCGCCGGCCGAACACGCGGCCGCCGCCCGCGGCGCGTTCCAGCGCATGGACGCCGACGGCGATGGCCGGATCACCGAAGCCGAAATGGGCGCGATGCCCGGCGCCGACGCGGCGGGCATGCCGTCGGCAGCCGACCGCATGAAAGCCGTGGACACCGATGGCGATGGCGTGCTGGCCGCGCAGGAGCACGCGGCCGCCACCGATGCCGCCTACAAACGCCTGGATGCCGACGGCGACCAGCGGCTGACACTGGATGAAGTGCGTGCCGGTGCCGCCGCCGCGCAGGCGGCCCGCCCGCCCCAGCCGGTACCGAACCCGCGCTGATCCCGCGCCGGTGCCGGCCGCCTCGGGCGTCCGGCACCGGCGTTGACCTCGTGTGCTCCGGGCCGCCCCCGCCCTTCAGGTTTGCCGCGCCCGGCCGATCCAGTGGCTGAAACGCGGCCGTCCCACCGGCCGACCCGTCCATTGGCCGAGACTGGAGACATCGTGCGCCCGGTGCAGGAGGAGGAACTCGTCGTCGGGCGTCCGCTGGCGTGGCCGCTGTTCGACCCGGCCGGCAAGCTGCTGGCCGACGCCGGCGCGATGGTGCTGTGCGAGGCGCAGCGGCTGACGCTGTTGCAGCGCGGCCACGTCGACCCCGCGCTGTGCGTGGTCGAGGACATCGCCGCACCGGCCGGTACGGCGGTCGAACCCGAACCGCCCCCGCCGCCCCTGCCGCCGGTGTTCGGCGAGGTGCGTGCGCTCAAGCGCCGCCTGGCCGCCGTGCACATGCAGCTGCTCGCCGCCGGCACGCCCGACGGGGGGCTGGCCGTGCTGGAGCTGGCGGCGGAACTGCAGATGCTGGTCGCGCGCGATGCCGACGCTGCGCTGGCCGCCGTGCAACTGGACTTGGACGACGCCGGCCACATCTCCCGCCAAGTGCACGCCGCGATCCTGTGCCAGATGGCGCTGCGGGCCCGCGACCGTGACCCGGCCGAGATCGACTCGCTGATGGCGGCCGCGCTGACCTACGACCTCGCCCTGGGCCCGGTCGCGGAAGTGCTCAACCGCCAGCAGGGCCAACTCAGCGCACAGCAGCGCCGGCAGGTGTCCGCGCACCCGGACGACGCCGTGCTGCTGCTCAAGGCCGCCGGCGTTGAAGACCCCCTGTGGCTGGACGCCGTGCTGCACCACCACGAGCGGCTGGACGGCAGCGGCTACCCGCACGGCCTGATGGGACGGGACATCGGGGAGGGTGCACGGCTGCTGGCGGTGGTCGACATCTTCTCGGCGATGGTGCGGCCGCGGGCCTACCGCGAGGCGGTCATCGCGCGCAACGCGCTGCGCAACCTGTTCCTGGAGCGCGGCACCGCCGTCGACACGGAGCTGCCGGGCCTGCTGGTCAAGGAGATCGGCGTCTTCCCGCCCGGCACCGTGGTGAGGCTGGCCAGCGGCGAGGTCGGCGTGGTGACCCACCGCGGCGGCAACGCCGCCTGTCCGCGGGTGGCGCGGCTGGTGAACGCCAATGGCACGTTCGCGGCCGTGGCCCGCTCGCGCGACACCCGCGAGGCCGAGCACGCCATCGTCGAGGCCGTGCCCCAGGCCCGCTACCAGGCCTTTCTGAGCCACTGCGCGCGGTTCTGGGCGGAAAGCCCGGCGGTCCGGCCGGCCGCGGCTGCCGCCCCCGCCGTGGCGCCCATGGAGGCCCCGCCGGCCACCCCCGTGGAGGCGCCTGTGGAGACGCCCGAGGACGCCGCGGTGCCGTCCGGCTGAACACGGCCGTGCACGCGGCGATTGCATTGCGGACCGGGGCGGGCTAACGTGCGCCCGCTGTGTTCGTCAAGGGTCACCCGAAACGTGGCCCGATGCCGTAGATCCCTGATCCGCTACATCGTTGCACTCGCTTCCTCCTTGCAACCAGCGAAACGCCGCGCACGCGGCATCCAAAACATCCGTTACAAGGAGCAAGAAAATGTCGAACCGTGAAACCGGTACCGTCAAGTGGTTCAACGATGCCAAGGGCTTCGGCTTCATCAGCCGTGAGAACGGCGAGGACGTGTTCGTGCACTTCCGCGCGATCCAGTCCAATGGCTTCAAGAGCCTGCAGGAAGGCCAGAAGGTCGAGTTCACCGTGACCCAGGGCCAGAAGGGCCTGCAGGCCGACGCCGTCACCCCGCTGTAAGGGCGACGCGTTACCTGACGCAGCGGCCTCCGGGCCGCGGCGACACCTTCGGAAAACCCGGCTTCGGCCGGGTTTTTCTTTGCGCGCGCTTCAGCCGGAGGGCCGGCCGGCCGTTAGTCCCGAGCATGAGCGGGCGGCATCGCCCGATGCCTGTACGTGTTGCCCCCGACCGCCACACCCGGGGCCCGTCCACGAGACCGGCGGGGCCGGATGAAACCCTCACCGCCGATGTCCAAGCCCACCGCCACCTCCGAACCCGCCGCGCCGGCCCGGCCGGCCGCCGCGCACGCGATGGCGCCGCATCGCGGCCTGCGCTTCTGGCTCGGGCTGGGCTATGCGGCGATCGTGGTGGGTTTTGCCGTCGCGCTGGCGCTGCTCGCCAATGTCGGGGCCACCCGGCAGATGGAGCGCGAAGCCGGCCTCCGGCTGGAGGCGCAGGCCCGGCACATGGCCGAACGCCTGGACCTCGGCGTGCGCGAACGCCTCGACGACATGCGGCTGCTGGCGATGCTGCCCGACCTGCGCACGACGCCGCTGGACGCCGATGCGATGCGGCCGCTGTTCAACGAACTGGCCCGTACCGAGCCCGACTACGCCTGGATCGGATTCGCCACCGCCGATGGCACCGTGCGCGTGGCGAGCGGGGGACGGCTGGAGGGTGCGGACGTCGGCGCGCGGCCGTGGTTCCAGGCGGCCCGCACCGCGCCGACGCTGGGCGACGTGCACGAGGCGGCGCTGCTCGCACGCCTGCTGCCGGAGCCCTCCGACGGCCAGCCGCTGCGGCTGGTGGACGTGGCCGTGCCCGTGCGCGGCCACGACGGTGCGCTGCTGGGCGTGGTCGGGGCGCACCTGTCGTGGCGCTGGGCCGAGCGCCAGCGCGACCGCCTGCTGGGCGCCGAGGCCGACCGCGGCCGGTACGACCTGTGGGTGCTGGACGCGCAGGGGCGGGTGCTCATGGGCCCGGGCGACGAAATCGGACGGGTGCTGGAGACGGCCAGTGCCCGCGCCGTCGCGGTCCGGCACAGCGGCCACCTGGCCGAAGTCTGGGGCGACGGCCTCGACTACCTGACCGGCTATGCCCGGACCGGGCTGGACCCCGAAGCGCCCACGGTGGGCTGGCGCGTGCTGGTGCGCGAGCCGCGTGCGGTCGCCATGGCGGAGGTGCGCGGCCTGCGCCGCACCCTGACGGCCGTGGTGGCGGTGCTGGCACTGCTGTCGATCGCCGCCGCGCTGCTGCTGGCGCGCAAGATCAGCGCGCCGCTGCATGCGCTGGCCGAGGCCGCCACGGTCATGCGCACCGGCCTGACCGTGGTGCGCCTGCCGCAGTTGGGCGGCTACCGCGAGGCGCAGCAGCTCTCGACGGCGCTGAGCGGCCTGTTCGAGCAGGTGGGCGAGCGCGAGCGCGAACTGCGCGAGCTGGCCGACACCCTCGAGCGGCGCGTCGAAGCGCGCACGCAGGAACTGCACAGCGCCAACAACGAACTCGAGCGCCTGTCGGTGACCGACAGCCTCACCGGCCTCAACAACCGGCGCTACTTCGACACCCAGCTGGCCCATGAGATGCAGCGCGCGCGGCAACAGCTGCAGCCGCTGTCGCTGCTGCTGATCGACCTGGACCACTTCAAGCGCATCAACGACACCCATGGCCACCCGGCCGGCGACCGCGTGCTGCAGCTTGTCGCCGACCTGCTGGACCAGGGCCTGCGACCGACCGACGCCATCGCGCGGATCGGTGGGGAGGAGTTCGCGGTGATCGCCGCCGGGGCCGACCTCGCCCAGGCCAGCGCCCTGGCCGAGCGCCTGCGCCGCCGCGTCGCCGGTGCCAGCCCCCTGGAGATCGGACGGCTCGAACTGCCCATCTCCGTCAGCATCGGGGTCGCCAGCGTCTGGCTGGCCGACGGCGACGCCACCGCCCTGGAGGCCGCGGCCGAGCGCCTCTACACGCAGGCCGACATGGCGCTCTACCGCGCCAAGCGGGGCGGCCGCGACCGGGTGGAAGGCGCGGTCGCATGAGCACGCACACCGGTCGCGGCGCGACCGCCGGGCGCGCTCACGCATAATCCCGCGATGCCCACGATCACCGACCTCCCGCCGTCGACCTGGCTGCTGGTGCTGGCCGCCTACCTGCTCGGGTCGGTGTCGGGCAGCCTCGTGCTGGGGCGGCGGCGCGGCGTCGACATCCGCACGCTGGGCAGTGGCAACGCCGGCGGCACCAACGCATTGCGCACCCAGGGCTGGCGCTTCGCGTCGGGCGTGGTGGTGCTGGACATCGGCAAGGGCGCGCTGGCCGCGTGGCTGGCGCTGCGCTTCGCGCCGGTCGGCAGCGCACTTTCGGTAACGGCGCACGGCTACCTCGCCGCGTTCGCCGCCATCGCCGGGCACGTCTGGCCGGTGTGGCATGGCTTCCGTGGTGGCAAGGGCGCGGCGACGCTGGTCGGGGCGCTGGCCGTGCTGTGGCCGCTGGCGGTCGCGCTGGTGGTGCTGGCATGGATGGCGACGGTGCTGGCCAGCGGCTACGTGGGGCTGGCCACGGTGGTCGCCGCGCTGGTGCTGCCGGTGCTGGCCTGGGCGACGGACGCATCGCTGCCGCGGCTGGCGTTCGCGTGCGCCGCCGCGGCGCTGCTGCTGTGGACGCACCGCGGCAACCTGGCGCGGCTGCGCGCCGGCACCGAGTCGCGTTTCGCACGTGCGCGACTGCTGCACCGTTGGCGCCGGGGCCGCTGATGGACGAGCGCGCGGTGCTGCAGCGGCTGATGGCCGGCCCCGTGTCGGGCGATGCGCTGGCACGTGAGATCGGCCAGACCCGCGCCGCGGTGTGGAAGCGCGTCCAGGCGCTGCGCGAGGCAGGTGTGCCGATCGACGCGCGTCCAGGCACGGGGTACGCGCTGGCCCGGCCGCTCGACCTGCTGGAGGCGTCGCGCATCGAGCGCGGCCTGTCGGATGCCGCACGTCGGCGGCTCGCAGGATGCGACGTCGCGTGGACGATCGATTCCACCAACAGCGCCCTGATGGCGGCGCCGGTGCCCGCCGACGGCCGCGCCCGGGTGCTGCTGGCCGAACGCCAGACCGCCGGGCGCGGGCGGCGCGGGCGGCACTGGGCTTCGCCGCTGGCTGCGCACCTCTACCTGTCGCTGGCGCGCACGTTTGGCGGCGGCCTTGCACGGCTGGGCGGACTGAGCCTGGTGGCGGGCGTGGCGACCGTCGAAGCGCTGCACGGCCTCGGCATCGCGGCTCCCCGGCTGAAGTGGCCCAACGATGTCGTGGTGCCGGACCCCGGTGGGCTGCGCAAGCTCGGCGGGCTGCTGGTGGAAGGCAGCGGCGAACACGCCGGCCCGGTGCGCGCCGTGATCGGCCTGGGCCTCAACGTGCGCATGCCCGCTGCGGCGGCCGCGTCGATCGGGCAGCCGTGGTGCGACCTGGTCGCGCTCACCGGCGTCGACGCCGTCGACCGCAACGCGCTGGCCTCCGCGGTCTTGGACCACTGGCTGCCGGCCCTGGACACATTCGAACGCGACGGACTCGCGCCGTTCCTGGGGCGTTACGCCGCCGTGGACGCGCTGCGCGGACGCGCCGTGGTCGTGCAGGGCGAGCACGCGCGCATCGACGGCGTGGCGCGCGGCATCGCGGGCGACGGCGGCCTGGAGGTCATGCTGCCGGGCGGCGACACGCGCGTCGTGCACGCAGGCGAAGCGAGCCTGCGCCTGGCCGACGGCGAAGAGGCCACCGCATGAGCCGGTGGCTGTTCGACCTGGGCAATACGCGCCTGAAGTGCGCGCGGCTGGGCGAGGACGGTCGCATCGGCGAGGTGCACGCCCTGGCGCACGACGCGGGCGACTGGGCGGCCGCGCTCGATGCACTGCTGCCGGCGCGGGTGGATGTCGCCTGGGTCGCGAGTGTCGCGGCGCCGGCCCTGACCTCGGCGCTGGCCGACGCACTGGCGGCCCGCGCCGGTGCCGTCAGCTTCGCGCGCACCCAGGCGGCGGCCTGTGGCGTGCGTATCGCCTACGCGCAGCCGCACAAATTCGGCGTCGACCGCTTTCTGGCGTTGATCGGCGCGCGCGCGCGCATCCCCGGGCCGGCGCTGCTGTGCGGCGTTGGCACCGCACTCACCATCGACCTGCTCGATGCCGACGGACTGCACCGCGGCGGCCGTCTGGCACCGTCGCCCACCGTGATGCGCGAAGCGCTGCATGCGCGTGCAGCGCAGCTGCCGGTGGACGGCGGGACCTACGCCGACTTTGCCATCGACACCGAGGACGCCCTCGCGTCGGGGTGCGAAGGTGCGGCGGCGGCGCTGGTGCGCGACAGCCTCGACGCCGCCCGCCGGCTGCTTGGCGCCGCGCCGACCGTGCACCTGCATGGCGGCGGCGCGCCCGCACTGCTGCCCCGCCTGCCCCAGGCGCAACACGCACCCGACCTGGTCCTGGCGGGACTTGCGGCATGGGCGGGGCAGGGGTGAGTACGCGTCACGGTTGCAGCGGCGTTTTATAGTCGCCGCATGCTCATCCGTGCCTCGATCGTCCTGCTGATCGCCCTCAACCTCGGCGTCGCCGCCTGGTGGC
>CBIHLN010000069.1:0-13767 GCA_966210725.1 uncultured Lysobacter sp. | reverse complement strand
GCCCCCGTCCCCTCCCCGCCCGCCGCGTAGAATCCCGCCCCCAGCACGCGGTGGGAGAAGCGGGGGCCTGCCCCTGCTGCCGAAGGCGCAATCGCCCGGAATCGCTCAGGCGCAATACCGCCCCGTGCTGGGCGTGGCCCACACCACGCCCGACACTCTGGAGAGACCGGCCAGCCCCGCGGGGCCCGCGCCGGCGCCGAAGGGGCAAGAAGCGACGCGGGGGCCTCCTCCCCCGCCCCCGCGCTTCCAAACTCTCAGGCAGAAGGACAGAGGGGCAGTTCGTCCGCGCGGCACGGCGGACGGGCGACGGCGGACGGCCCCTGGGCCGGTGCGCCGGACCACCCCTTACACGCCGCCCCGCGGCCACCGGACCTTCGCCATGAGCCAGCCCGCCACCCCGTCCCTGCGCGACCTCGAGCACCACGACGCGTTCCTCGAGCGCCACATCGGCCCCAACGAGGCCGAGATCGCGCACATGCTCAAGACCATCGGCCGCGAGTCGCTCGACGCGATGACCGACGCCATCGTCCCGGGCAAGATCAAATCCCCCGCGCCGCTGGCCCTGCCCGACCCCATCAGCGAGGTCGAGGCGATCGCCAAGATCCGCAGCATCGCCAACCGCAACCAGGTCTTCCGCAGCTTCATCGGCCAGGGCTACAGCGGCACGCACACGCCCAACGTCATCCTGCGCAACATCCTGGAGAACCCGGCCTGGTACACCGCCTACACGCCGTACCAGGCGGAGATCTCGCAGGGCCGCATGGAGGCGCTGATCAACTTCCAGACCATGTGCGCCGACCTGACGGGCATGGAGATCGCCAACGCGTCCCTGCTGGACGAAGGCACCGCCGCCGCCGAGGCGATGACGCTGGCGCGTCGCTCGTCGAAGTCGAAGTCGAACGTGTTCTTCGTCTCCAGCGGCGTACACCCGCAGACGCTGGACGTGGTGCGCACCCGCGCCGAGCCGCTGGGCATCGAGCTGGTGGTGGGCGATGACGCCAGGGCGCTGGAGATCGACAGCTTCGGCGTGCTGCTGCAGTACCCCGACACCTTCGGCCGCGTTGGCGACCACAAGGCGCTGGCCGATGCCGTGCACGCGCGCAACGGCCTGGTGTGCGTGGCGGTCGACCTGCTCGCGCTCACCCTGCTCACCCCGCCGGGCGAATGGGGCGCCGACATCGTCGTCGGCAACACCCAGCGCTTCGGCGTGCCGTACGGCTTCGGCGGCCCGCACGCCGCGTTCATGGCCTGCCGCGACGCATTCAAGCGCTCCATGCCGGGCCGCCTGATCGGCGTGTCGGTCGACAGCGAGGGCAAGCCCGCCTACCGCCTCACCCTGCAGACGCGCGAGCAGCACATCCGCCGCGAGAAGGCGACCTCCAACATCTGCACCGCGCAGGTGCTGCTGGCGGTGATGGCTTCGATGTACGCCGTCTACCACGGCCCCGAGGGGCTGGTCCGCATCGCCCGCCGCACCCACCGCCTGGCCGCGATCCTGGCCGACGCGCTGCGTGGCGCCGGCGTCACCGTGGGCGAGCGGTTCTTCGACACCCTGCACGTCACCGGCATCGACGCGGGCGAGCTGCACCAGCGCGCCCGCGCGGTGCGCATGAACCTGCGGGCCATCGATGCGTCGAGTGTCGCCATCGCGCTGGACGAGACCACCACCCGCGAGGACGTCATCGCCCTGGCCGGCCTGTTCGGCGTGGAGCTGGTGCACATCGACGATGTCGACGCCCGCACCGGCGACGCACTGCCGGCCGGCCTGGTGCGCGACTCGAAGTTCCTCACGCACCCGGTGTTCAACACCCACCACAGCGAGCACGAGATCCTGCGCTACATGCGCAGCCTGGCCGACAAGGACCTGGCGATGGATCGCACCATGATTCCGCTGGGCAGCTGCACGATGAAGCTCAACGCCACCGCCGAGATGATCCCGGTGACGTGGCCGGAGTTCGCCAACATCCACCCGCTGGCCCCGGCCGAGCAGGCGCAGGGCTACAAGCAGCTCATCGACGAGCTGGAAGCGATGCTGGTGGAGTGCACCGGTTACGACGCCGTCAGCCTGCAGCCCAACTCCGGCGCCCAGGGCGAGTACGCCGGCCTGCTGGCGATCCGCGCCTACCACCGCGCCAACGGCCAGGCCCAGCGCGACATCTGCCTGATCCCCGAATCCGCCCACGGCACCAACCCGGCGTCCGCGCAGCTGTGCGGCATGCAGGTCGTGGTGACCAAGTGCGACAAGGACGGCAACGTCGACCTCGACGACATCCGCGCCAAGGCCGAGAAGTACGCCGACCGCCTGGCCGCGCTGATGATCACCTACCCGTCCACGCACGGTGTGTTCGAGGAGGACATCGTCGCCATCTGCGATGCCGTCCACCAGCACGGCGGCCAGGTCTACACCGACGGCGCCAACATGAACGCGCTGGTCGGCGTGGCCAAGCCCGGCAAGTGGGGCTCGGACGTCAGCCATCTCAACCTGCACAAGACCTTCTGCATCCCGCACGGCGGCGGCGGTCCCGGCGTCGGCCCCTGCGCGGTCAAGGCGCACCTCGCGCCCTACCTGCCCAAGGCGCACGGCGACGATGCGCTGCACACCGACGGTGTCGGCCACGGCGCGATGGTGTCGGCCGCCAGCTTCGGCAGCGCCTCGATCCTGCCGATCAGCTGGATGTACATCACGCTGATGGGCAGCCACGGCCTGCGCCGCGCCACCCAGGTCGCGCTGCTCAACGCCAACTACGTCGCCACCCGCCTGGCGCCGCACTACGAGACGCTCTACACCGGCCGGAATGGTCTTGTCGCGCACGAGTGCATCCTCGACCTGCGCCCGATCAAGGACGCCACCGGCATCAGCGCCGAGGACGTCGCCAAGCGCCTGATCGACTTCGGCTTCCACGCCCCCACGCTCAGCTTCCCGGTCGCCGGCACGCTGATGGTGGAGCCGACCGAGTCCGAGAGCCTGCACGAGCTGGACCGCTTCATCGACGCGATGATCGAGATCCGCGACGAGATCCGTGCCATCGAGGACGGCCGCCTGGACCGCGAGGACAACCCGCTCAAGCACGCCCCGCATACCGCCACCCAGGTGGCCGCGGAAGCGTGGACCCACGCCTACCCGCGCGAACTGGCCGCCTTCCCGCTGCCCGTCCTGCGCCAGCAGAAGTACTGGCCGCCGGTCGCACGCGTGGACAACGTCTACGGCGACAAGAACGTGTTCTGCAGCTGCGTGCCGATCAACGAGTTCGCCGGCGAGATCGAAGCCTTCAGCGAACCGATGGTGTCGTAAGCCGAACGGGCACGTCCGCCCGCTCACCGCGCCACAAGCCCCAACCGAGAAGCCCCGCACCCGCGGGGCTTTCTTGTTTCATCACGACGCGATCGGCGCCGCTCCTGCAGGTGATGGGCGGCCCTCGCAGCTCTACAGCACCGGACACTGTCTTTCGCGCGCAGCTGCATCGTCGCCTCGCCGCGACTCGATATCGACCCGCTCCGACTCCTGTGCATACGACGCGCGCACGCCGCCTTCGTGCAGGGTCTCCTGTGCCGGGAGGGGAGTCACTGCCTGCGCCCGGTCCACGTAAACGCGACGATGCGCAGGGTCATCGAGCGCACCCTGTACGGCGATCAACCCCGCACCTCCGGCAGCCAGGACCACGTGGTCGATCCGGGCAAGCGATCGCGCGCGTGACTTCGACGCCAGGACGGCGGCCGCGGTGGCGCGTTCGGCCTCTCCGGCGAACGCTGACTCGGGCAGGCGGTCGATGCCGCCGCGCGCCTGTTCGAACAGGCGATCCTGGCCGCAGCGTCGATTTGATGCCCGTACTGCGCTATGTGCATCCGAGATCGCCTCCAACGTCTTCGGACCGACCAGCCCGTCCACCTGCAACCCCCGCGACCGTTGAAAGGCTTCAACCGCCTCGCGCGTGCGTGCCCCGAAATCACCGTCGGCAACCAGGGCACGTCCGGTGGCATCGCGGACGTCCAGGCCGACGAGCACGCGTTGGAGCTCAAGGACCCGCCCGCCGTGACTCCCCTTCTTCAGGAGCGCGGCGCTGCCATCGACGCGATCCGTAGACTCGGGGTTGTCCGGACGCACTCCACATTCCTGACTGTCGCCGCGCCAAACATCAATGCCGGGCATGCGCTCGGCCATCTCCACCAGATCGCTCCGTTCACGCTTTGCACGGTCAATCAACCCCGGCCACAACGTTGGCGATCGCCGGAACAACGTCTCGTTATGACGGATCTTGTAGTCCTGCATCGCTTCCACGATGTCCCGGTCGCTCAACACCGCCACCTCGTAGCCCGTGCCGAAGCGCTCTTCCAACCCTTCAGTCACGATGCGACGCGTCAGGTTCCGAAACTGCACGGAGGTGCTCCAGAGGGCGTCCTGCACAGCGGGGCCGCGACCTGACAGATCCACGCCGACGGCCTGCAGGCGCTCGACCTGAACGTCGTAGTGGGTCCGCTTGATGAAGTCGTGCTGGTCGCGGGCAAAGCCGGGGTCCGTCGTCGCGAGTTCACGCCAACGGGCATCGAAGGCGGCGCTCGCCGGCGTCAGTCCGGCAAACGCCTCGCCGTAGCGCGACTGCGCCAGGTACACGCCCAGCGTGCCCATGCGCGACGACAGTTGATAGGCGCCATAGGACACCCCGCCCAGGTCGCCTCGGCCCGTGGAGATCGTGCTCGTCCCGCGGCCGCCGGTCTCGTACCGCTCGGAGGTCTGTCCCAAGCGCCATTCGGCGTCTTTGTCAGTCATTCCATGACTCCGTCTGCAGACGTCCTGTCTAATTCCCGGTCAAGCGCCCTTCCAACTCCTTCGCGCGTTCCGCTGTCATGGTCAGCCGGCACTCGTTGGCTTCGAGCCGCTGCCCCTGCCCTTCCTCTTCCGCATCCCACGCGCAGGCTTTATCACGCGTCATCAGCCAGGTGGCCTGCTCGGCATCAAGCGAAGCCTCCTGAGCGACCAGTGCAATGTAGGCCGACTCGAGGCGTGCCTCCTGGTGGTCGCTTTCCTCCGCGATGCAGTCCTGCACGGCCGGTGTGACGCCACCGGACTGCTCGATACACAGGGCATACGAGTCACGCAGCACGCCTTCGTGCTCCGCTGAGGTCACGGGGGAAGGGCCCGTCGCCGAGGCATCGGAACCGGGGCCCGCGGGCGCGTCCATGGATACCGTACATGCGACCATGGCAAGCAGTGAGGGCACGAGCAGCAACCATCGTTTCATCCGTCAAATCCTTTTGGTCGGTGTCGGGCAAAGGCTAGCGCAAGAAGGCGGGGGTCGTGCAACCACGAGCGTCTCCCAACTGGTGCCGGCCCCGCCTGACGGCGGGCGCCCCGACGTGCGCCCGCCACCCCGCTTCAGAACGTGTAGCGGACCACCAGCTGGTACACCGGGCCGGATTCCTCGGTTTCGATCTCGTACTCGTCGTAGTCGCGATCGATCTGGTCGGCCAGCGTGTCGAACTTGTGGAACACCTCGTCCTTGCTGGCATTTAGCAGGTTCGTGCCGGTCAAGCGCATGGCCCATTGCTCGCCGAAGCGCTTCTCGACGAACGCCTCCAGGTCCGCGCCGTAGGTGGTTTCGACTTCCTCGGCCAGCAGGCGCGCGAACGCGCCGCCCTGGCGCCGGTAGCTGGCGCCGAACGTCAGGTCCACCGCGCGGATGTCGTGGATGAAGCCGACGTTGAAGACCGAGCGCGCCTGGTCGTTGAACCGGCGCTCGCCCAGCGCGTCGTCCACGGCACTGTCCAGCCAGCTGTAGTTGAGGAAGACCCCGGTATCGGGGAGGCCCAGCGCCGACAGCGGCGTGGACAGGTCGAACTCGACGCCGTAGACGTGGCCGTCGCCGACATTGCCGGCGGTGTAGACGAAGCTGTCCGGATCGAACACGGGGTAGCCCGGCGTGGTGTCGTCGGCACCGGGGTTGTCTTCGAGGAACGCCTCGACCTCGTCCTCGAAGTCGTCCACCGCCGTTTCGCTCGGCTCGCCGGTGCTGACGATTTCGATCAGGTCCTGCACGTCGCGGTAGAACACGTTGACGCCCACCACGCCGCGCCGGCCCAGCCGGTGTTCGAAACCCACGTCCACGCCCCACGCCTTCTCGAGTTCGAGCGCGGGGTTGCCGATGAAGTCGTTGTCGCCGAACTCGCCTTCAAGCAGCACCGGCAGCAGCTGGTCGAAGTTCGGACGCCGCACGGTACGGGCCAGTGACAGGTTGAGGCGGTCGTCGCGGCCGACGTTCCAGCGCAGGTGGGCGGACGGCAGCAGCACGGCATAGTCGTTGTCGAACGCCGCGTCGTCGGCGGTGATGTCGGTCGTCGTGGACTCGTAGCGCAGGCCGGTTTCCCAGTCGATGCGGCCGGCGGTGCCGTTGAGCATCACATAGGGGTCCACGCGCGCCTCCTCCACCGTGCTCGCCGTCGTTTCGAAATCGCCGTACGGCGGCAGCGGCGCGCCCTCCTCGTCCGTCTCGACCTCGCTCACCGAGCGGTCCAGGTCGCGCTCCTTGCCGACGACATCCACGCCCACGTCGAGTTCGGCGGCGCCCACGTCGCGCACATGCGCCAGCGTGAAGCCGACCTCGCCGTCACGCAGGCGGGTGAGGACGCGCTCGCCCTCGAAGCCGTCGAACGCCGGCGGCGTTTCATCGTCGTCGTAGCCCACCTCCTCTTCCGTGGACACCGTGTCCTCGTCGAAGCTCGCATAGCTGGCGTCCAGTTCCGTCCGGCCACCCGCCATGTCGAAGGCGAAGTCCCCCTTGAGTGCGACGTTGTCCTGGCGGATGCGCTCGACCTGGTCGTTCTCGGACAGCAGGTTGTCGCGCGAGGTGCTGGTGCGGTCGTTGTACTCGAGCGAGTGCTCCGTCTCGGTGCGGTCGGTGCGCACGTAGAGCCCCGACAGGCCCAGGCGCGCGGTACCCACGTCGCGTGCGTACGACAGGTTCAGCGAGGTGTCGTCTCCGTCGCGCGTATCGTCCTGGTCTTCCCGGTTGTCCAGCTCGCCACCCGGCTCCCCGTAGCGCAGGCTCAGCTTGCGCTTCGGGTTGTAACGGCCCTGGTGGCTGATGCCCCCCAGCACGCGCCCGCCCGCGAGGTCGCCACTGGCGACCACCGCCGCCGTGGGCGTGACCTCGCCGTCGTCGAAGCGCGATGCACCCAGGCGTACGTAGCCGCCGTCGAACTCATAGGCATCGCGCAGCACGATGTTGATCGCACCGGCCACCGCATCGCCGGACCGGTTGGCACTGGCGCTGCGCACGATCTCCACACGCTCTACCACCTCGGCGGGAATGCGGTCGACGAAGAACGACCGGTCGGCGCCGCCACCGGGCACCTTCTTGCCGTTGATGAGGATCTGGGTGTAGCCCGGGTCAAGCCCGCGCAGGCGCGCGCCGTCGTACTCCAGCACGTCGGAGACGAACCCGACGCTCGGCACGCGCTTGAGCATGTCGCCGACGGTGCGCGGCTCGAAGCGCTGGAAGTACTCCAGGTCGTAGGAGAGGGTCGGCGCGATGGCCTCGCTACGGTCGCGGTAGATGATGTCGCCGGTCACCACCACGCGGTCCAGGTCGACCGCGGCGGTGGTGGTGACCGGTCCCTGCGCCTGTGCGGCGGCGG
This sequence comes from uncultured Lysobacter sp., assembly GCA_966210725.1. Classification (GTDB taxonomy): domain Bacteria; phylum Pseudomonadota; class Gammaproteobacteria; order Xanthomonadales; family Xanthomonadaceae; genus Lysobacter_C. The sequence continues at coordinate 6,138 of CBIHLN010000069.1, read as the reverse complement.
TGGCCAGCAGCAGGGACGCGGAAACCGCCCGCGCAAGTGCATGTCGCTTCATTGGGTGGATCCAGGCTGTGCGAAGCGGGCATGAATAGACCCTCAATGTGGCGGGACGATGACCTGCCACCGGGGTGTCACGTTCCGGGGCGATTTCCATCGGCTGTCACAAAGCGGTGATAGAAACGCCGCTTCCCTGTCACCTGGACTGCCGATGCGCCTGCCTTCCCGTGCCTCGAACCCGTTGCTCGCCACGGCCCTGCTGGCCTGTTGCGTGCTGGCGGGCTGCCGCACCATGCCCGCCGACCGCGAGCCCGACGAGACCGACGCCGAGCCGATGCTCTCGGCGGCCTCCATCCCGCATGCCACGGTGCAGGAAGCCTTCCTCACCGCCGCCACGCCGGAGGACAACATCGATTCCCCGGCCCTGTGGCAGGGCGATGACGGCCGCGCGCTGCTGCTGGCCACCGCGAAGAAAACCGGGCGCCTCATGGCCTACGACGGCGACACCGGCGCCAGCCTCGGTCCGAAGGGCCGCAAGGGCACCGCCCAGGGCGAGTTCGACCGGCCCAACGGCATCTTCGTGACCGACGACCTCGTGTTCGTGGTCGAGCGCGACAACCATCGCGTGCAGGTGCTGCGCCTGCCCGGCTTCGAACCGGTGGGCACCTTCGGTCAGGATGCGCTGGTCCAGCCCTACGGCCTGTGGCTGCACGCCACCGCACCCGGCGAGTACGACGTCCTCGTCAGCGACGCCTACATGGCGGGCACCGACGCGCAGGGCGACGACATCGTGCCGCCGGTGGCGGCACTTGGCGCGCGCCTTAAACGCTACCGGGTCCGCGTCGATGGCGCTTCGCTCGAGGCCACCGCCACCGGCACCGTCGGCGACACCACCGCCGCGGGCGCCATCCGCATCCCCGAGTCGGTCTGGGGCGACCCCGCGCATGCCCGCCTGCTGGTTGCAGAGGAGGATGTCGCCACGGGCACGGCCCTGCGCGAGTACCGCATGGACGGCACGTTCGCCGGTCGCACGCTGGGCCTGGGCCTGTTCCAGGCGCAGGCCGAGGGCATCGCGCTGTGGCAGTGCGCCGATGGCAGCGGCTACTGGCTGGCCACGGACCAGTTCAAGGACCGCAGCCTGTTCCATGTGCTGGACCGGCAGACGCTCGAGCACCTCGGCGCGTTCGCGGGCACCGCCACCGGCAACACCGACGGCGTGTGGTTGCACCAGGCCGGCACCGCCCGCTTCCCCGATGGCGTGTTCTACGCCGTGCACGACGACATGGCCGTGGCCGCATTCGACTGGCACGACATCGCCGACGCGCTGGACCTGCGCGCTCGCTGCGACGGCTGAGCCGTACCTGCCGGCTGCGGGCCCAGCGCCCACAGCCGGCGGCAGCTGCGCTGTCAGCGGGCGCCGAACAGCCCCATGTGCAGCGCGCGGTAGATGTCGGTGGAGTCCACCGTGCCCCGCACCCGCTCGGCGCCCGGGCCCGATGCCCGTGCCACCACGCCGCCACTGACATCGCCCTCGGCGCTCCACGTCACCACGAACGGCAATCGCCGTCCCTGCGCATCGGCGGCCGCGAGGAACGGCACGCCGTCCTGGCCGTCGACGGGCGAGCCGTTGGGCATCGACGCGGGCACCGCCCCGCCGACCTCGATGCCGTCGCCGTGCACGGTCATGCCCCCGCAGTCCGAGTCCGACGCCACCACCACCGTCAGCCCGGGGTCGCGCGCGGCATAGCGCTGCACCACCGCGATCGCGCGATCCGCACCGGCGCCCGCCTCCATCACCGCCCCCGCATGGTTCTCGCCGCCGAAGTTGTCGGTCGCTTCCTCGTTGCCCACCAGCAGGTAGCCGTCCGGCGCGCGCGACAGGATCCGCATCGCCGCCTCGACCATCTCGTCGAAACGCGGCGCCTGCGGCTGGAAGACGGGATGGCCCGACGCCGCCAGCGCGGCTTCCGTGCCCTCGTTGAAGGTCTCGTCCGAGGCGAACAGCCCCAGCACCCGGTCGACGTCCGTTGCCAGCGCCTGCAGTTCGGCGCGCGTGTGCACGACCGCGTAGCCGGCAGCGCGCGCCTCCTCCACCAGGTTGCGGCCATCGGTGCGCACGCCCTCCCCATGCGCGCCGCGTACGCCCTCGGGCAGGAAGAACCGCTCACCACCGCCGAGGATGACGTGCGCCCCGGACGCCATGATCTGCGCGGCGATGGCGGTTTCGTCGTCGCGGTCCGCCACCGAGGCGAGGAACGCACCCGTGCCCGGCTCGGTCACCCCGGAGGAATTGACGATGCCCACGCGCTTGCTGGCGCGCAGCGCCTCCACCATCAGCGGCACGTCCGCGCCCGACGCTGCGCGTGGCAACCGCGCCCCGTCCATCCAGCCGTAACTGTCCTTGTCCACGCGCACGCCCCACGCATGGCTGGTCGCGCCCGCGTTGGAACTGGCGGTGATGCGATCGCGCACCGGTCCGACGTACACCGCCGCCGCAGGCAACCGGTCCCACGCCAGACGGCCGTCCGGCCCGACCTGGTGCATGCGCACGGCCATCCAGGTGTTGGCACCCATGCCGTCAGGGTGGAGGAAGACCGCACTCGACGCGGCCATGGCGGACAGGGGCAGGCACGACAGCGTGGCGACGGCGAGCAGGTGGCGGGTCAGGGGCATGGGGTGGCCTCGATACATGGGAAGTCGCCCAGTGCAGCCCACCGGTATGACAGCGCGATGTCACGCGTGCCGACGTGGATGCACCGTCCGCCGCGTCGCCGCACTCACGTCCGCGCCACAAACAAAGACAGCCCGTTAACGGCGGCAGGCCGAGCATGCCGGTTCCCCCACGAACCCGGAGCACGCCCATGGCCCGCGCCAAGACGCCCACCGCCACCCCTCCCGGCAAGCAGCCGCCCCGCGGCGCCAAGCCGGCCAAGGACAAGCCGGCGGGTTCGGTCGGTCGCCGCGCCAGCGGGAATGATCCGGACGCCGACGCCCCGCGCGGGACCGGTGGCGAGTTGCAGCAGCAGGCCGGCGGCAAGCATCCGCCGCTGACCACGAACCAGGGCGTGGTGATCGCCGACAACCAGAATTCGCTGACGTCCACGCCACGCGGGCCGACGCTGCTGGAGGACTTCATCCTCCGCGAGAAGATCACCCACTTCGACCACGAGCGCATCCCCGAGCGCATCGTCCACGCGCGTGGCTCCGCCGCGCACGGCTACTTCGAACTGACCAAGTCGTTGTCGAAGTACACCCGCGCCAAGCTCTTCTCCAAGGTCGGCACGCGCACGCCGGTGTTCACCCGCTTCTCCACCGTGGCCGGCGGCGCCGGCTCGGTCGACACCCCGCGCGACGTGCGCGGCTTCGCGGTGAAGTTCTACACCGAGGAAGGCAACTTCGACCTGGTCGGCAACAACATCCCGGTGTTCTTCATCCAGGACGCGATGAAGTTCCCGGACGTGGTGCACTCGGTGAAGATGGAGCCCGACCGTGCGTTCCCGCAGGCGGCCAGTGCCCACGACACCTTCTGGGACTTCATCTCTCTGACCCCCGAATCGATGCACATGATCATGTGGGCGATGAGCGACCGCACGATCCCGCGCTCGCTGCGCACCATCGAGGGCTTCGGCATCCACAGCTTCCGGTTCCTCAACGAGGACGGGAAGAGCACCTTCGTGAAGTTCCACTGGCGCCCCAAACTGGGCATCCAGTCCACCGTGTGGGACGAGGCGCTCAAGCTGCAGGCCGCCGACAACGACTTCCACCGCCGCGACCTGTTCGAGGCGATCCAGACCGGCAACTTCCCCGAGTGGGAGCTGGGCGTGCAGCTGTTCACGCAGGACCAGGCCGACGGCTTCCCGTTCGACCACCTGGACCCGACCAAGATCATCCCCGAGTCGCTGGTGCCGGTGCAGATCGTCGGGCGCATGGTGCTGGACCGCTGGCCGGACAACTTCTTCGCCGAGACCGAGCAGGTCGCCTACTGCCCGGCCAACATCGTGCCCGGCATCGACTTCTCCAACGACCCGCTGCTGCAGGGCCGGCTGTTCTCGTACTTGGACACGCAACTCAGCCGGCTGGGCGGGCCCAATTTCCACCAGATCCCGATCAACCAGCCCAAGTGCCCGTTCGCCAACCACCAGCGCGACGGCCACATGCAGATGCAGGTGCACAAGGGCCGGGTGAACTACGAGCCCAGCTCGCTGGAAGGCGACAGCCCGCGCGCGGACCTGAAGGCCGGCTTCCGCAGCTTTGCCGAGCAGCTCGACGATGGCGTCAAGGGCCGCGTGCGTCCGGAGAGCTTCGCCGACCACTACAGCCAGGCGCGCATGTTCTTCCGCAGCCTGGAGAAGCCCGAGCAGGCGCACCTGGCGTCGGCGCTGGTGTTCGAGCTGTCCAAGGTCGAGACGGCCAAGGTGCGCGAGCGCATGGTCGGCCACCTGCGCCACATCGACGAGTCGCTCGCCGAGCGCGTGGCCGACGGCCTGGGCCTGGATACGTTGCCGCCGCCGGCTGACGCCGCGATGGAGCCCATCGACATGCCGGCCGCGCCGGAGGTCCGCATCATCGGCCGCATGCGCGACACGCTGAAAGGCCGCGCGGTCGGCATCCTGATCGACGAAGGCACCGACGCTGCGGCGCTCAAGGCGCTGCGCAAGGCGGCCGAGTCGGCCGGCGCCATGGTCAAGATCGTCGCGCCCAAGCTGGGCGGTGCGGTGCTGTCGGACGGCAAGAAGCAGGCCGCCGACGGCCAGCTGCAGGGCACGCCGTCGGTGGTGTTCGACGCCGTCGCCGTGCTGCTGAGCGAGGACGCCGGCAAGAAGCTGGCGAAGGACTCGGCGGCGGTCGACTTCGTCGCCTTCGCCTGGGCACACCTCAAGGCGATCGCGCACGATGCCGGCGCCACGCCGCTGCTGAAGGCGGGCAACGTCGGCAAGGACGCAGGCATCGTCGCCGCATCCGATGCCAAGGCGTTCGTGAAGGCCGCCAGCACGCGGCAGTTCGCACGCGAGCCCAAGCTGCGCGACCTGGCCTGACGTGGCGGCGGCTGGGCCCCGGACGCCGTCGCGTCCGGCACGCCCCGCCGCTTCCCCCGCGACGGCCTGGCCACCGCCGCGGGTTTCGGCAGCGCCTCGGCGCTGCACCGCTACCGCAGGAGCGGCGTTGCACGATGCCCCTCCCCCGTCGCCGTGGCGCGTGTCCTCGGCGCGCCTCGCGACGTGCACCGCGCCCGCCGCTCCTGCACCCGCCCCCGTGCTGAACCGTTCACGAAAGCCGCACCGCGCATCGGTTTTTTTTCACGCCTGCATGGCGCCGCGCTGCCTAGTTTGGCGGCTCCCCCACCGTAGGACGCACGCATATGGCACGCATCCCCGAGCAGCAGTACCGCACCCATTTCCAGAACAACTACCAGCAGTCCAAGTACTACAACACCAGCCGCACCTGGGACGACTACGAGCCCGCCTACAAGTACAGCTACGACCAGTACCAGCAGAACGAAGGCCGCAAGTTCGAGGAGGTCGAGAACGACCTGGAGCGCGGCTGGGACAAGACCAAAGCCAACTCCCGCCTGGCGTGGAACGAGGCCAAGGAAGCCGTCCGCGACGGCTGGCACCACATCGAGCGTGCCCTGCCGGGCGATGCGGACAACGACGGGCGCTGAGACCCCGTACCGCCCCGCAGCACCGGAAAGGCCCCGCACCCGCGGGGCCTTTCCACATCCGCGCGCTCGTAAACACCACGTTCCCCTTGTATGCCGCGCTCCCTCTGCAGGAGCGACCTTTGTAGGATCGACATAAGTCGCGACCGAACCCCCAGGTCCCGCAGACACGTCTTCCACCGCGATGCCGCCCACGCGCCCGTGTAGGAGCAGCTTCAGCCGCGAACGGCCCCAGCCGCCCGCGCAAGGCGCGACTCTACCGATCAGCCGCCACACCCCGACGTCATCCCCGCGAACGCGGGAACCCGGCGACTTCGCACGCACCCGCCCACGAACCCCACACGCCAACGTCCATGGATCCCCGCCTCCGCGGGGATGGCGACTGAACGCCCGGCGCCCTGCCGGATGCCGCCGCAGCGATCGCCGCCCTGGCTTTCACCCACGTCCGCCGCCCCAACCCGACCTTCACGCCAGCCTTCCCCGCC
>CBIHLN010000068.1:0-13950 GCA_966210725.1 uncultured Lysobacter sp. | reverse complement strand
AGGTTGTCGATCTGCGCGCCGGCGTCGTTGTAGTAGTACTCGCGCGCCACGTCCCAGCCGTTGGCGGCCAGCACGCGGGTGATGCAGTCGCCGATCACCGCGGCGCGGCCGTGGCCGACATGCAGCGGGCCGGTCGGGTTGGCCGACACATATTCGACGCCGGCGCGGTGGCCGCGGCCGCCGTCGTTGCGGCCCCAGGCCTCGCCCCCCGACAGCACGTCGCCCAGCGCCTGGCGCCAGGCGGCCTCGCTGACGTGGAAGTTGATGAAGCCCGGCCCCGCCACCTCCACCTTGGCGATGGCGTCGCTGGCCGGCAGCGCGTCGAGCAGTGCCTGCGCGATCGCGCGCGGGTTGGAGCGCGCCGGCTTGGCCAGCAGCATCGCCGCGTTGGTCGAGAAGTCGCCCTGGGCGCGGTTCTTCGGGCGCTCGATCACGAAGTCGGGCGTGTCGAGGTCGGCCGGCAGCGTGCCGGCGGCGCGCAGTGCGTCGATGGCCTGCGCGACGAGGGCGCGGAGGGTGGCTTTCACAGGGGACCTGCAGGGGGTTTCACGGAACCGCGCATTGTACGCGGTGGCGCCCCGCGGGCCGACCATGGCCTACACCCAGCCGCGCGCCGCCAGCGACACCGGCGGGCCGTCGGCGATGACGAAGTGATCCAGCAGCCGCAGGTCCACCAGCGCCAGCGCCTGCTTGAGGCGGGCGGTGACGGCGCGGTCGGCGGCGCTGGGTTCCGGGTTCCCGCTGGGGTGGTTGTGTCCGACGATCACGGCGGCGGCGTTGTGGGCCAACGCGCGGCGCACGACTTCGCGCGGGTGCACCTCGGTGCCGTCGACGGTGCCGCTGAACAGCGCCTCGTAAGCAATGACGCGGTGGCGCGTGTCCAGGAACAGCGCTGCGAACACCTCGTGCGCCAAGCCGCGCAGGCGGTGGGCGAAGTAGCGGCCGGCGGCGGCCGGGTCCGACAGCGCCTCGCCGCGCTCCAGTGCGGCGTGCAGGTGGCGCTGGCCCAGCTCCAGGGCGGCCGACAGCGTGCAGGCACGGGCGGCGCCGAGGCCGGGCAGTTTCGCCAGTTCGGCGGCGGGGCGGTCCATCAGGCGGCGCAATGGCCCGTGCGCGGCGAGCAGTTCGCGGGCGGTGGTGACCGCATCGCGGCCGCGCAGGCCCGACCCGAGGAACAGCGCCAGCAACTCGGCATCCGACAGCGCGCCCGGGCCACGGGCCAGCAGTTTTTCGCGGGGACGCTCGGCCTCGGGCCAATCGCGGATGTGCATGGTCGATCCGGTATCCGTAGAGCGCCGGGTGGCCGTGTGCGGGCCGATGGCGGACCCGGGCATGCTCCACGTCCGGGCCGGGTGCCGCGATCAGGCGGCGCGGGGCCTTCGGGTAAGCTAACCGCCGCTTTTCCGGTAGGACTTCGCCCGCGACATGACCGACGCGACGCCCCTTGCGTCTACAGGCCCCGCGCCCACCGGGCCGCTGGCCGGCCAGCGCGTGCTGGTGTGCGTCTGCGGCGGCATCGCCGCCTACAAGGCCGCCGAGCTGGTGCGCGGGCTGCGCAAGGGCGGGGCGCAGGTGCGGGTGGCGATGACCGACGCCGCGACCCGTTTCGTGGGCGCCACCACGTTCCAGGCGCTGTCCGGAGAGCCGGTCCGGATCTCGCTGTGGGACGAGGCCGCCGAGGCGGCCATGGGCCACATCGAGCTGGCGCGCTGGCCGACCGCGGTGGTGATCGCCCCCGCCACGGCCAACACGCTGGCCAAGCTCGCCCACGGGCTGGCCGATGACCTGGTCAGCACGCTGTGCCTGGCGACGGATGCGCCGATCGCCGTCGCCCCGGCCATGAACCGGCTGATGTGGGCCCACCCGGCCACCCGCGCCAACATGGACACCCTGCGCGGGCGCGGCGTGCTGGTGCTGGGGCCGGATGCGGGCGACCAGGCGTGCGGCGAGGTCGGCGAGGGCCGCATGGTCGAGCCCGACACGATCCTGGCCGCGCTCGCCGGCGACCCGGCATGACGGACGCCCGCACGGGCGCGCTGGCCGGGCTGAAGGTCGTGGTCAGCGCCGGGCCGACGTTCGAGGACATCGACCCGGTCCGCTTCATCGGCAACCGCAGCAGCGGCAAGATGGGCTTCGCCGTGGCCGCCGCCGCCGCCCAGCGCGGTGCGGACGTGGTCCTGGTGGCCGGCCCGGTGGCCCTGCCGACGCCGCCGGCCGTGACCCGCATCGACGTGCGCTCCGCCGCGCAGATGCACGCGGCGGTGCTTGCGGCCTTGCCGTGCGACATCTACATCGGCGCCGCCGCGGTGGCCGACTACACCCCGCGCGAGGTCGCGCCCGGCAAGCTCAAGAAGCAGCCGGGACAGGACACGCTGACGCTGGAGCTGGTGCGCACGCCGGACATCCTGGCCGAGGTGGCCGCGCACGCGTCCCGGCCGAGGCTGGTGGTGGGATTCGCCGCCGAAACCGACCGCGTCGAACACTACGCCCGCGGCAAGCTGGCCGCCAAGCGCGTGGACCTGATCGCCGCCAATCGCGTCGGCGTGCCCGGCAGCGGGTTCGAAAGCGACGACAACGCGCTGACCGTGTACTGGGACGGCGGCGAGCGCGCGCTGGGTCCTTCGCCGAAGGGCGAACTGGCCGGGCACCTCCTGGACGTGGTGGGCGATCGGCTTGCACGCAGCGCCCCCGGCCACGGATGAACGCTGCGATCGCAGGCACACACCGACGACTTGCAAGGACCCCGCCGACGTCATGCACCACACCCTCGAACTGAAGATCCTCGACGCGCGCTTCGGCGCCGACTGGCCGCTGCCGGCCTACGCCACGCAAGCCAGCGCCGGCCTGGACCTGCGCGCCGCGCTCGATGAGCCGCTGACGCTGGCGCCGGGCGATACCGTGCTGGTGCCGTCGGGCCTGGCGATCCACCTGGGCGATCCGGGGCTGTGCGCGGTGATCCTTCCGCGCTCCGGGTTGGGCCACAAGCACGGCATCGTGCTGGGCAACGGCACGGGGCTGATCGACGCCGACTACCAGGGCCCGCTGATGATCAGCGTGTGGAATCGCGGGCAGGAGGCTTTTACGATGCAGCCGGGGGATCGCATCGCTCAGCTTGTCGTGCTGCCCATTGTCCGGGCGGCGCTGCAGGTGGTCGATGAGTTCGAAGCCAGTGCACGCGGGGCCGGTGGATTCGGCCATACCGGCGTGCGCTGACATCGCGGGACAGCGCTTGGAGCCGCACACATGGTGGACCTGAAAATCGAACGGCCGCAGCTTTCGCTCGACCAGCTGCGGCCCCTGCGGCCGGTGGTGATCGGACTGGGGCTGGTGCTGGCGGCCTGGCTGGCCTTCAGCGCGTGGCAGCAGCACCGCGACGGCACGCGTCGCAGCGGGCTGGTGACCGCGCGCGACGTCGCCGCGCAGTCGCTGCGCGGCGCGCTCGTCAACCAGAAGAAGCGCCTCGCCGCGCAGATGGCCAACCCCGGGTTCGTCGCGGCGGTGCAGGCCGGCGAACTCGACCGGGCCGCCACCCTGCTGACCGAGGGCTGGCCCGGTGCGCAAGGCGGCACCGTCGTGCCGGCCGACCTGGAAGCGGCGTATGCGGGGCTCGACGGGCCCGGTGCCGGTCGCTACGGCCGCCTGGCCGCGCTGGAAGCGGCGCTGGCGGCCGGCGAGACGGTGGTCTGGGCAACCGGAGGGGGCTCGGCGCCGCTCGTGGCCCTGGCCGCCCCGGTCAATGGAACCGACGGCGAGCCGGTGGCCGTGGCGCTGGCGCAGCTGCCGCTGGAGCGCGTGGCCGGTGGCTTCGATGCCGCACCGCTGGGCGATGACCGGTACCTGGCCTTGCGCCAGGGCAGCCACAGCGTGCTGGAGCGGGGCGACGCGTCGCTCGCCGATGGCGCCGAGGTGCTGGCGGTGCCGGTGGCCGGCAGTGAGCTGCGCGTGGCGGCGGCCGTTCCACCATCGGCCGGCAGCCCGTTCGGGCTCGGCATGGTCGGCACGCTGGCCCTGGCCGTCGTGGCGCTGCTGATCGCCCTGCTGGCCTGGCGTCCGCCGCAACTCAAGCGTGCGGCCTCGTCCGACGAGACCCAGGCCGAGCCCGAGCAGACCCTGGCCGAGAGCATGCAGGCCGACCCCACCCCCACCCAGAAGGAACGCCCCATCAAGTCACACAGCACCGAACCCGCCATGGCCGGCAGCAGCCCGGTCGCCATCGACCGCGGCATCTTCCGCGCCTACGACATCCGCGGCATCGTCGGCCAGAGCCTGGATCCCGGCGTCGCCGAACTCATCGGCCACGCCATCGGCTCGCTGATGCACGAAAAAGGCCTGGTCGACATCGTGGTCGGCCGCGACGGCCGCCTGTCCGGCCCGGACCTGGTCAACGGCCTGCTCACCGGCCTGCGCCGCGCGGGCCGCAATGTGGTCGACATCGGCCTGGCACCCACGCCGCTGACCTACTTCGGCGCCTACCACCTCAACGCGGGCTCCTGCGTGTCGGTGACCGGCAGCCACAACCCGCCGGACTACAACGGCTTCAAGATCGTGGTCGGCGGCGAGACGCTGTCGGGCGATGCGATCACCGACCTCTACGCGCGCATCGCCGACGACCGCCTGCACACGGCCGATGCGCCGGGCGGGCTGGAGACGCGCGACATCAGCGAGGACTACGTGCAGCGCGTCGCCGCCGACGTGCAGATCGACCGGCCGCTCAAGGTGGTGGTCGATGCCGGCAACGGCGTCGCCGGCGAACTCGGCCCGCGCGTGCTGGCGGCGATCGGTGCGGAAGTCACGCCGCTGTACTGCGAGATCGACGGCACCTTCCCCAACCACCACCCCGACCCGAGCGAGCCGGAGAACCTGGCCGACCTGATCAAGATGGTGGGCCGGCTGGATGCCGACCTGGGCCTGGCGTTCGACGGCGACGGTGACCGCCTGGGCGTGGTGACGCGCGACGGCCACAACATCTTCCCCGACCGCCTGCTGATGCTCTTCGCCGCCGACGTCCTGGAGCGCAACCCCGGCGCGATGATCATCTACGACGTGAAGTGCACCGGCCGCCTGCCGGGACACATCCTGCGCCACGGCGGCAGCCCGCTGATGTGGAAGACCGGGCACTCGCTGATCAAGGCCAAGATGCGCGAGACCGATGCCGAACTGGCCGGCGAGATGAGCGGCCACTTCTTCTTCAAGGAGCGCTGGTACGGCTTTGACGACGGCATCTACGCCGCCGCGCGCCTGCTGGAGATCCTGGCCGCCAAGCCGCAGTCCGCCAGCGAGCAACTGGCCGCACTGCCCGACGGCGTCGCCACGGCCGAGATCAAGGTCGAGGCCCCGGGCGGCAACCCGCATGCGTTCGTCGAACGCTTCGTCGACCAGGCCCGTTTCGAAGGCGCCCGCCTGTCCACCATCGACGGCCTGCGCGTGGACTGGCCCGACGGCTGGGGCCTGGTGCGCGCGTCCAACACCACGCCGGTGCTGGTGCTGCGGTTCGACGCGGACACCAACGAGGCGATGGCGCGGATCAAGGCCGACTTCAAGGCGCAGATCCTCGCAGTCGATCCGGACCTGTCACTGCCGTTCTAGCGCCGGCCGCACCCGCCGCGCTGCGCGGGTGCGGTGGCCTGCCCCGGGCCGCCAGGGCGCGCCCGGGCTTGACCACGAGTCGATCAGGGAGTCGATCAGGGAGATGGCACGTGCACGCGGCTATGCAGCGCGTGCGCGAGCGAATCCGAGGCGCGCGGGGCGTCAGCCGTCGGCGTCGGTGGGGCGGTCGGCGTCGGTCATGTCGCGGTAGCGCTGGAGTGCCGCGGCCAGGTCGCCTTCCACTTCGCGCCGGTTGCGCTTGTGCTCGACCAGCAACGCCTGCTGGCGCATCAGTTCGTCGTGCTGGGTGCGGATGGTGGTGGCCAGGTCCTTGGGCACCTTGTCGCCACTGAGTTCGGCCTGGCCGGCACGGCGCAGCAGGCTGACCAGGCTCTGGCGCAGGCCCTTGATGCCGTACTGCGAGGCCTGCACCGTCTCGTCCATCAGCGTGATGCGGTGCTGGAACGCGCGACGCAGCTCGGCTTCGCTGTTGTAGGACTCCACCATCGCGATGTCGCGCCGCTTGGCGGCCTCGACGGCCGCCGCCTCGGCCGCGGCCTGGCGCGCGGCCGCCTCGGCCGCGACACGCTCTTCCGGCGTCAGCGCCCGGCCCATGCGCGCGGTCGGCAGGCCGCTGCGCGCGTTGATCTCCGTGCGCGCGTTGTCGACCGCATCGGCCGGCAGGGCGTCACCGCAGACGCGGCGTCCGCCCTCGTCCCAGCAGTACAGCTTCTTGGGCGCGGCCGGTGCCTTGGACGCGCGCTGGGCCAGGCCGGTGGCGGGTGCAACCAGGGCAAGCAGCAGTGCCGCGCCCAGCGTTCGGCGTCCCATCGTCACCTTGCGTGCAGTCGTCATGTCGCCTCCGGTCGTCCGTGATGTGTGCGTGGTGGCCATCTGGACGGAATAACGCAAGAGTCGGGCCAGCCCCGGCCGCCGTGCGTCAACCGGAGGCGCCGCTGCCGTAGGCGCGCCGGTAGGCCAGAAGCGCGTCGCGGTGCGCGCCCAGTTCGGCACGGCGGCCCGTGAAGGCGAGCAGATCGTCAAGCCGGGCAACGGCCACCACCGGCAGTCCCTGTTCATCCGCGACAGTTTCTGCCGCCGAGCGTCGCGGTGCCGTCGAGTCGGCCGGCGGCTCGCCGACGATCTCCTGGCGGTCCAGTGCGATGACGATGCCGGCCACCGTGCCGCCGGCGCCGCCGATGATCGCCAGCGCCTCGCGGATGGCGGTGCCGGCGGTGATGACGTCGTCCACCACCAGCACGCGGCGGCCGTCCAGCGGGGCGCCGATCAGCTGGCCGCCCTCGCCGTGGGCCTTGGCCTCCTTACGGTTGAAGGCCACCGGCAGGTCGCGCCCGCGGCGGGCGAACTCGCACGCCAGCGCCGTCGCCAGCGGAATGCCCTTGTAGGCGGGTCCGAACAGCACGTCGAACTCCAGCCCGGCCGTCTCGATCGCGTCGGCGTAGCAGCCCGCCAGCCCGGCCAACGCCGCGCCGGAATCGAAGCGGCCGGCGTTGAAGAAGTACGGGCTGGTGCGGCCGGACTTCAGCGTGAACTCGCCAAAGCGCAGGGCCTGCGCATCCAGCGCCAGTTGCAGGAAACGGGTGCGGTGGTCGGTCATCGGCGTGCGTCTGTCGGGAAGGCTGAAGGTGCGGCGCGACCGCCGTCACGGGGCCGGTCATGATAGGCCAGCGCCCGCGGCACGGCCCGCGGGCGCGTTGTTATGATCGCCCGACCCCTGACGCGGAACCTGCATGCGCATCATCAGCTTCAACGCCAACGGCCTGCGCTCGGCCGCCCGCAAGGGCTTCTTCGACTGGTTCGCGCAGCAGGACGCCGACGTGCTGTGCGTGCAGGAGACCAAGGCGCAGGAGCACCAGCTGGCGGGGCCGGAATTCCTGCCCGACGGCTACCGCGCATTCTTCCGCGATGCCACCACGAAGAAGGGCTACAGCGGCGTCGCGATCTACGCCCGGCGCGAGCCCGACGAGGTGCGCACCGAACTGGGGTGGGCCCCGTTCGACGACGAAGGCCGCTACATCGAGGCGCGCTTCGGCAACCTGTCGGTGGTGTCGTTCTATATCCCGTCGGGGTCCTCGGGCGAGCTGCGGCAGGGCTTCAAGTTCGAGGTCATGGAGTGGCTCAGGCCGATCCTCGACGGCTGGCGCGCCAGCGGCCGCGAGTACGTGCTGTGCGGCGACTGGAACATCGTGCGCAGCCGTTTGGACATCAAGAACTGGACCTCCAACCAGAAGAACTCCGGCTGCCTGCCGCCCGAGCGCGCATGGCTGAACGGCCAGGTGCACGCCGATGGCGGCAGTGACGGCACCGACGCCTGCGCCGACGGCTGGGTCGATGCCTACCGCGCGCTGCATGCCGACGGCCAGGACTACACCTGGTGGAGCAACCGCGGCGCGGCGCGCGCCAACAACGTGGGCTGGCGCATCGACTACCAGCTGCTGACGCCCGGGTTGCGCGATCGCCTGCAACGCTGCGCGATCCTGCGCGAGCCGCGCTTCTCCGACCATGCGCCGTTCACGGTCGACTACGCCGGGGCACTGGGCTGATGGCGACGTCCGCCCCCCCGACCGCGGCCGAGGCGCCCGCATCCTACAAGGGCTGGCGCGGCATCCGCCGCGCATTCGGCACGCCCTCGGCGATGACCATGCTGATGCTGGGCTTCGGTTCCGGCCTGCCGTTCCTGCTGATCGCCTCGATGACGCTGTCCACGCGCCTGCGCGACTCGGGGCTGGACCTGGGCAGCATCGGCCTCATCAGCCTGGCGAGCTTCTTCTACCTGCTGAAGTTCCTGTGGGCGCCGCTGATCGACCGCTACGCGTTCCCGCTGACGGCGTTTCTCGGGCGCCGCCGCTCTTGGCTGCTCGTGTCGCAGGTGGTGGTGGCGCTCGGCCTGGCCGCCCTGGCACTGACGCGGCCCGAGCTGGGCGTGGGGCCCCTGGTGATGTGGGTGCTGGTGGCGTCGTTCGCCGGGGCCACGCAGGATGCAGCGGTCGATGCCTACCGCATCGAGATCGCACCGGTGAAGGCGCAGGCCGCGCTCGCCGCGACCTACACGCTGGGCTACCGCATCGGCCTGATCCTGGCCGGCGCGGGCGCGCTGTACCTGGCCGAGTTCCTCGGCTGGCGCGAGGCCTACCTGGCGATGGCCGCACTCATGCTGCTGCCGATCATCACCACGCTGGTGTGCCGGGAACCGGTCGCGCCGGAGTCCACCGTGGAGCGCCGGATCGATTTCGTCGGCGCGTTCTGGCAGCCGTTCTCCAGCTTCTTCTCCACCAACGGCCTGGTGCTCGGGCTGGCCCTGTTGGTGTTCGTGGGTCTGTTCAAGTTCCCCGATCAGGTGATCGGCGTGATGGCCGGCCCGTTCTACCTGGACTCGGGCTACAGCAAGGCCGATATCGCCACGGTGTCCAAGCTCTACGGCGTGTGGATGGGCATTGCCGGGGCGTTCCTGGGCGGTGTCGCGGTGGCCGCGTTCGGTTTTCGCCGGATGCTGTTCCTGGCGGCCATTGGCGTGGCGTTGTCCAACGTCGCCTTCGTGCTGATGGCGCAGTACCCGTCGCAGATCTGGGCGTTCTATGCCGCCATCAGCGCCGACAACCTGTTCCAGGGCTTCGCCGGCGTGGTGCTGGTGGCCTTCATGTCCTCGCTGACCGACCGCAACTTCACGGCCACGCAGTACGCGTTGCTGGTGTCGCTGGCCAACCTGCCGGGCAAGTTCGTCGGCGGCGTGTCGGGCTTTATCGTCGAGGCGACGTCGTACGTGACCTTCTTCGTCCTCAGTGCGCTGACCGTGGTGCCGACGCTGCTGCTGCTGGCATGGCTGTGGCGGCGTATCCGCGAACCGGTGGCCGAGCCCGAGCTGGCGGCCGTGGAGCCCGTGACATGACCGAGCTGACCATCCGCGATGTCGGCCCGCTGCTGCTTGAACGCATCAAGCGCGTGGCCGATGCGCACGGGTGGAGCCAGCAGCATGCGTTGATGCACATGCTCGAGACCGGCCTGTTCGAGTGCGAGGCCGAGCTGGCGTCGAAGCTGACCGACAGCGACTCGATGGCGCTCCAGGCCGCCATTGCCGCGCTGGAGGGCATTCCCAACGACCCGGGATTCGCCCGCATCGGCCGCGCGGAGGCGCCTGCGTCCACCCCGCAACCCGACCAGTCGATCCGCCCGGACATCTGGCCAGGCGGCACCCGCTCGAGCCGCGATCAGGACGCCGGGTAGACCACGCCCAGCACGCGCGGTCCCGCCGCGCCGGTCACCGAGGCGACGTTGCCCGGGCGGCCCATGACGGCCTGGCGCGCCAGCCATGCAAACGCGGCCGCTTCGACGAAATCCGGGTCCAGCCCGTAAGCGCTTGTCGACGCCACGACCACCCCCGGCAGCAGCGCTTCGATTCGCGCCAGCAGCGCGGTGTTGCGGACGCCGCCGCCGCACGCCAGCACGCGCGCGGTGGCCGGCTGGTGCGCGCGCAGCGCATCGGCGACGGTCGTCGCGCTGAGTTCCAGCAGTGTCGCCTGCACGTCCTGCGGGCGCTCGCTGCCCTGCAGGTGGCGTTTCACCCAGTCGAGGTGGAAGTGCTCGCGGCCCGTGCTCTTGGGCGGTGGCCGCCGGAAATAGGGGTCGTCGAGCAGGCGCGCCAGCAGCGCGGTGTCCACCGCGCCCGTCAGCGCCCATGCGCCCCCGGCGTCGAAGGGGTGCCCGAGGTGGCGCTCACACCAGGCATCCATCAGCGCATTGGCCGGGCCGGTGTCGAAGCCGCGCACCTCGCCCTGCCGTGGCAGCAGGGTGAAGTTGGCGATGCCGCCCAGGTTGAGCACCGCGCGGTCCTCGTCCGGCGCATGCAGCAGCGCGGCATGGAACGCGGGCACCAGCGGCGCGCCGTGGCCGCCGGCGGCGACATCGCGGCGGCGGAAATCGGCCACCGTGGCGATGCCGGTGCGTTCGGCGATGACGTGCGCGTCGCCGAGCTGCAGGGTGAAGGGGTGCCGACCATCGAACCGTGCGCCCTCGGGCCGGTGGCGCAACGTCTGGCCATGCGAGCCGATCGCCCGCACGTGCGCCGCGGTCAGCCCGGCGTCGTGCACCAGCGACGCCGCTGCCTCTGCGAACGCCTCGCCCAGGCGCGTATCCAGCGTGCCCAGCTCGTCCAGCGAATCCAGCGAGCCGCCCTGGCCCAGAGTCACCAGCCGACGGCGCAGGTCGTCCGGCCATGGCGTGGTGCGCGCGCGCAGCACCTCGCAGTGCAACGCGCCCTCCGGACGCTCGTCGAGTTTGACCAGCGCGGCGTCGATGCCGTCGGCGCTGGTGCCCGAGATCAGGCCGACGAACAGGCCGGGCCCAACGAAAAACCCGCCTGGTGGAGGCGGGTTGCGGTCATCGGGTGCGTGCGGGGTGCGGGCCATCACGCCTTGGGGCGTGCGGGCTTCGCCGGCTCGGCTTTCCCGGCGGGCTCGGCTTTGGCAATGCGCGCGTTGTCCATGCGCTCCAGCTGCGCCAGCGCCGGCGCCATCTGCGCACGGAACGCAACCAGGTCGGCGCCCTTCAGCGGCTCGGGCGGCGGCATCGTCACCGACAGCGGGTTGCGGTGCACGCCATTGACGCGGAATTCGTAGTGCAGGTGCGGGCCGGTGGACAGGCCCGAGCTGCCGACGTAGCCGATGGTCTCGCCCTGGCGCACGCGCTGGCCGGCCTTGTACTTGCCGAAGCGGGACATGTGCGCGTACAGCGTGGTGTGCCCGCGGCCATGGTCGAGGATGACGGCGCGGCCGTAGCCGCCCCGCCAGCCGGCGAACTGCACGCGCGCATCGCCGGCGGCCATGATCGGCGTGCCCGGCGCGGCGCCGTAGTCCACGCCCTTGTGCATCCGCACCTTGCCGGCCACCGGGTGGCGGCGAGAGCCGAAGCCGGAGGTCAGCCGCGCGTACTGGATCGGCATGCGGATGAAGCTCTTCTTCAGCGGACGGCCTTCGGCGGTGAAGTACTCGGCCTTGCCGTCGCGCTCGAAACGGAACCCGGAATAGGTCTTGCCGCCGGTCGTGAACGTGGCCGCGCGGATCGCGCCGGTGCCCACGCGCTCGCCCTCGCGCCAGACCTCGTCGTACACCACGCTGAAGCGGTCGCCCTTCTGCGTGTCCTTGAAGTCGATGTCGTACTGGAAGATCTGGTCGGTCATCGTCGCAATGGCGGCGGGCGACAGGCCGGCCTTGCGGGCGGCGACGTACAGCGAGCTGTTGATCTCGCCGCTGGCGACCTGGGTGCGTGTCTGGGTCGGACGTTCGGTGACCGTCTCGGTGATCGAGTCGGAGCCGATGCGCAACTCGACGCGCTGGCTCTCGCCGCGCTCGAAACGGATGGCACGCAGCCCGCCGCCTACCGGCAGGTCGAATGCCAGCTCCGCGCCCGGGCGCAGCCGGGTCAGCGTGTCCTGGGCACCGGGGTGCTCGAGGATGCGGTACATGGTGGTGGCCGGGATATCGAGCGACTCGAACACCGCGCCCAGCGTCTGGCCCTTCTCGACCGTCACGACCTCCCAGCTGTCGACCGGCTGGCGCTTGCGCGACACCGGCAGCGGCGGTAGGGCCAGCGCCATCGACTGTCGAGGCATGTGCGCCGGATCGCCGACCGGCGCGTCGAAACCCGGCACGATGGCCGCCATCAACATGCCAATCGTCGCGACGAGGCTGGCCTGCGCCCACTGGCGGCGGGTCCAGCGGCCGTTGAAGCCGTCCGAAATATGGCGTGCCAGCACCGGGCGCTTGAGCGCCGCCTCACGCAGGGACTGCAGGCGCTCGCGCCGAGAGGGCACGTGCGGTGCGGTTCCGGAATCAGGCGTCGTCATGCATGGTCCCCCTGCGTACTGGGTGTGAAGGCTGTGTAGCGGCGTTACCATAGTGACGCGAGCAACGTGCGTCAAACCTTTGACCTGAATAGGATTTTTGACCAGGTGCCGCTTTAACTCCGTCTTAACTCCATTCATGTCCGGCGTCGCAGTTCCACGCGCCCGGCCCCTCCCCGAGACCCCCTGTGTCCGTACAAGACTCCCTTGATCTGATCGGCCGTGGCGCCGACGAAGTGCTCAAGACTGAAGAACTGCGCGAGCGCCTCGCCGCCGGCCGCCCGCTCAGGATCAAGGCCGGGTTCGACCCCACGGCCCCGGACCTGCACCTGGGTCACACGGTGCTGCTCAACAAGATGCGGCAGTTCCAGGACCTGGGGCACGAGGTCACGTTCCTGATCGGCGATTTCACCGGGATGATCGGCGACCCCACCGGCAAGAACGTCACCCGCAAGCCGCTGACCCGCGAGGACGTGGAGGCCAACGCCCGCACCTATTCGGACCAGGTCTTCAAGGTGCTCGACCCGCAGCGGACACGGGTCCGCTTCAATTCGGAATGGTTCGGGCGCATGGGCGCCGCCGACATGATCAGGCTCGCGGCGACCCATACCGTGGCGCGCATGCTGGAGCGCGACGACTTCGCCAAGCGCTACGCGGCGCAGCAGCCGATCGCGATCCACGAGTTCCTCTACCCGCTGGTGCAGGGCTACGACTCGGTGGCGCTGGAGGCGGATGTCGAACTCGGCGGCACGGACCAGAAGTTCAACCTGCTGATGGGCCGCGCGCTGCAGGAACACCACGGCCAGCGGCCGCAGGTCGTCTTGACCATGCCGCTGCTGGAGGGCCTCGACGGCGTCCAGAAGATGAGCAAGTCGCTGGCCAACTACATCGGCATCAACGAGCCGGCCATCGACATCGTCACCAAGACGATGAAGATCGACGACGTGCTGATGTGGCGCTGGATCGAGCTGTTGAGCTTCGAGATCTCGATGGCCGAGGCCGTGACCCTGCGAGCCGATATCGAGTCGGGCCAGCTCAACCCGCGCGACCTCAAGCTGAGACTGGCGCGCGAGTTGGCGCAGCGCTTCCACGGTGCGCCAGCGGCCGAGCAGGCGGTGGCCGGCTGGAACGCCGCCGTGCGCGGCCAGGGCGACACCGCGCAGCTGCCGCTGAATGACGTGGCGGTTCCGGCCGAGGGCATGCGCATCGCCGCGCTGCTGACTGCGGCCGGCCTGACGCCCAGTAACTCCGAAGCCAACCGCAAGCTGCGCGAGCGCGCCGTGCGTATAGACGGTGCGGTCGTGGAGGATGCGCAGCTCACGCTGGCGCCGGGTTTCGAAGGCGTGTTGGCGGTGGGCAAGCGCACGTTCGCGCGTGTCCGACTCGTGCGGGGCTGAATCGAAAACACGACGGCTCGAAAAAATTTCGCCAACCCCCTTCCCAAGCGTGAAGCGCATGTGCACAATGCGCGGCCCTGCTGAGGGGGTGGCCTTGAGGGGCTGCCGAAT
>CBIHLN010000067.1:0-14089 GCA_966210725.1 uncultured Lysobacter sp. | reverse complement strand
TCGTCGACCTGATCAAGAACGGCGAGATCGTCTACATCGTCAACACCACCGAGGGGCGGCAGGCGATCTCCGACTCGTTCTCCATCCGCCGCGAGGCGCTGCAGCACCGGGTGACCTACTCGACGACGATCGCCGGCGCCCGTGCACTGCTGCATTCGCTGGAGTTCCGTGGCACCGGCCCGGTGTGGTCGCTGCAGGAGCTCCACGCGGAACTGGGCGCGGCCTGAGCGGCGCCCGGCGCAACCGGCGGCCGTTCATGGAGCCGGTTGCGCCGCCCCCCGGGTGATCGGCCACAATCGCCGTCAACCCGGGTTTCAACTCCCGAACGATGCCGGCCCCTGGCCGGCTTCACGCATTCAAGGCCCGGCAACGACCGGGAAGAGGACGTTCCATGCAAGCACCCCTGACAATCCAGGGCGCCCAGCGCCTGCGCGCCGAGCTCGACGAACTCAAGTCGGTCAAGCGCCCGGCGGTGATCAACGCCATTGCCGAAGCCCGCGCCCACGGCGACCTCAAGGAAAATGCCGAGTACCACGCCGCGCGCGAGCAGCAGGGCTTCATCGAAGGCCGCATCAAGCAGCTGGAGGCCGAGCTGTCGCACGCCCAGGTCATCGACGTGTCCAAGCTCAACGCCGGTTCGCGCATCGTGTTCGGCGCGGTCGTCGAGCTGGCCGATACCGACACCGACGAAGAGACCCGCTACCAGATCGTGGGCGACCTGGAGGCCGACATCAAACAGGGCCTGATCGCGGTGTCCTCGCCGGTGGCGCGTGCGCTGATCGGCAAGCACGAGGGCGACAGCGTCACCATCGAGGCACCCGGCGGCACCCGCGAGTACGAAATCGTCGGCGTCAGCTACCCGGGCTGAGCCCTTGGCGCCCCGGTCCGCCATCCTGCTGCTGCCGGCGCGCGCGCGCTTCGGCGGGCAGCGCCTGCCGGCGCCCACCGCGCGTTGGCTGGGGCGGGGCAACCACGACACGGGTGCGGAGGACCGGCTCGGCGACTGGCTGGACGTCCTGCCCCGCGGGTGGGCCGCGGCGGCCGTCACGCGCGAGCGCGATGCGGGTGATGCCGCAGGTGCGGTCTGGCTGCGCGCGGACCCGGTGTACATCCAGCCCGACATCAACGGTGCGCGGCTGCTGTCCCACGGTGATGCGCTCGGGCTGACCGCGGAGGACGCGGCGGCGTTCATGCCGGCCCTGCGTCCGTTGTTCGGCGACGCCGGTCTGCCGATCGACGCCCCGGCGCCCACCCGCTGGTACCTGCGCGCACCGGCCGGGGCCGCGCTGCCGGCGATGGCGGCCCCCGACCGCGCCGTGGGCATGGACCTGTTCGACCACCTGCCGCAGGGCCCCGAGGGCCGCCGCTGGCGGGCATTGCTCAGCGAGGCGCAGGTGGTGCTTCACAACCACCCGCGCAACGTGCGCCGGCAGGCCAGCGGCCTGCCGCCGGTGAATTCGCTGTGGTTCTGGGGCGCGGGTGCGCTGCCCGACCACGTCACCGCCCGCGTGGCGCGGGCACTGAGCGATGACGACACGCTGTCGGCCTTCCTCGCGGCCGGGGGTGCGCGGGTTGAACCGATGCCCGCCTGCATGCCGGCCCCGGAGCCGGCGTTCGAAGGCGGGGTGCTCGTCGACCTCCGCCACGCACGCGACCTGGCCGCGCTGGACCGTGACTGGCTGTCGCCGCTGTTGGACGCGATGGCAGGTGGGCGGCTGGCGGCGCTCACGATGGACTTTGGCGACGGACACCGCGTGCATGTGGCTCGCCCCCACCGCTGGCGCTTCTGGCGGCAGCCGTGGTCAACGCCGGGCCTCGGCGCGCCGGCGCCGGCGGACGCGGTCTCTTGAGTCCGCCGTCGCGCAACGCGGTGGTGATCCGCCGCCGCCAGGCGGCGGCGATCGGTGAATGGCCCGAGCGCGTTCCTCTGCTGCTGCGCCGCATCTACGCCGGGCGGGGCGCCTTGTGCATCGATGAGGCGCGCCCGCGCCTGGCGCACCTGTTGCCGCCGGACGGCCTGTCGGGTCTGGACGCCGCCACCGCATTGCTGGCGGACGCCATCGCCCACGACCGCCATATCGTCGTGGTGGGCGATTTCGACTGCGACGGCGCCACTGCGTGCGCGGTCGGCGTGCGCGGGCTTCGGATGCTGGGCGCCCGACGCGTCTCCCATGCGGTGCCCAACCGGATGGTGCACGGCTACGGGCTGTCGCCGGCGCTGGTGGACGAACTGGCGGGACTGAAGCCAGACCTGTTGGTCACCGTCGACCACGGCATCGCCTGCCATGCCGGCATCGAGGCCGCCAAGGCCCGCGGCTGGACCGTCCTGGTCACGGACCACCACCTGCCGGGCGCCACACTGCCGCTGGCGGATGTGATCGTGGATCCCAACCTGCCGGGCGACACGTTTCCCAGCAAGGCGCTGGCGGGTGTCGGGGTGATGTTCTACGTGCTGCTGGCGCTGCGCCGGCACCTGCGCGATGCCGGCTGCACCGACACGGGCGCGGACCTGGGTGCGCTGCTGGACCTGGTCGCGGTCGGGACCGTCGCCGACCTGGTGCCGCTGGACACCAACAACCGCGCCCTCGTGGCGGCGGGGCTGCGGCGCTTGCGTGCCGGACAGGGCTGCGCCGGGCTGCAGGCGCTGGTGGAAGTGTCCGGCCGGGTGCCGGCACGACTGAGTGCCGCCGACATCGGATTTGCCGTCGGCCCCCGCCTCAATGCCGCCGGACGCCTGGAGGACATGGCACTGGGCATCGAATGCCTGCTGACCGACGACCCCGCTCAGGCACGCGAGATGGCGGCGACCCTGGATGCCATCAACGGTGAACGGCGCGCCGTGCAACAGCAGATGACCGACGAGGCCGAGTTGGCGGTGTCGCGGGTCGCCGTGCACGACGGCACTCCGCCCCTCGTGGCGTGCCTGTTCGATCCGGACTGGCACCCTGGCGTGATCGGGCTGGTCGCCTCCCGGATCAAGGACCGGTTGCACCGGCCGGTGGTGGCATTCGCGCCGGCCGAGCCGGGCAGCCCCGTGCTGCGCGGCTCGGCCCGTTCGATTCCCGGGTTCCACATCCGCGATGCGCTGGCCGACGTGGCCGCGCGCCACCCCGGGCTGGTCGAGCGCTTCGGGGGGCACGCCATGGCAGCAGGTCTGACCCTGCCACGCGCGTCCCTGGATGCCTTCGGGCGCGCGTTCGCCGACTGTGCGCGCGAGCGCTTGGACGACGCCCTGTTGCAGGCCGATTTGCACAGCGATGGCGCCCTGGATGCCGTGGAGCTGTCGCGCGACAACGCCGAGGCGCTGCGCGATGGCGGCCCGTGGGGGCAGGGCTTCCCGGAGCCGCAGTTCGACGGGGAGTTCGACGTGCTGGGCACGCGCGTGGTGGGCGAGCGCCACCTCAAGCTGGAGCTGGGCTCGGGCCGCGCACGCATCAATGCGATCCACTTCGGCGGCTGGGATGGATTGCCGGTGCCTTCCCGCGTGCGCATCGCGTATCGGCTGGAGCCGGACGACTACCGGGGCGGCGATGCGGTGCAACTCGTGGTGGTGCACCGGGAACCGGCCTGACCGGTCCGGTTGTGCCGTCTCGAGCGACTCCAAGACCTGCCGGTACGCACTGCGCAGGCCCCCGGCGTGCGCCAACTGCTAGAATCGGCGGCCTTTTCCGCACCACAGCCACGGACACGAGAACGGATGATCGAGACCAATCCCGTCCGTCAGCGCATCGCCGACCTGCAGGGTCGGCTGGATGCGCTGAGGGGGTACCTTTGACTTCGATGCCAAGGTCGAACGCCTCGAAGAAGTAAACCGCGAACTGGAAAGCCCCGACGTCTGGAACGACGCCGAGCGGGCCCAGGCGCTGGGACGTGAGCGCGCCGCGCTGGAACGGGTCGTGCTGGGCAGCCGTCGGATGACCGAGGGCCTGACCGGCGCGGGCGAACTGCTCGAGCTGGCCGAGATGGAGGACGACGAGGACACGGCGCAGGCCGTCGTCGAGGACGTCGACCGGCTCGCACGCGATGTCGAACAGCTGGAATTCCAGCGCATGTTCTCCGGCAAGATGGACGGCGCCGCGGCGTTCGTCGACATCCAGGCCGGCGCCGGCGGCACCGAGGCCCAGGACTGGGCCGAGATCCTGCTGCGCATGTACCTGCGCTGGTGCGAGTCGCGCGGCTGGAAGACCGAGCTGATGGAAGCCAGCGGCGGCGACGTGGCCGGCATCAAGTCCGCCACGCTGCGCGTGGAGGGCGACTTCGCCTACGGCTGGCTGAAGACCGAGACCGGTGTGCACCGGCTGGTGCGCAAGTCGCCTTTCGATTCGGACAACCGCCGGCACACCAGCTTCACCTCGGTGTTTGTCAGTCCCGAGGTCGACGACAACATCGACATCGAGATCAACCCGGCCGACCTGAAGACCGACGTGTACCGGTCGTCGGGCGCGGGTGGCCAGCACGTCAACAAGACCGAGTCGGCGGTGCGCATCACCCACGTGCCGAGCGGCATCGTGGTGGCCTGCCAGACCGGCCGCAGCCAGCACCAGAACCGCGACAACGCGATGAAGATGCTGGCCGCGAAGCTCTACGAGCTGGAGATCCAGAAGCGCAACGCCGAACGCGATGCCGTGGAGGCCACCAAGTCCGACATCGGCTGGGGCAGCCAGATCCGCAACTACGTGCTGGACCAGTCGCGGATCAAGGACCTGCGCACCGGCGTGGAGCGCAGCGACACGCAGAAGGTGCTGGACGGCGACCTGGACGAGTTCGTCGAGGCCGCGCTCAAGGCCGGCCTGGATGCGGGCTCCAAACGCGCGGACGCTGTCTGAGTTCCGTCGTAGCCCGGGGCTGCTCGCCCGCGTGGACACCAATCGCGGCTGAAGCCGCTCCCTCATTACCGACGCACTGTTTATGACCGACACCCCGACCCCGCCGCACGCCGACGAGAATCACCTGATCGCCGAGCGTCGCGCCAAACTGAAGGCGCTGCGCGGGCAGGGCATCGCATTTCCCAACGACTTCCGGCGCGATGCCTACGCCGGCGACCTGCAGGCCGAGTTCAAGGACACGGAGCGCTGGACCGCCGAGGCGCTGGAAGGCGAAGGGCGTGAGGTCGCGCTGGCCGGGCGCATCCTGCTCAAGCGGGTGATGGGAAAGGCCAGCTTCGTCCAGGTGCAGGACGAGTCCGGCCGCATCCAGCTGTTCCTGCAGGCCAACGCGCTGGGCGAGGCCTACGACGCGTTCAAGGGCTGGGACGTGGGCGACATCGTGGGCGCGACCGGCGTGTTAACCCGCACGCGCACCGGCGAGCTGTCGGTGAAGGTTGCCCGGCTGCGCCTGCTGACGAAGTCGCTGCGCCCGCTGCCGGACAAGTGGCACGGCCTGTCGGACGTGGAGCAGCGCTACCGCCAGCGCTACGTGGACCTGATCGTGTCGCCCGAGGCACGCGACGTGTTCGTCAAGCGCAGCCGGATTATCCGGTCGATGCGCGCGTGGCTGGATGCGCGGCGTTTCCTCGAGGTCGAGACGCCGATGATGCATTACATCCCCGGCGGCGCCACGGCCAAGCCGTTCGTGACCCATCACAATGCGCTGGACCTGGAACTGTACCTGCGCGTCGCGCCGGAGCTGTACCTGAAGCGCCTCGTCGTGGGCGGGCTGGAGCGCGTCTACGAAATCAACCGCAACTTCCGCAACGAGGGCGTGTCGACCCGGCACAACCCCGAGTTCACGATGTTGGAGCTGTACGAGGCCTACGCCACCTACACCGAGATCATGGACCTCACCGAAGGCGTGATCCGCGACGTCGCGCAGGACGTTCTCGGCACCACGGCGGTGGAGTGGGACGGCCAGGCGATCGACCTCGGGCCGGCCTTCCGCCGCTGGTCGATGACCGATGCGGTGCTGGAGCACAACCCGCAGATCGCCGCGGGCGAGCTGCGCGACCTCGACGCCATGCGCGCCCACTGCGCGCGGCTGAAGATCCCGGTCAAGGCCGGGTGGGGTTGGGGCAAGCTGCTGCTGGAGGTGTTCGAGAAGACCGTCGAACACACCCTGATCCAGCCGACTTTCATTACCGACCACCCGGTCGAAGTGAGTCCGCTGGCGCGTGCCAGCGACCACGATCCGGAGCTGACTGACCGGTTCGAACTGTTCATCGGCGGCAAGGAGCTGGCGAACGGCTTCTCGGAGCTCAACGATCCGGAAGACCAGACGGCCCGTTTCCAGGCCCAGGTCGATGCCATGGAGGGGGGCGACGACGAGGCCATGCATTTCGACGCCGATTACATCCGGGCGCTGGAGGTCGGCCTGCCGCCCACCGGCGGGTTGGGCATCGGCATCGACCGGATGGTGATGCTCCTGACCGGGTCGGCCTCCATCCGCGACGTGCTGCTGTTCCCGTACATGCGGCCCGAGGTCCACGGCTGACGGCATGCCGTTTGCATCGATCCCGGCAACTGGAAGTGCAGGGGAGGCCGCTGTCAAGAAATTGACGGCGGGGGTATGCTCAGGGCGGAACAGTCGAGGGGGACCACAACCCATGGATAGGCTGGCGTGAACGTCGTCATCGTCGATGACCAGACTTCGGCGCGCACCATGCTGCGCCACATCATCGAGGACATCGCGCCCGAGCTCTCGGTGCACGATTTCGGTGAGTCCGAGGCGGGCCTGAACTGGTGCGAGGCCAACCAGCCGGACCTGCTCCTGCTGGACTACCGGATGCCGGGCATCGACGGGCTGGAGTTCGCCCGCCGCTTCCGACGCCGGCCGCTGCACCGCGACATCCCCATCATCCTGGTCACGGTGGTCGGCGACGAGCCGGTGCGCCAGGCGGCGCTGGATGCGGGGGTCATCGACTTCCTGGTCAAGCCGGTGCGGCCGCGCGAACTGCGCGCCCGTTGCCGCAATCTGCTGCAGTTGCGCCAGCAGTCCGAGAACGTCAAGCAGCGCGCCCTGTCGCTGGAGCAGCGCCTGCTGTCGAGCATGCACGAAGTCGAGGAGCGCGAGCGCGAGACGCTGGCGCGCCTGGCGCGCGCGATCGAATACCGCGACAGCGGTACCAGCGTCTACCTTGAGCGGATGGCGCACGTCGCCGGCCTGATCGCCGAGCAGCTCGGGATGTTCGAGGACGAGGTGCGGATGATCGAGATGGCCGCGCCGTTGCACGACATCGGCAAGATCGCCATCCCCGACGCTGTCCTGCTGAAGCCCGGTCCGCTTGACGACGAGGAAACGGCGGTCATGCGCCGGCATCCCCGCATCGGCCACGAGCTGCTGGCCGACAGCCAGAACCGCTTCATCCAGACCGGCGCGGTCATCGCGCTGCGCCACCACGAACGCTTCGACGGCAGCGGCTACCCGGACGGTCTGGTCGGCGAGGAGATTCCGCTGGAAGCCCGCATCGTGGCGGTGGCCGATGTGTTCGATGCGCTCATTTCCCAACGCCCCTACAAGGAGGCCTGGGACATCGATGCGGCGCTGGGGTACCTGTACGCACAGAAGGGTCGTCTGTTCGACCCACGCTGCGTGGATGCGCTGGTGCGCAACCGCGCCCGACTCGAGGATATCTGCGCGCGCTTCGCCACCCGGGCGCCGCGGAAAGGCATGGATTAAGCCGATGAAACGTCACCTGTCCTGGCTGAAGACCCGACTCTCGCAGCGCGAGGACAGCGAGCATGGACAGGCGACCATCCGCCTGATCGTGCTGGCGGTGGTGCTGGTCTACATGCTGGTGCGGGGCGCCGGCGGCACGCTGGACCGTGCGGCCTACGCGGATGTGCTGGCCATGGTCGCCACCGGCTTCACCGTCGGCGGCGTGCTGCTGGCGTGGATCATCGCGCGCCCGGGCAGGTCGCACCTGCGCCGCGGCATCGGCATGGTGGCCGACTATGGCCTGATGGCGCTGGCGATGATCCGCATCGGCGAGCCGCTGGCCTGGGTGTACGTGATCCTGATGTGGGTCACGGTGGGTAACGGCCTGCGCTTCGGCAACCGTTACCTGGTGATTGCCGTCGCCGCCGCTTTTGCCAGCTTCGGCAGTGTCATCGCCTTCAACAGCTACTGGCACGACAACCGCGTGCTGGCGGTCGGACTGCTGCTGGGGCTGGTGGCCATTCCGTCCTATCTGTCGGGTTTGCTGCGTGCCCTGACCCGTGCCACCGACGAGGCTCGGCGCGCCAACGAGGCCAAGAGCCGGTTCCTGGCGAACATGAGCCACGAGTTCCGCACGCCCCTCAACGGCCTGGCCGGCATGTCCGAGCTGCTGGCGACCACGCGCCTGGACGCCGAGCAGCGGGAGTGCCTCAACACCATCCAGGCGTCCACCCGGAGCCTGCTGGCGCTGGTCGAGGACGTGCTGGACATTTCGGCGATCGAGGCCGGCAAGCTGAAGCTCAACGTGGTCGAGTTCGACCCGCAGGAGCTCGTGGAGAACATCGGGCTCATCCTGCAACCCCAGGCCCGCGCCAAGAAATTGCGCTACCAGCAGACCGTGGCGGACGACGTGCCGGCCACCCTGCGCGGCGACGTCGGCCACCTGCGGCAGGTGCTGCTCAACCTGGCGGGCAACGCGGTGAAGTTCACCGACGAGGGGTCGGTCCAGCTGGAGGTCGGCGTGGTGGACGCGTCGGCGGACCGCCTGCGGCTGCGGTTTACCGTCACGGACACCGGCGTGGGCGTTCCGGTGGCCGCGCAGCACCGCCTGTTCGAGGCCTTCGAACAGGCCGATGTCAGCCTGGCCCGCCGGCATGGCGGCACCGGCCTGGGCACCACGATCGCCAAGGGCCTGGCGGAGGCGATGGGCGGGAGCATCGGGTTCGAAAGCACGGAAAACCGTGGCAGCCGGTTCTGGGTGGAACTGCCGTTCGACCGTGCCACGAAGCCTGCCCAGACGACCGCTGCGGCCGCACCGCCCCGGCGCTCGCCCTTGGCCGATGCGACCTCGGCAGGCGCGGTCGAGAGCCCGGAAAACGTCATCGCGTTCTCGGATCCGTTCCTGCGCCACCGCGCCCGCGTGCGCAGCCTGCATGTCCTGGTGGCCGACGACCACGCCGCCAACCGCATGGTCGTGCAGCGCCTGCTGCAGAAGGCCGGTCACCGCGTGACCTGCGTGGAAGGCGGCGAGGAAGTCCTCGACGCGCTGGAGCTGTCGGACTACGACACGGTCATCGTCGACCTGCACATGCCGGGCCTCAGTGGGCTGGATCTGCTGCGTCAGCTGCGCATCCTCGAAGCCGGTGGCGGCCGTCGCACGCCGGTCGTGGTGCTGAGTGCGGACGTCACGCCGGCCTCCATCCAGGCGTGTGAGCAAGCCGGCGCACGGGCATTCCTGGCCAAGCCGGTGTCGACGCCGCGCCTGCTGGACACGCTGGCGGAGATCGCCTCCAACAGCCGGATCGACGCGGGCATGCCCATGCCGAACGCATCGCACGAGGACGGCCGCACGACCAAGGTGTCGATTGATGGCGTATTCGATCCGGGGGTGCTCGACGAACTCGAATCGCTTGGCATGGGCGAGGCTTTCGAACGCGAGTTCATCAGCCAGTGCCTGCGGGATGCCGAGGCATGCGTGGTGGCGTTCTCCGATGCCGCAGGTGCCGGGCAGCACGATCGGGCGCGCGAGCACGCCCACGCGTTGAAGGGCGTGTCCAGCAACCTGGGCCTGATCAAGCTGGCCGCGGTCAGTGGCGAACTGATGCAGCTGCCGGACTGGCAGCTGGCGCAGGAGTGGCAGGCGCGGTTGGCGCAGCTGCGCGAGCGGCTGGTGCAGGGAAGGTCGGCGCTCGAAGCCCGTGATCGCGCGCGTGGTGCGAGCGGCAGCGGCGAGCGCTCCCCGTCCTGAGTTCCCCTTGGAGTCCCCGATGGCGTGGCGGCAGGCCGGACGGTGTCCGGCGCCGCGCCGCACCCTCGTGCTTCAGACGTTCAGCGCCCCCGTGCGGCGTTCCTGCGCGCGGACGATTCGGTCCATGGTCCGCAGCGACTTCTCGCCCAGCGCAAGCGCGGTGTCCACCCAGACTTCGGTGATGCCCATCAGCTCGTCGTAGCCGACGGGCTGCGCAATGCCGCGCACGGCGTTGAGCGCCAGGTACGCATGCGGCGTGCGTTGCTGTTGCCGGATGACGTCGTTGACGGCAGCGGTGCCTTCGCCCTTGGGCACGAGCACGTCCACCACGCCCAGCCGGAACAGCTCGTCGCTGCTGTAGATGCGGCCTTCCAGGATGATCTTCTCGGCCATCTGCGGGGTGACGCGCTTGCACAGGAAGGAGTACGCGCCCATGCCCGGGAACAGGCCGAACAGCACTTCCGGCAATCCCATGTCGACGCCTTCCTCGGCCACGATGGTATGGCAGGACAGCGCCAACTCGAGGCCGCCGCCCAGCGCGTCGCCCTGCACCAGCGCAATCGTGCGGACATCGCCGCCCAGTCCGGTATGGAAGTGATGCACGCCGTCGACACATCGGCGCGCGTAATCGAGCAGGCGTTCGCGGTTGTTGTCCCGGATCAGCCGGGCAAACAGCGCCAGGTCGCCGCCGAGGTTGAAGGCGCCGGCGTCGGAGGCCAGCACGACGTGCCGCAGCCGCCCAGCCTGGCGCTGGGCATCGCGCAGGGTGATGGAGGAGAGGTAACTCCACATGTCGTCCATGAGTTCGGTTCGGAAACAGGGCCGGGTTCCATGTCCGGCGTCGGCATGCATGTAAAGCCAGTGGGCGTCGCCCTGGGCGTCGGATTCGACGCGCAGGGTGGGGTAGGAACGGGCGCGGGGGAGTTTCTCGATCTGGCTGCTCATGGTGCGGTCCTCGGGGATGGCCGTCCGCAGGCATGGTGGGCGCGGGCGGCTGGGTGAAGCCCACGCGGCGATGCTACACCCGGGCATGAACCGTGCATGAAAAAGATAGGGGCAATGAAAAGGCCCCTCATGGAGGGGCCTCGGGGCACCACGGACCCGCGACGGTGCGTCAGTCGCGCAGTTCGCGCCGCAGGATCTTGCCGACGTTGGTCTTGGGCAGCTCCTTGCGGAACTCGACCACGCGCGGCTGCTTGTAGCCGGTCAGGTTGGCGCGGGCATGCGTCTTGACCTGCTCCTCGGTCAGCGACGGATCCTTCTTGACGATCACCACCTTGACCGCCTCGCCGGACTTGTCGTCCGCGACGCCGACGGCGGCGACTTCCAGGACGCCCGGCATCATCGCGATGACATCCTCGACCTCGTTCGGATACACGTTGAAGCCCGAGACCAGGATCATGTCCTTCTTGCGATCGACGATGTAGAAGAAGCCCTTCTCGTCCATCCGGGCCATGTCGCCGGTATGTAGCCAGCCTTCGCTGTCCATCACCTGCGCGGTTTCCTCGGGGCGGTTCCAGTAGCCCTTCATCACCTGCGGGCCCTTGATGCAGAGCTCGCCGACCTCGCCGGTCGGTACCAGGTGGCCGTCCTCGTCCTTGATGCAGGCGTCGGTCGACGGGATCGGCAGGCCGATCGCGCCGTTGTAGTCGGCCAGGTCCATCGGGTTGATGCAGGCCGCCGGGGAGGTTTCCGTCAGGCCGTAGGCCTCCACCAGCGTGGTACCGGTGAGCTTTTTCCAGCGGTCGGCGACGGATCGCTGCACCGCCATGCCGCCACCCAGCGTCAGGTGCAGGCGGGAGAAATCGACTTCCTCGAAACCGGGCGTGTTGAGCAGGCCGTTGAACAGCGTGTTGACACCGGTAATGGCGGTGAAGGGCACCTTCTTCAGTTCCTTCACGAACGCCGGCATGTCGCGCGGATTGGTGATCATGTGGTTGAGGCCGCCGAACTTCATGAAGACCAGCCCGTTCGCCGTCAACGCGAAGATGTGGTACAGCGGCAGCGCGGTGATGATGACTTCTTCGCCCATGCGCACGTTGGTGCCGATCCAGGCCGCCGCCTGCTGCATGTTGGCCACCAGGTTGCGGTGGGTGAGCATCGCGCCCTTTGACACGCCCGTGGTGCCACCGGTGTATTGCAGGAACGCAATGTCCCCGGACTGGATGTCGATCGAGGGCAGGGTGTGGCCGGCGCCCCGCTCCAGCGTGTCCTTGAAGCGGATCGAACCGGGGATGCGGTAGTCCGGGACCATCTTCTTGACGTGCTTGAGCACGAAATTGACGATGGCGCCTTTCGGAAAGCCGAGCATGTCGCCCAGGCCCGTGGTGATGACCTGTTTGACCTGCGTATCGGCCAGGACCTCCTGGACCACCGCGCCGAAGTTGTCGAGCACGAGGATCGCGCTGGCGCCGGAGTCCGAGAGCTGGTGGCGCAGCTCGCGCGCGGTGTACATCGGGTTGGTGTTCACGACCGTCAGCCCGGCGCGCAGGATGCCGAAGGTCGCGATTGGGTACTGCAGGCAGTTGGGCATCATGATCGCGACGCGATCGCCCTTCTTGAGCTTGAGTTCGCCCAGCAGGTAGGCAGCGAAGCGGGCGCTGAGCGCGTCGATCTCACCGTAGGTGAGCGTCCGGCCGAGGTTCGAAAAGGCGGGACGGTCGCGGTAGTTGGCAATGGCGTTCTCGAGCACCGAGACGATGGACGGGTATTCGTCCACGTCGATCTGCGACGGTACTCCGGCCGGATACTGGGCCAGCCACGGACGGTCATTGCTCATTGCGATCCCCTTGGGTGTGTTTCGGTATGCGTATCGAAAGCGGCCGGTCGACACCGCTCTGCGGCCCGCGGGCGCATGCGACGGCGTACGGAGCCCTTCGATTGGAGCATAGGCTCTAGGGGCTGGCAAGGCGCGCCACTGCACGTCCGTGGCAGCATGGCGTCTCAACGCAAGAAGGGAGTGGCGACGATGCAATCGATCCTCCACAAGGCGGTATCACGACTGCGCCAGGCCACGCGGGTCGTCGCCCTGCTGGCTGCGTGGAGTGTCCTCGCCGCATGCGCGGCCTACCCTCCAGAGCAGCGCCTGCGCGAGGCGATGGGCGGCGTGCAGTCGGCCATCGAGCAGCGCGACGCCGCCGCCCTGTCCACGCATCTGGCGGAGGACTTCATTGGACCGGACGGCATGGACCGCGACGGCGCGCGGCGCCTGGCACGGGTGCTGCTGCGCCGCTACCGCAACGTCGGCGTGACGCTGGGGCCGCCGGACATCGAACTGCGGGACGGCCACGCCACGGTACGGTTCAACGCCGTAATGACGGGCGGCTCCGGCGTCGTGCCGCAATCGGCGCGCGTGCAGGAGGTCGTCACCGGCTGGCGCGAGGAGGGCGACCGATGGCGCCTGACAAGTGCGCGCTGGGAGCGGCGCCTGTGACGTGAACCCACACGACCTGCTGACGTTGGTGCCGTCCAAGCGCCTGATGCAGACCCCTGCCGTAGGAAATCGAGCCCAGAAAAAAAGCCCGCTGCTTGGCGGGCTTTTTCTCGGTGCCTTCTGGAGCGGCGTCAGTTGTGCGCGCCTTCCAATGTGGTCAGCTGTGCGTCGCGCGAACCGAAGTACACGGCCAGGTCGGAGATCTGCTGGTCGGTGAGGCCGGCGGCCTGGCTCGACATCAGGGCATGCTCGCGCTGCCCGTCGCGGTACTGCTCCAGCGCATGGGCCAGATAGTCGTAGTACTGGCCGCCGAGTTTGGGGTAGGTCGCGTCGATCGGCGCGTTGCCGTCGGCGCCGTGGCAGTCGATGCAGGACTGGCCGGTGGCCGCGCCCTTGGTGCTGGCCAACTGCTCTCCGGCGGCGATGTTGCCGGCGGGCAGTCCCGCGGACGAGGAGGTCGGCGCGGCGGCGGCTTCGCCCTCCGGCGGCGTTTCCGGCGAGGAGCAGGCGGACAGGGCGAGCGTCGCGGCCAGCACGATCATCGCGGCGCCCGTGGTGGTGCGGGGGGTCGTCTTGGACGTCATGGTCGGCTCGCTTACTTCAGGTTCGAAAGGAACGCGGCGATGTCGGCGATGTCCTGCTCCGAAAAGCTCTGCGCCTGCGCCTGCATGGTCGGGTGGTTGCGCGTGCCGTTCTTGTAGTCGGTCAGCGCGTTTCGCAGGTACTGCGCCGACTGGCCGCCGATCTTGGGCACGTGGAAATTCGGGTAGGCGTTCTTGTAGCCATCGATGCCGTGGCAGCCCTGGCAGGTGTAGGTC
>CBIHLN010000066.1:0-14599 GCA_966210725.1 uncultured Lysobacter sp. | reverse complement strand
CGACCTCGGCGCTGGACCCGATCTCCACCAGCCGCATCGAGCAGCTGGTCGAGGAGCTGAAGAAGGATTACACGATCGCGATCGTGACCCACAACATGCAGCAGGCTGCACGCGTGTCGGACTACACCGCCTTCATGTACCTGGGCGACCTGGTCGAGCACGGCGAGACCGGCACCATCTTCTCCAACCCGACCAGGCAGCAGACCGAGGACTACATCACCGGGCGGTTCGGGTGACGGATTGAATCCTTCTCCCGCCGGGAGAAGCTGCCCGCAGGGCGGATCAGGTTCCGGGGCCGCGGCTGAACGCCAGGCACGAAACCTCACCCCAACCCCTCTCCCACGGGGAGAGGGGCCAAACAGGACACCGACATGGGTACCAACATGCACGACCACATCGTCAAGAGCTACGACGACGAGCAGAAGCGACTGCTCAACGAAACCCTGCGGATGGGCGAGATGGCGGCCGCGCAGCTGGAGGCCGCGCTGGACGTGGTCAAGCGCCGCGACGACAAGGCCGCCGAGCGCATCATCGCCAACGACGACGCGCTGGACACCCTGGAGCAGGAGATCAGCCACGACGTCATGAAGCTGGCGCTGCGCGGGCCGATGGCGCGCGACCTGCGCGAGATCCTCGCCGCCATCCGCGTGGCCTCGGACATCGAGCGCATCGGCGACTACGCCGCGAATGTCGCCAAGCGGTCGACGGCGCTCAACCTGGCGCCGCCGCTGCCGCAGGTCAGCGGCCTGCACGCGATCGGCACGCTGGCGGTGAAGCAGCTGCGCGACGTGCTGGCCGCCTACCGCGACAGCGATGTCGAGGCCGCGCAGCGCATCCGCGACCGCGACGCCGAGATCGATACCGCCTACACCGCGCTGTTCCGCGAGCTGCTGACCTACATGATGGAGGACGCGCGCGCGATCACGCCCTGCACGCACCTGCTGTTCATGGCCAAGAACATCGAGCGCGTCGGCGACCACGCCACCAACATTGCCGAAAACGTGTGGTTCCTGGTCAAGGGCGAGGAGCAGCTGCCGCCGCGCGACAAGCGCGACGAAAGCAATACCGTCGCGCCCTGAGCCGCCGCGGCATCGGGACATGGGGGCGGGACCGGCGACGGCCCGCCCTTTTTCGTGGGCTGCATCCGGATGCCGCGCGGCGACGAACCTATTCAGGCCCGTCACCGGCGGGCTAACGCTTTGATAACGAGCGGCCCGCCCGCCCGGGTGTCTAATACCGCGCGCGGTGGCCACCACCGACTCCACCCCATCAAAAGGAACTGCCATGTCCAACACCATCAACAAGCCCGTTGCCCTGACCGCCGCCCTGCTGGGTGGCCTGGCCCTGTCGACCTCCGCCTTCGCCATGAGCGACCTGGCCGGTGGCTACCTGCTCGGGGCCCAGGAGGCCGGCGCGCAGAAGGACGCCGAGGGCAAGTGCGGCGAAGGCAAGTGCGGCGGCCACACCATGGACGCCATGGACACCGACGGCAACGGCAGCATCTCCCAGGCCGAGTTCGCCGCCGCCCACGACGGCAAGGCGGACCGCTTCGCCACCTACGACGCCAACAGCGACGGCATGATCGACACCGCCGAGCTGGACGCCGCGCACGCCGACAAGGGCGGCGCGAAGGCCGACATGGAAGGCAAGTGCGGCGAGGGCAAGTGCGGCGGCTCGAAGTAAGCCGGCGTACCGCTGCCACCTGGCCGTGAGCGGTCTGCGCATCCCGCTGCCGAACGCGGCCGGGCTCGGCCTGCGGCGGGCCCTGATGGGCCCGCTGCGCGCCGCGCCGTCGCATGACGATGCCGCGCGCGATTTCGATTTCCTCGAGTGCGCCCCCGAGAACTGGATCGGTGTCGGCGGTGCGATGGGCGAGGCCCTCGACGACCTGTCGGCCCGCCACCCGCTCACCTGCCACGGGCTCTCGCTGTCGCTGGGCGGCTTCGCGCCGCTGGACGAGACGTTCCTGGCCCGCGTGCGGCGGTTCCTCGACCGCCATCGCGTCGCGCTCTACAGCGAGCACCTGAGCTACTGCAGCGACGACGGCCACCTCTACGACCTGCTGCCGATCCCCTTCACCGAAGAGGCGGTGCACCACGTGGCCACGCGCATCCGGCAGACGCAGGACATCGTCGGCCGCCGCATCGCGGTGGAAAACGTCTCCTATTACGCGGTGCATCCTCTGGATGACGGCGCGTCGCCGATGTCCGAACTGGCGTTCACCAACGCGGTGCTGGCCGAGGCCGACTGCGACCTCCTGCTGGATGTCAACAACGTCTATGTCAATTCGATCAACCACGGCTACGACGCCGCCGCGTTCATGGCCGGGCTGCCGGGCGAGCGCATCGCCAGCGTCCACGTCGCCGGGCATTTCGACGAGGCCGACGATCTCAAGATCGACACCCACGGCGCGCCGGTGAAGGACGCGGTCTGGGACCTGCTGGCTGCCGCGTACGCGCGCTTCGGTCCACGCCCCACGCTGCTGGAGCGCGATTTCAACTTCCCGCCGTATGCCGAGCTGGTGGCGGAACTGCAGACCGTCCGCCGGTTGCAGGCCGTGGCGCCGGCCGCACCGGCCCGGACGCGTGCGGCCCATGCCGCCGGCTGACGCGCCGGGGTCGCTGCGCGAGCAGCAGGTGCGCCTGACCCGCCACCTGCGCGACCCCGATGGCCAGCCCGCGCCGGACGGCATCGAGGAGCGCCGCCTGCAGGTCTACCGCGACCTGCTGTTCAACAACCTCGCCTCGCTCCTGGCCGGCAACTTTCCGGTCATCCGCAAACTTCTGGGCGACGGCGGGTGGGCCGCGCTGGTGCGCGCGTTCTACCGGGACCACCGCTGCCAGACCCCGCTGTTCCCCGAGGTGCCGCGCGAGTTCCTGCGGTACCTGGAGGCGACACCCGGCATCACGCCCGCCTTCCTGCCGGAGCTGGCGCACTACGAGTGGGTCGAGCTCGCGCTGCAGATCCACGAGGCCTCCGCGTCCGGTGGGGGCGATGCATCGGCAAGCGACGCCGACCTGCTCGACGGGCTACTGGCCGTATCGCCGCTGGCGTGGCCCCTTGCCTACCGCTGGCCGGTGCATCGGATCGGCCCCGGGTTCCAACCCGATGCGCCGCCGCCCCAGCCGACCCTGCTGCTGCTGCGCCGGGAGCCCGACGGCAGCGTGCGGTTCTCCGAACTCAGTCCGCTGGCGTGGCGGCTGCTGGAGCGGATCGGCGGCTCGCCCGATCGCAGCGGCCGCGACCACCTGCAGGCCCTCGCCATGGAAGCGCAGGCCGACGACCGCGACGGCTTCCTCGCCCAGGGCACGGCGCTGCTGCGCCAGATGCACGCGGTGGGCGTGATCCACCCCCGGGTGGCCGGGCCCGCCTGAACACGGCACCGGCGGGTGCGTCGTCCCCGTCTGCTAGGCTTTCCCGATGCCTGCCCCCACGCCCGTACCGGCCGCCACACCGCCGCCGGCCCCCAAGCCGTCGCCCTCGCCCATGGCCGCGCGGTTCCGCGGCTACCTGCCGGTGGTGGTGGACGTGGAGACCGGCGGCTTCGACTGGAACCGCCACGCGCTGTTGGAAATCGCCTGCGTGCCGCTGGACCTGGACGAGGCCGGGCACCTGGTGCTGGGCGAGACTGCATGCGCGCACCTGGACCCCGCGCCGGGCACGGAGATCGACCCCAAGTCGCTGGAGGTCACCGGCATCCGCCTGGACCACCCGTTCCGCTTCGCCAAGTCCGAGCGCGCCGGCCTCGAGCATGTGTTCGCGCCGGTGCGCGCCGCGGTCAAGAAGCACGGCTGCCAGCGCGCGATCCTCGTCGGCCACAACGCGCACTTCGACCTGAACTTCCTCAACGCCGCGGTGACCCGGTGCGGCCACAAGCGCAACCCGTTCCACCCCTTCAGCGTCTTCGACACGGTGACGCTGGCCGGTGTGGCCCTCGGGCAGACCGTGCTGGCGCGCGCCGTCGCCGCCGCCGGCCTGGAGTGGAACGCGGACGAAGCGCACTCGGCGGTCTACGACGCCGAACGCACCGCCGAGCTGTTCTGCCGCATCGTCAACGGGTGGCAGGCCGGGCCCGCCCAGTCCCACGGCGTCTTGGCGCGCTGATTTCGCGGCGCTACGGCGTCGCCAGCTTCAGACCGACCAGACCCGCGACGATCAACGCCACGCTGCCGATGCGCAGCGCGTTGACCGGCTCGTCGAACAACACGATGCCCAGGATCACGGTGCCCACCGCGCCCACGCCCACCCAGATGGCATAGGCGGTGCCGACCGGCAGCGACTTCATCGCGATGCCCAGCAGCCCGAGGCTGACGACCATGGCGGCCACCGTGCCGACCGTCGGCCAGAGCCGGGTGAAGCCTTCGGTGTATTTCAGGCCGATCGCCCAACCGACTTCGAACAGGCCGGCGAGCACGAGGATGATCCAGGACATGGCAGGACTCCTGACAGGTTCGGGGTCGTCCCCGATGACGGGATGGCCGCCGGGTCGTCCCGGTGGCGGTGCTGCGGAGGCGGCTTCAGGCGCAACCCTGGTTCCACAAGCCCTTGCAGGAGCGGCTTCAGCCGCGATCACGATCCCACGAAGCCCGAAGTAGGAGCGACGCAAGTCGCGACCGCGCAACATTACCGATTGTCGTGGTCGCGACTTGCGTCGCTCCTAAAGATGCAACCCGGTGTCGTGCGTCACACCTGCCGCTGCCGCACCGCTTCGAACAGCGTCACGCCGGCGGCCACCGAGACGTTGAGGCTTTCCACCCCCGCGCCGACGCCGGGCATCGGGATCGACACCAGGCCGTCGCAGTTCTCGCGGGTCAGGCGGCGCAGGCCATCGGCCTCGCCCCCCAGCACCAGGCCGACGTTGCCGCGCAGGTCGACCGCATACAGCGATGCGTCCGCCTCGCCGGCCAGGCCGTACAGCCACACGCCCAGCTTCTGCAGCTCGCGCATCGTCCGCGCCAGGTTGGTGACCGACACCACCGGCACCGTGTCGGCGGCGCCGGCCGAGGTCTTGCGCACGGTGGCGTTGACCTGCACGGACTTGTCCTTGGGGATGACCACCGCGGTGGCGCCCGCGGCCGCGGCGCTGCGCAGGC
Source organism: uncultured Lysobacter sp. (assembly GCA_966210725.1). GTDB lineage: Bacteria > Pseudomonadota > Gammaproteobacteria > Xanthomonadales > Xanthomonadaceae > Lysobacter_C. The sequence goes on along the minus strand of CBIHLN010000066.1, from coordinate 9,506 downwards.
ACGCGCCGAGGTTGTGCGGGTCCTGCACGCCGTCCAGCACCAGCAGCAGTGCGCGGCCTTCCGCGGCCTCGACCAGGCCCTGCAGGTCGCCCTCGCCGTACGTCTTGGCCGCCGCGTAGCGCGCGACGACGCCTTGGTGGCGCAGGTTGCCCGTCACGCCATCCAGCGCCTGGGTCGCGACGCGGCGCACGTCGATGTCGCGGCGCCGCGCGTTTTCCTCGATCTCCACCAGCCGCGGGTTCTTCGCGCCGGCTTCGATCATCACCTCGCGCACGTTGCCGGCGTCGTGCTCGATGGCGGCGGCGACGGCATTGATGCCGGCGATCCATTGCTTCTGGCTCATTCGGGGGGGCGGCGCTGGGAGGGGGCGGCGATTGTCGCACCACCGCCCCTGCCGGGCACGCCCCGCCCGCCCTGGACGCGGGTCCGCCGCGCGGCGCCCATCGCGCAGGGCGGGCCTGTTGTCGCGTGACATCCCTTGGGTCACCATTCGCGCCCCAACCCCCTGCTGGAGTCCGCCATGTCGGGCCTGTCCCCCGTGCCTGTGCAGTGCCTGCTTGCCCTCGCCATCGCCGCCGCACTGCCGATGGGCGCCTCCGCGCAAACCACCGGGCAGGACGCCGACACCGGAACACCCTCGGCGACCACCCTCGACGCGGTGCAGGTCACCGCCCAGCGCCGAGTCGAGAACGTGCAGGACGTGCCGATGGCGATCACCGCGATCAGCGGCGAGAAGCTGGACGTGCTGACCTCCGGCGGCGAAGACATCCGCCTGCTGTCGGGCCGCCTGCCGAGCCTGAACATCGAATCCTCCTTCGGCCGCGCGTTCCCGCGCTTCTACGTGCGCGGGCTGGGCAATACCGATTTCGACCTCAACGCCTCCCAGCCGGTGTCGCTGGTCTACGACGACGTCGTGCAGGAGAACCCGATCCTCAAGGGCTTCCCGATGTTCGACATGGCCCAGGTCGAGATGGCACGCGGCCCGCAGGGCACGCTGTTCGGCCGCAACTCGCCGGCCGGCGTCATCAAGTTCGACTCGGCCCGGCCCGAGGACGTGTTCGGTGGCTACGGCCGCCTGTCGTGGGGCCGCTTCAACACGATCAACGCCGAGGGCGCGGTGACCGGCCCGGTCGCCGACGGCGTCTCCGCGCGCGTCTCGGCCCTGCACCAGCGCCGCGACGACTACGTCGACAACGTCCGCAACGGCGAAGGCGAGGACCTTGAGGGCTACCGCGAGTCCGCGGTGCGGGCGCAGCTGCTGGTCCAGCCCAGCGAGACCTTCGAGGCGCTGGCCAACGTGCACGCGCGCACGCTGGACGGCACCGCGCGCCTGTTCCGCGCCAGCATCATCGAAGCCGGCAGCAACCACCTCGAGCCCGCCCACCGCCGCGAATTCGTATCCACCGACGGGCGCAACGAGCAGGAACTCGACCAGGTCGGCGGCAACCTGCGCATGCGCTGGGACTTCGGCCGCACGTCGCTGTACTCCATCAGCGGCTACGAGAGCGTAGAGGCCTACAGCCGTGGCGACATCGACGGCGGCTCGGTCTACACCTTCCCGCCCGACGAGCCCGGCGAGGCCCTCTTCCCCGCCGAGTCGGCCGACGGCCTGCCTGACCACCGCCAGCTGAGCCAGGAGCTGCGCCTGGTCTCCAACGAGTGGGGCCGCTTCGACTGGCAGGTCGGCGCGTTCTGGTTCGACGAATCCATCGACGTCGACAGCTTTTCCTACGACGGCTTCGGCGGCGCGCAGAACGGCTATGCCACGCAGCGCCAGGACAACACGGCGTGGGCGGTGTACGCCTCCGGCGACCTCGACCTGACCGACGCGCTGACGCTGCGCGGCGGCCTGCGCTACACCGACGACGAGAAGACCTTCACCGCCGAGCGCGTGACCGGACCGTTCGGCCCGCCGATCGCGCCGATCACGGTGCGCCCCAGCGACGACGACGTGAGCTGGGACCTGAGCGCCGTCTACGCCCTCAGCGATGCGACCAACCTCTACACCCGCGTCGCCAAGGGGTTCCGTGCACCCAGCGTGCAGGGCCGGCTGATGTTCGCCGACGCCACGCTGCCGGCGGACGAGCTGGTGACGGTCGCCGACACCGAGGAGGTCATCTCGGTCGAAGCCGGCGTCAAGACGCAGCTGTGGGACAACCGCCTGCGCCTGGGCTTTGCGCTGTACCGCTACACGGTCGATGACCAGCAGCTCACGGCGGTCGGCGGCGACGCCAACGTCGCGCGCCTGGTCAATGCCGACAAGACCGTCGGCCAGGGCGCCGAGCTCGACCTGGAGGCCTGGCTGACCGACGGCCTGCTGGTGACGCTGGGCGCGAGCTACAACGACACCGAGATCCAGGACAGCGACCTCAGCGTGTTCCAGTGCGCGGTCTGCACGGTCACCGACCCGGCCGACCCGGCGCGCCCGGGCGCGGTGCTGATCGACGGCAACGCGCTGCCGCAGGCGCCGCGCCACGTCTACAACATGACCGCGCGCTACGGCCTGCCGCTGGGCGCGGGCGAAGCGTTCGTGTTCACCGACTGGGCCTACCGCGGCGAGGTCAACTTCTTCCTGTACGAGTCGGTCGAGTTCACCGGACGCTCGTTGCTGGAAGGCGGACTGCGCGTGGGTTACCTGTGGCAGGACGGTGACCGCGAGGTGGCCGTGTTCGGCCGCAACATCACCGGCACCGAGCGCGTCGTCGGCGCCATCGACTTCAACAACCTCACCGGGTTCCTCAACGAGCCGCGGACCTGGGGCGTGCAGTTCAGCGCGCGCTTCTGACGGCCGACAGTGGCCCATGAAAAACGGCGCGGAAGCGCCGTTTTTCTTTGGCGGGCCCGGCGCGTGTTGCCGCCGGGGTCGATCAGTACGGTTTCTTCGCCCGCCGGGCCGGCTGGCCGCGCGGCGGCGGCGCCTTGGCATCGCGGCTTTCGGCCAGCTTGAAGTCGATCTTGCGCTCCTCCACCGAGGCCTTCATCACGATGATCGATACGCGGTCGCCGAGGCGGAATTCGCGGCCGGTGCGTTCGCCGGTGAGCGTCTTCCGGATCGGGTCGAAGTGGTAGTAGTCGTTGGGCAGCTGGGTCACGTGCACCAGGCCGTTGACCTTGGAGTCGTCCAGCTCGATGAACAGCCCGAAGCTGGTCACCCCGCTGATCACGCCATCGAACTCGCCGCCGACGTGCTGCTCCATCCACGCCGCGCGGTAGCGCTCGTCGACTTCGCGTTCGGCTTCTTCCGCCCGGCGTGAGCGCTCCGAGCACTGCAGCGCCAGCTGCGCCATCGCGCTGGGCGAGTACTTGAACTTCTCCGGCTTCACGCCCGACAGCGCGTGCTTGATCGCGCGGTGCACCAGCAGGTCAGGATACCGGCGGATCGGCGAGGTGAAGTGCGCGTAGGCCTCCAACGCTAGGCCGAAGTGGCCGACGTTCTCCGGCTGGTACACCGCCAGGCTCTGGCTGCGCAGCAGCACCGACTCCAGCAGCGCGGCATCCGGCCGCTCGCGGATGGTCCTGAGCAACTGGGTGAAGTCGCGCGGCTGCACCTTCGGCCACGGCGGCATGCGCAGCTTGAACTCCTTGAGGAACTCCAGCAGGTCGGCGTACTTCTGCTCCGGCGGGCGGTCGTGGATGCGGTACGGCGCCGGCACCTCGGCATCGATGAGGAACAGCGCCGCCTGCACGTTGGCGGCGATCATGCATTCCTCGATCAGCTTGTGCGCGTCGTTGCGCTGGATCATGCCGGCCTGCGTCACCTCGCCCTTCGGGCCCAGCACGAAGCGCACCTCGCTGGACTCGAACTCGATGGCGCCGCGCTTGGCGCGTGCCTTGGCCAGCACCTGGTAGAGCTGGTGCAGGCGCTGGATCTGCGGCAACAGGCCGCCGATGCGGCCCAGCGCGTCCTCGCGATCCTCGTCGCTGGCGTCGTCGCCCACCGCGTGCCAGACCTGGGTGTAGGTCAGGCGCGCGTGCGAATGCATCACCGCCTCGTAGAACTTCGACGAGGTCACCTCGCCCTTGCGGTCGATCTGCATGTCGCAGACGAAGCACAGGCGGTCGACCTTCGGCTTGAGCGAGCAGATGCCGTTGGACAGGGTCTCCGGCAGCATCGGCACGACGAAGCCGGGGAAGTAGACCGAGGTCGCGCGGCGCGTGGCCTCGTCGTCCAGCGGCGTGCCGGGCCGCACGTAATGGGACACGTCGGCGATGGCGACGACCAGGCGGAAGCCGTCGCGGTTGGGCTCGCAGTAGACGGCGTCGTCGAAGTCCTTGGCGTCCTCGCCGTCGATGGTGACCAGCGGCAGGTCGCGGATGTCGACACGCTCCTTGATGTCGCCGGGCTGTACCTCCAGCGGCACCGCCGCGGCCTGGTCGAGCACCGGCTGCGGGAACTCGTGCGGGATGTCGTGGCCGTGGATGGCGGCCTGCACCGCCAGCGATGCGGTGAGGCGCTCGCCCAGCACGGTGAGGATGCGGCCCATCGGCGGACGGCGGCCGTCCGGCGCGCGCGTGATCTCGCACACCACGAGCTGTCCCGCTTGCGCATCGCCGCGCGCCTCGGGCGGGATCAGGATGTTGCGCTGGATGCGGCGGTCATCGGGTTCGACGTAACTCACGCCGTCCTCGAGGATGAAGCGGCCGATCATCCGGTTGAGGCGGCGCTCCAGCACTTCGACGATCGCGCCTTCGCGGCGCCCGCGGCGGTCCACGCCGGTGACGCTGGCCAGCACGCGGTCGCCGTGCATCACCTTGCGCATCTCGAACGGCGGCAGGAACAGATCGTCGCCCGTGCCTGCGTCCGGCCGCAGGAAACCGAACCCGTCCGGGTTGGCGATCACGCTGCCGGGAATGAGGTCGGCCTGCGCCGCCGGCACGAACGCGCCCTTGCGGTTCTGCAGCAACTGGCCGTCGCGCACCATGGCGCGCAGGCGCGCACTCAACGCGTCGAAGCGCTCCGGATCGGTCAGCGACAGCTTCGCGGCCAGCGCATCGGCCTCCATCGGCCCTTCGGCGGCCGCCAGCAGGCCCAGGATCATTTCGCGGCTGGCGATGGGCTGGTCGTAGCGGGCGGCCTCGCGCTCGGCGTAGGGATCATGCAGGCCGCCCTTGCCGTGCACCGGGGCCAGCGACGGCTTGCGGGTGCCGCGTGGCGGCGGCTCGGGCAGCCAGCCCGGGGCCTTCCGGCCGGCGCCCGGTCCCTTGCCGCCCTTGCCGGACGCACCGCCGGCGCGCTGCCCGCCGCGCGAAGGCGACGGCCCCTTGCCAGAGCTGCCTGCGGGACCGCCGGACGAACGCCGGGTCGACTTGCTGGGGGTTTTCTTGGTCATCCGGGCATGGTCGCACAGCGCCATCAAGGCAGCGTCTTGTCCGGGGCCTCCGGCCCCTGCATCCGCGATGCGGCCGGCACCCGCACGCGGCCACGGCGGTGGTGTCAGTCGCGCAACTTCAGCGTGGGGGTCTCATCGATCGTGCCGTCGCCGTTGAGCACGACGTAACGGCCATCGGGCGCGAACAGCACCGGGATGGGGTCCTGGAACAGCGGCCGGCGGACGAACCGCAGCGACCACCGGAACTGCTCCATGGTCGCCAGCGTCTTCAGCTGGGCAGGGGTCAGCCCGGCGCGCAGCGCGGCGGTGTCGTTGGGGGTGCCCCTGGTTGTCCTGCGCTCGCGGTCGGTCATCCCCGGCCCGGATAAAGGCTCCTTGCCAGTGTCGCGGCGAAATCCTTCAAGCCACGTGAACCCCCGACCCGGCCACGCGACTGGACCGCGTGGGCAAAGCGGCCGGGGCCGAAACGAAAAACCCCCGCGTTCGCGGGGGTTTTTCGTTGGATATGGTGCCCAGGAGAGGACTCGAACCTCCACGGAGTTGCCCCCGCTAGCACCTGAAGCTAGTGCGTCTACCAATTCCGCCACCTGGGCAAACCCGCACGCTTGTGGCTGTGCGGGGCGCGTATGTTGCGTTGCGGCGATAGGGATGTCAACACCAATATGCAGGCCTCGCGCCAACGGCCGGCGCCGGGCAGTCCCGGGGTCGCCCCGAAGTCACTCCGGCCGCACGAACCGGTAGTGCCCCACGCCCCACTCCTGTCCGCCGCGCAGGCCGAACATCTCCGCGCAGGCCATCCAGAACATCCGCCAGCGCTGGAACCACAGCGCCGCGCCGGCCTCGCCGTAGGCCTGCCGCAGCACCGCCATCACGGCCTCGCGCTGGCTGTCCTGGCGCTGCAGCCAGTGGTTGGCCGTGCGCTGGTAGTGGGTGCCGTCGACCACCCAGCGCCGCTCGATGCGCAGGTCGCGCTGGAACCAGGGCAGCGTGTCGGCCGCCGGCATCAGGCCTCCGGTGAAGAAGTGCCGGCCCATCCAGTTTCCTTCGCCTCCGGTTTCGAACGGGTACATCAGCGTCCTGTGCATGAAGATGTGCACGAACAGCGCGCCGCCCGGCTTCAGCCAGCCGGCGATGCGGCCCATCAGCGTCTCGTAGTTGCGCATGTGCTCGAACATCTCGATCGACACGCAGCGGTCGAACCGGCCGGGCTCGAGCTCCAGCGTGTTGACGTCGCAGGTGATCACCTGGACGTTGAACAGCGCGCGTTGCCGGCACTGCGCCAGGATGTGCTCGCGCTGCAACGCGGAGTTGGAGACCGCGGTGATCGTCGCGTTCGGGTAGCGCTCGGCCATCCACAGCGTGAGCGAGCCCCAGCCGCAGCCCAGCTCCAGGATGGCCTGGCCGTCGCGCAACCCGGCACGCTCGCCATACAGCTTGAGCATCGCGTCCTCGGCCTGCTCGAGCGTCTCGTTGCCGGTCGGGTAGTAGCAGCTCGAGTACTTCAGGCGCTTGCCCAGGCACTGCTGGAAGAACGCCGGCGGCAACTCGTAGTGCTGTGCATTGGCGGCATCGGTATGGATGGCAACCGGGCTCGTCCGCAACGATTCGATGCGGCGTGCGAAGCGTTCGGCCTGGGCCTCCAGCCCCCCTTCGGATTCCTCGCGCAGGCGCTGCTCGCACATGCGCCGGATGCCCAGGCGCAGCAGCGCGTCGGGCACGTGGCCGCGCTCGGCCAGGCCGATCAGGCCCGGGCCGGGGCGGTCGTGCGGAAGTTCGGAATCGACCATCGCGTTCATTCGGAATCCTTTGTCGTAACGGGGGCGTGTCGGCCGGCTTTCGGGAACCACGGGATCAGCATGGGCGTGGTGCGCTGGTACTCGCGGTAGTCATCGCCGCGCGTGCGCAGCGCCTGCGCTTCGGTGTAGGGAATGCCGCTGATCCAGCGCAGGAAGACGTACATCACCACCGGCCCGGCCCACGCCAGCCATGCGATCGGCGAGCCGACCGCCAGGCACACGTAGGCGAACCAGTGCGTCCATTCGAAGAAGTAGTTGGGATGGCGCGAGTAGCGCCACAGCCCCGCGCGGCAGGTCGTGCCGCGGTTGCCGGGGTCGGCGCGGAAGCGCGCCAGCTGGCGGTCGGCGATGCCCTCGCCCACCACGCTGCCGATCCAGATCGCCACGCCGGCCAGCCACCACCCGGTGACCCCGTCCACCGGGTTCCGGGCCACGGCCAGGAACGGCAGCGAGAACAGCACGACGAGCAGCGCCTGCGCCTGGAAGAACAGGAAGAACTTGCCCTGGTGCCCCTGCCAGTGGGCGCGCAGGTGGCGGTAGCGGCCGTCTTCGTCCTCGCCCCGCACGCGCACCCACAGGTGGCGCGCCAGGCGCAGGCCCCAAAGGCCGCCGAGCAGTGCGAGCGTCGCGCGCGGCACGGTCGCACCATCGCCCAGCAACGCGTACAGCACCGCGCTGCCACCGACGCCCCCCGCCCAGATGACGTCGACGATGCCGGCGTTGTCGCGGTGGCGCTGCCAGCGCCAGCCGCCGGTCATCGCCAATGCGGCGGCCGCCCACGCCAGGCCGATCAATGCGATCGTGCTCATGCCGTCGCCCCCTCTCCTGCCAGCGGCCGTGCGCCGGGATCGGCGCCGCGCGCCGCCACCCGCATCAAGCATGCGAACGCCGCGCCCCATGCCAGCGCGAGTACGGCCCACGTCAGTGCCACCGGCCCGGTGACCGCCACCGCATCGAATCCACGTGCCGCGCCGAGGTACGCCAACGGGCCACCGAGCGCGCCGAACGCGAATGCGGCCAGCGGCCGGTGCCGCAACCACGCCAGCGCATGCATGGGCAGCATGGCGAACGCGGCCCACAAGGCGAGGATCCACGCCGGCGCGAACCCGGCCGCGGGCCATGGCGCGGCGTATGCCAGCCAGCCGGCCGCGGCCAGCCCGCCATCGATCGCACCGCCCAGCACGATGGCCAGGCCGAGCAGGCGCAGGTCGATGGCCCGCGAGTTCGAGACCCGCAGCTGCCACGCGCAGTACAGCAGGGCGGCGACGACCCCGGGCCACGCCAGCCCGCGCCCCGCCCCGGCCACCGCGCACAGCCACACCGCCTGGTTGCCCAGCACGTTGCCCAGCAGCGTCAGGCGGCGGTCGGACCGGTTCACGCCTCCACTCCGATCGGCGGCAGCAGCGACGGCCGCCGGTTGTCCGGTTTGGCCAGCAGCAGGTGCGCGACGCCAATGGAGCGCTCGCGGAACCCGCCTTCGCAATACGCCAGGTAGAACAGCCACATCCGGATGAAGCGCTCGTCGAACCCCTGCGCCCGCACTTCAGGCAGGCGCGCCATGAAACGTTGCCGCCATGCCTGCAGGGTCAGCGCATACGAGCCGCCGAAGTCCTCCAGGTGCGTCAATGCCAGATCGCTGGCGCGGGTCTTGGCGGCCAGCATCGCGTGGACCGACGGGATGAAGCTGCCCGGAAACACGTAGCGCTTGATGAAGTCCACCGACGCCAGCGCCTGTTCGTAACGGTGGTCCTCGATGGTGATCGCCTGCACCAGCGCCAGGCCGTCGGGTTCGAGCAGCTCGCCGAGCTTGCCGAAATACGTGTCGAGGTAGTCCGCGCCGATCGCCTCGATCATCTCGATCGACACCAGCTTGTCGTAGCGGCCGGTGAGGTCGCGGTAGTCCTCCAGCAGCAGCGTGACGCGGTCCTGCAGGCCGGCCTCCGCGACGCGCTGCGACGCGAGCGCATGCTGCTCGCGCGAGATGGTGGTGGTGGTGACATGGCAGCCGTAATGGCGCGCGGCATGCAATGCGAACCCGCCCCAGCCGGTGCCGATCTCCACGGCGCGGTCGCCGGGCTTGAGGTCGAGCTTGCGGCAGATGCGGTCGAGCTTGCGGGTCGAGGCCGCCTCCAGCGTATCGCCCGCCCCGGTGTCGGCGTCACCCGCCCAGACCGCCGAGGAGTACATCAGGTCCGGCGAAAGGAACAGCGAGAACAGCTCGTTCCCCAGGTCGTAGTGCGCGGCGATGTTGCGGCGGCTGCCGTCGCGGGTGTTGCGCCGCAACCGGTGCCAGGCGCGCATCGCCCACCCGCCCAGCCGCGCCGGGCCCGACTCCATGCCGTCGAGCAGGTCGCGGTTGCGCACCAGCAGCCGGACCAGC
>CBIHLN010000065.1:0-14608 GCA_966210725.1 uncultured Lysobacter sp. | reverse complement strand
GACAGGTTGCGCTGCGCGTTGAGCGACATGATGTTGGAGTTGATGACTTGCATGTTGGCGTCTCCTGGAAGGTGTGATCCGGCGGGCGGCGAAGGCCTGGGGCCGGGTTGTCGCAGGGTGTTGGCGTGTATGCCCTCGCCGCTGCTGTGAGGGATAACGGCGTGCGGTTGTCAAGCTTTAGGGGCGATTTGCTGAAAGGCCCGACGAACGGTAGGCAGCGGGCGCGACGGAGCCGGATTCGCGCTGGAAACGAGTACTGCGTCGCGATCGCACGCCGGGATCGGCCGCACCTGGTGCCGTTGACGACCTCGAGCGCGGCTTCTTGAAGGCGCGTGCAGGCGCAGCGCGGCGCGGTCCGCGCCAACGGGGTCTGCATCCGGTACGCCGCGCGAACAGCCACCGCAGGGGACGCCGTGGCAGGCGCCGGCACCTGCGGCCCGGTGATGTGGCGCACTGCACCGCCGGATGCGGCGCCGCTGCATGGCGCCGCCGCGCGCACGCCCCGATGCAGTCGGTGCCCGCACGCGGCGTGCGTCGGCGCAGTGCGCGCCGGGCGCCGGTTCGGGCGGTGGTGCGGACGGGCCCTCGCGGCCCGCGGGCGCGTCAGCGCAGGCGGTCGAACAGCGACAGCCCCTGCACGCGCATCATCGTGGACTGCGCGGCTTCCAGTGCGGTGAGCTGCAGCGTGAGCTTGCTCGCGGCCTCGGCGAAGTCGACGTCGCGCAGGGACGACAGCGTGTCGCTCATCGAGACCTCGCCGGCCTCACGCGTATCGGCGGCCGCGTCGATCGCGGCCATGCGCGCGCCGGTATCGGCACGCAGGCGCAGCAGGTGGTCCTGCGCCGAGGTGATGTCCGCCAGCGACTCGCTGATGACGTTGTCGCGCTGCGCACGTTCGGCATCGGTGGTGGCCGGTGCGGACATCGCGTCGGTGAGGCGCTGCAGCGTGGTGAACACGTCCTGGTTGGGCGCGCGCTGCACGTCGAAGCCGTCGCCCGCAGCGGGCGCGCCGGTGATACGCAGCGTCACGCCGCCCACGTCGATCGAATCGCCGCTCTGGTAGGTGCCGCTCGAGAGGACGGTGCCACCGGCATCGAGTACGTCGTAGGTATCGGGACCGGTGAATTCCAGCCGCCGCGCCGCGCCGTTCCACTGCGCGCTGTCGGTGACGGACGTGGACTGCAGCACGGCGCGGCCGGTGTTGGCCGGGTCCGCGGCGCCGCGCACCTCGCCCGTGCCCGCGCGCACGCGCAGGAACACGTCGCTGCCGGCATCGGTATCGGCGACCGACAGGCCGGGGCCGATGTCGACCTGGTTCCGGCCGTCGTCGCCGGCGTAACTGACGTTGCCGGCCGACAGGGCGAACGGCGTCACGCCGTCGCGCGAGCCGGCAAAGAGCTGGCGGCCGTTGCCGTCGTCGCGATTGGCAATGCCCAGCATCTGCGCCTGCAATGCCTTCAGCTCGGCCACCAGCATGGTGCGGTCGCCGTCCGACAGCGAGGCATTGTTGCCCTGCAGGGCGAGTTCGCGTGCGCGCGTCAGCGTGTCGCCGGCATCGCCCAGTGCGCCTTCCTGCAGGCGCAGGCGGTGCTCGACCAGCCCGCTGTTGCGCTCGAACTGCTCAAGCGATGCCAGTGCATGGTCGATGCGCTGCGCGGACGCGGCGCCGGCCGGGTCCTGCGCCGCGCGCGTGAGCTTGTTGCCGGTGATCAGCTCCTGTTGGGTGCGGGCGATCTCCTGCTGGCGGCCGAGCATGCCGGCCAGGCCCTGCGCGTGCAGTTGCGCGGTGGAAATCCTCATGCCCGCCTCCCGTTATGCGTGGCGGCTGTCATCGGCGCACCGCGCCGAGCAGCGACTGGAACAGCGTGTCGGCCGTGGCGATGACCTGCGCGGCGGCCTGGTAGGCCTGCTGGTAGCGCAGCAGGTCGGCGGCTTCCTCGTCGAGGTTGACGCCCGACACGGATTCGCGCTCCGCCGTGACCTGCGCATCGATGGCGCTCTGCGCCTCCAGCGTCATGTCCGCGTGGCGCGCGTCGCTGCCGACGCGGCCGGTGAACTGGGCCAGGCCTTCGGTCAGGCCCACCGTGCCGCCGTTGAGCACGCCCGACGTGTCCAGGCCGGCGAGCACGCGCGCGTTGCCGTTGTCGGACGAGCGCGCGGGCGTGGGCGACAGGGTGAAGCTGTCGCCGGCCACCGGCGCGCCGTCGAGCTGCACCGACCAGCCCGTACCGGTGATCGGGGTGCCGGCGGTGTAGGGGTAGGGACCGGCGCCGTCGACCGTGTACTGGCCGGCGTCGATGAATTCGATGGTGGCACCGCCGAAGCCGGCAAAGGCGGCCGGGTCGGTGACGCGTGCGCCGCCCAGCGCCGCGTTGCCGAGGTTGCCGGTGTCGGCCGCGGTCTGCAGCGGCGATGCCGCGGCAATGCCGGCCGGGTCGGTCAGGGCGACCACCAGGCCGCTGGCCGCGCCGGAGGTCGGGCGCAGCGAGAAGCGGTCGCCGTTGGCGGGTGCACCGCCCACGACCAGTTCGACGCCGTCGACCACCAGTGGATCGGCCGCGGTGCCGGTGCCGGTCATCACGACGGGTTCGCCGGTGCCGGCGCGCGTCGCGCTCCAGGCGCCGCCGTCGAACCGCAGCGTCAGGTCGTGGCCCTTGAGCGCGCCGGTGTCGCCGAACGCGGCCGTCAGCGTCGCGCTGCCGGTGTTGCCGGCGTGGCGGTCGACCTTGGGCGCGGGGATCGAAAACAGATCCGCGCCGGGCTGGCCGTTGTAGTCGACGCCGGCGTTCTGGCCGGCATTGAAACTCTGCGCGAACGCGACCGCCAGGCGGCCGACTTCGGCGCGCGCCGGGTCCAGCACGCGGTTACGGAATTCCAGCAGGCCGCCGACTTCGCCCGAGACACTGCTGGTCGGCAGCTGCACGGACCCGTTGGGGCCGTCCAGCGCCAGTTGCAGGCGGTCGGGGCGGAAGGGGTCGGTGACGGTGCTCAGCGCCATCGCGCGGTTGCCCAGCACCATGGCCTGGCCGCCGGCGGTGAAGACGTTCATCGCGCCGTCGTCCTGCATCACCGTCTCGCCACCTACCAGGCCGGCCAGTTGCTGCACGCGCAGGTCGCGCTGGTCGAGCAGTTCCGGCGTGGCGTTGCTGCCGGCGGCGACGATGTCGCGGTTGAGGTTGGCGATCTCCGAGGCGATGCGGTTGGCCTCGCCGACCTGCGCGGTCATGCGCTCGTTGGTCTCGGTCTCCATGCCGGCCAGGCTCTGGTCCATCGAGCGCCAGCGCGCGGCCAGCTGCTCGGCCGAGGCCAGCACCTGGCTGCGTGCGACCGTGGACGTGGGTTCGGCGACCACGCCTTCGACCGCGCCGAAGAAGCCCGACCACGGCGCGGACAGGCCGGTGGCGGTGTCCGACACCAGCCCGTCGATGCGACCCGACAGCGACGACAGCTGCTGCAGGCGGCCCAGTTCGCTGCTGCTGTCGACCTGCCGCGCGAACACCAGGCTGTCGGCCAAGCGCTGCAGCTTGGCCACGTCCACGCCGGTGCCGATGTGCGAGGCGCCGACGCCCTGGCCGGGTCGCGTCGCGAGTTCGACGCGCTGGCGGCTGTAGCCCGGCGTGGCCGAATTGGCGACGTTGTTACCGACGGTCGACAGCGCCCGCTGGAAGGCGAGCAGGGCGGAACTGCCGGTGGAGAGCATGGTCATGCGTCAGCCTCGCGTCGCGCCGGGCATCGAGGCCAGCGCGCGGTTGAGGGTGGGCCCGTTGACGATCGCCGAGATCTTGGCGGCGTAGTTGGGATCGGTGGCGTAGCCGGCACGTTGCAGGGCCGAGGCGAATTGCGTGGCGTCGGTGCCCGCTTCCAGCGCGCCGGCATAGCGCGAGCCGCGCAGCAGGCGTGCGTAGTCGGCGAAGCTCTCGTGCGCGGACGCGTAGGCACGGAAGTCGGCGGTCTCGTTGCGACGCACGCCGTTGACGTACTCGTGGGTGCCGGAGCTGACGCGTGCGCCGTTCCAGCCGGTGGCCTTGATGCCGAACAGGTTGTGCGAGTCCACGCCGCTGCCGCCGCCGACCAGCTTGCGGCCCCAGCCGGTCTCCAGCGCCGCTTGCGCGACCAGCGCCTTGGGCGAGACGCCCAGCTCGGCGGCGGTGCGCTGCGCATGCGGCCAGATCGACTTCACGAACGCCTCGGGGCTGGAGCAGTCCAGCGTGCCGTCGGCATCGCAGTGGGCCGCGTCCATCGACGGCACGTGGGCGGGGTAGTGCGGTTCGGGTGCCGGCGCGGCCGGCAGCGCCAGTGGATTGACGGCGGCCATGGAGATGCCGCTGGAGCTGGGCGCCAGCATCCCGGCACCGGCCGCGGGGAGTGCCATCGCCATGCCGGCGCCCGCGTTGGGCATCGCCAGCGGCAGCATCGCGCCGGGCGCGCGGCCCGGCATCGGCAGCGGGCCGCTGGCCGTTACGCCGGCCGGCGCCATCCCGCTGCTGCGCTCGAGCTGCTGCACGATCATCGGCGCCAGGCCCAGGCCGCGACCCTTGGTCAGCTCGCGCGCCAGTTGCTGGTCGTGCATGTCGCGGTAGGTGCTGTTCTCGCCGAACATCGAGTCGCCCATGCTGGTGGACCGCATGGTCTTGAGCATCATCTGGGCGAACTGCGTCTCCAGCTCGCGCGCGGCCGTCTGCAGCCGTTCGCGCGAGGGCTGCGCGGACGGCGTCATGGGCACGGCGGTGGCGGAGGGAAGGCGCATGGCGGGGTCAGTGCAAGGGCTGTGCCTGCATCAGATGACCTCGAGCTCGGCGCGCAAAGATCCCGCGCGCTTGAGCGCTTCCAGGATCGCGACGATGTCGCCGGGGGCGGCGCCGACGGCGTTGACCGCGCGGACGATGGCCTCCAGCGAGGTGCCGCCCTCGAACATGAACATGCGGCTGCCTTCCTGGGTGGCCTCGATGGTCGACTGCGGGGTCACGGTGGTGACGCCGTTGGCGAAGGCGCCCGGCTGGTCGACCTGCAGGTTCTCGACGATCGACACGGTCAGTGAGCCGTGCGCGACCGCGGCCGGCAGCACGGTGACCTGGCCGCCCATGACCACGGTGCCGGTGCGGGCGTTGACGATGACCTTGGCCGCCGCCACACCCGGTGCGACCTGCAGGCCTTCCAGCGCCGACAGGAACGAGATGCGATCGCCCGGCGGCGGCGTGACTTCGATGGTCACCCCGTCCAGCGCGCGCGCGCGGCCCGGGCCGAAGGCGCGGTCGATCGCCGAGACGATCGAGGCGGCGGTGGAGAAGTCGAATTCGTGCAGGTTGAGCAGCACCGGGCCACCGGACGGGCCGCCGGCGACGGCGCGCTCGACGATCGCACCGTTGGGGATGGAGCCGCTGTTGGGGGCGTTGACCGAGATCCGCGAGCCATCGCGCCCCGACGCGCCGAAGCCGCTGACCACCAGGTTGCCCTGGGCGATGGCGTAGACCTCGCCGTCGATGCCCTTGAGCGGCGCCATCAGCAGGCTGCCGCCGCGCAGCGAGCCCGCGTTGCCGATGGACGACACGCTGACATCGATGGTCTGGCCGGGCTTGGCGTAGGCGGGCAGCTCGGCGTGGATGGCCACGGCCGCCACGTTCTTGAGCTGCGGGTTGACGCCGGGCGGGATGGTGACGCCCAGCTGGTCGAGCATGTTCTTCAGGCTCTGCACCGTGAAGGGCGTCTGGCTGGTGCGGTCGCCGCTGCCGTCCAGGCCGACCACCAGGCCGTAGCCCACCAGCTGGTTGCCGCGCACGCCGGCCACCTGGGCCAGGTCCTTGATGCGTTCGGCGCTGGCGTTTGACGCGACCGCCAGCAACCCGAGGGCGACGATGATCCGTGTAGCCCGGGTAAGGCCGAAGGCCGCACCCGGGTTGGTGGCACCGGAGCGTCCGATCCCGGGTGCGCTGCGCTTACCCGGGCTACCGAAGCCACGAAAACCACGCATGAGGTCGATCAGTCGGTTCACGTCACACCTCAGTACGGGAAGGCAGCGGAGTTGAAGAAGCGGCCGAGCCAGCCCATCGCGTTGGACCGCGCCAGCGTGCCGCGACCGCCATAGACGATGCGTGCCTCGCCGACCCGGTTGGACGGAATGCGGTTGTCGGGACCGATATCGGCCGTGCGCACGATCCCTTGAACCTGGACCAGCTCGTCGCCCTGGTTGAGGCGCATCATCTTTTCGCCGCTGACCAGCAGGTTGCCGTTGCCCAGGTTGCGCACGACGGTCACGGTGATGTCGCCGTCGAGCTGGTTGGCCTGGGTGGAGTTGCCGACGCCGGCGAAGTCGCGGCTGCCCTCGACCTCGGCCTCCAGGATCGACTGGCCGTTGTAGGTGATCGGCACCCCGGCAATCGTCGGCGCGCCCATGGCGATGCCCGCGTCCTTGGTGACGGAGGTCTGCGCGACCGAGCGCGAGGTGGTGCGTTCGACCAGCTCGATGGTCAGCAGGTCGCCGACTTCGCGCGCCTTGTTGTCCTGGTACAGCCGCAGGCCACGGTTGCCGCCGCCGCTGGCGTTGGCGTAGATCGAGCCGCCACCGCCGGCCGCCGCGGCGTAGGCCGGCGCGGGCAGGGCGGCGGCCGGGGCCACGGCGTGGGGATGCGCCTGCGCGGCCATGGCCGGGTGCGTGTCGTAGGGCGAGGGCGCGACGCGGTCGAACGGGCGGACATCGCCCATGACCGTGGCGCAGCCGGGAAGCGCGAGGCACGCGGCCACGGCCAGGCACAAGAGGAAGCGGCGGGTCATGGTCGTGCTCACAGGTTCTGGTTGAGGAAGCCGAGCATGTTGTCGGTCGTCGAGATCGCCTTGGCGTTGGTCTCGTAGGCGCGCTGGGTCTCGATCATCGACACCAGTTCCTCGACGACGTTGACGTTGCTGCTCTCCAGCGCGCCCTGCACCAGCAGGCCGGCGCCGGCCGTGCCGGGTGCGCCCTGCTGCGCCGGGCCGCTGGCGCCGGTCTCGATGTAGAGGTTCTCGCCCTTGGCCTGCAGGCCGGCGGGATTGACGAAGTCGGCCAGGGTCAGGGCGCCGACCTGCACCGCTTCGGGCTCACCGGCCAGCTGCACGCTGACGGTGCCGTCGGCGCCAATGGTGATGCTCTGCGCGCCCTCGGGCAGCTGCAGGCCCGGCTGCACCGGGTAGCCGGCGTTGGTGACCATCTCGCCCTGGGCGTTGATCTGGAAGCTGCCGTCGCGGGTGTAGGCCGAGCTGCCGTCGGGCAGCAGCACCTCGAAGAACCCGCGGCCGTTGATCGCCACGTCCAGCGCGTTGCCGGTCTGCGACAGGTTGCCCTGGGTGAACTGCTTGGCCGTGGCCGCCACCCGCACGCCGGTGCCGGTGGACAGGCCGGTCGGCAGCTGGGTCTGCTCGGAGGTCGCGCCGCCGGGCTGGCGCACGGTCTGGTACAGCAGGTCCTCGAAGCTGGCGCGGTCGCGCTTGAAGCCGGTGGTGTTGGTGTTGGCGAGGTTGTTGGAAATGACCGCCATGCGCGTCTGCTGCGCATCGAGTCCGGTCTTGGCGATCCACAGGGCCTGGGTCATGGCGGCGTCCTCCGGGACGGTGTCAATTCATCGGCGCGGCGCGGGTGGCGGTGGTGCGTCGCGCGTTAAAAGGGGTGGAGCGGTCAGCGCGAGGACATCAGCGACGTCGCGGCGCGGGCGTTCTCTTCACCGCTCTGCAAGACGCGTACCTGCATCTCGAACTGGCGCGACAGCTGGATCATCTGCACCAGCATCGAGGTGGAGTCGACGTTGCTGGCCTCCACCGCGCCGGAGGTCAGCACCGTGCCGGCGGCGGGGGCGGGCGGCGGCGTGCCGTCGGGCGCGCGCATCAGGCCGTCGCCGCCGCGCTGCAGGTCGCGCGTGGCCGCGGCCACCACCTGCAGGCGGCCGGCTTCGGCGACGTTGGCCGGCGGCTCGCCCTGCGGGACGATCGAGATGGTGCCGTCGCCGCCGATATGCAGCGAGTCGTGCGGCGGGATGGCGACGGGCTGGCCGTTGGCGCCCAGCACCGGCAGGCCGGTGGACGTGGTCAGGATGCCGTTGGGGCTGAGCTTGAGGTCGCCGCTCCGGGTGTAGGCGGTGCCGCCGTCGGGCGCCTGCACGGCCAGCCAGCGGTCGGCGTCGAGGGCGACGTCCAGTGCGTCGCCGGTCTGCTGGATGGCACCGGCGCGGGCGCTGACGCCGAGGGTCTCGTGGCTGGCGGCGATGCGGGAGGCCAGGCCCGGCCCCTGCACCGGCGCGGCCACCGTGCCGTTGAGCGTGGCCTGGAAGCCGACCGTGTTGGCGTTGGCCAGGTTGTGCGACACCGAGGCCTGCGCCTTCAGCGTGGCGCTGGCGCCGGTCATGGCGACATAGACGGATTTGTCGATCATCTCGGCCTCGCGGTCCGTGGTGCGGCGCCATCGAGACGGCCGCGTTGCACGGAGTGAGGCAAGACCCGTGCCGCGCGCGGGCGGCACCAAAAAAACAGGCCGCCCCGGGGACGTGGGCGGCCTGTCGGTCCCGGGCGGCGCTCCGCGCCGCGGCCGGGGCATCAGCGGATGTTGATGACGGTCTGGGTGATCTGGTCCTGCGTGGAGATCATCTGCGCGTTGGCCTGGAAGTTGCGCTGCGCGGTGATCATGTTCACCAGCTGCGCGGTCAGGTCGACGTTGGAGGCCTCCAGCGCGCCGCCCTGCACCAGGCCGAACTCGGAGTTGCCGGCGGCGCCGCGGCGCGGCTGGCCGGACTCGAACGTCTCCGCCCAGCCGTTGTCGCCCAGCGGTTGCAGGCCCTGCGGGTTGGCGAAGTTGGTCATCGCCACCTGGCCCAGCGCGTTGGACACGCCGTTGGTGTAGCGCGCGCTGACCACGCCGGTGGCCGAGACCTCGATACCGGTGAGGCGGCCGGTGGCATGGCCGTCCTGCACCAGCTGCGACACGCCGAAGGACTCGCCGTACTGGGTGGAGTCGCCCACGTCGACGGTCAGCGCCAGCGGCGCGGCGCCGTTGCCCGGGTCGTACGCCGGCAGCGTGAACTCGCCCGGGTTGGGCGAGGCCAACGCGCCGGTGTCGGAGTACTGCAGCGTGGTCGCGCCGCCCACGGCGTTGCCGTCGATCTCGGTGTGGACCTGCCACTCGTTGGGGTTGGCGGTCTTGACGAAATACAGCGACTGCGTGTGCGGCGCACCGAGCGAGTCGTACACCGTCAGCGACGTGGTGTGGTTGTAGCTGGACGGGTCGGTCGAATCGAACGGCGCGATGGTCGGCGGCGCCGCGTCGGCCGGCAGGTTGCTGCCCAGCTCGACGTCGGCGGTGGCGCGCGGCGGCGAATCGCCGGTGGCCAGCTGCAGGTCGCTCATGCGGCCGGTGTCGAAGCCTTGGCCCGAGGCGTTGGGCAGGTACACCTGCAGGCGGTGGCCCGACGGGTTGACGACGAAGCCGTCGCGGTCGGCGCCGAAGTTGCCGGCGCGCGAGTACACCGCCGAGCCCTGGTTGGACAGGGTGAAGAAGCCCTGGCCGCTGATCGCCAGGTCCAGTGCCTTGCCGGTGAACTCGACGTTGCCCTGGTCGAACTGCTGCGCGACCTGGTTGAGCCGTACGCCCGCGCCGATGGTGTTGCGCGACAGGCCGTAGGCCGACACCGGGAACACGTCGCCGAATTCCGCGCGCGACTGCTTGAAGCCGGTGGTGTTGGCGTTGGCGATGTTGTTGGAGGTGACGTTGAGGTCGGAGTTGGCGGCGTTCATGCCGCTGAGCGAGATGCGGAAACTCATGGCGAGTGCTCCTGGGGAAGTCGGTGCGGGTGGCCGGCGTCAGCCGAGCCGGCGGATGGACGACAGCGGGTGGCTGCCGAGTCCGGAAAGGTTGAGGACCAGCCCGGTGGGTTCGATGGAGACGCTGTCGATGCGCGCGGCGATGCGCACCTCCAGGCCTTCGCTGCCCTCGCCGCTGCCGGCGGTGGCCTTGATCGAATAGCGCCCGGCCGGCGCGGTGGAGCCGTCGTTGGCCTTGCCGTCCCACGCCAGCGGCGTGGCGCCGGCGGCGTCGGCATTGACCGTCATGCGGCGCACCGTGGCGCCGCTGGCATCGACGATGTCGACCTGGATCGACCCGGCCGACGGCGCGTCGATCTCGCCCTGCACGCCGGCACCGGCCGCGAGGTCGACGGTGTCGACCTGCACCAGCGCGTCGCGCCCGACCAGCGTGGCCGCGCGCAGGGTCTGGTCGGACTCCATGACACTCGCCATCGCACCCATAGCGCCCTGCATCTCCTCGATGCCCTGCACGGTCGAGAACTGCGCCAGCTGGCCGAGGAACTCGGTGTTGGCCAGCGGCTTGAGCGGGTCCTGGTTCTTGAGCTGCTCGGTCATCAGGCGCAGGAAGTCGGCCTGGCCCATGGAGGTGTCGCGCTCGGGCGGCTTGGTGGCCAGGCCGAACGAGCCCCAGGGGTTTTCGTTGGTGGTGGTGGCGACGGCGGTCATGGTTGTCTGCCTGTGTCAGTGGGGCCTCAGCGGCCCATGTTGAGCGTCGCCATCGCCAGGTCCTTGGCGGTGTTGAACACTTCGACGTTGGCCTGGTAGCTGCGCGAGGCCGAGATCATGTCGACCATCTGCGCGACCGGGTCGATGTCCGGCGCATAGACGTAGCCCTCGCCGTCGGCGAGCGGGTGGCCGGGTTCGTAGCGCTTGATCGGGGCGGCTTCGCTCTGCGTCACCTCGGTGACGCGCACGCCGGCCAGCTCGGGGCGTGCGCCCACGGCTTCGGCCGAGAACACCGGCTGCAGCGCGCGGAACGTGCCATCGGCGGTGCCGGAGACGGAATCGGCGTTGGCCATGTTGCTGGCGATGGTGCTCAGCCGGACCGACTGCGCGTTCATCGCCGAACCGGCGACGTCGAAGATGGGAAGGTTGCTCATGGACGGCTCCTGTCAGGCAGGGCGGGTGCGCGGGGCATCGTCATTGACCCGTGATCGCGGTCAGCATCGACCGCACCTTGGATTCGACGAACGACAAGGAGGCGCGGTACTCGAGCGTGGCCTGGGCGAAGGTCGCCTGCTCGCGCTCGCCGTCGACGGTGTTGCCGTCGAGGCTGGGCTGGCTGGAGGCGCGTTCGAAGCGCGAGGCCTGGGCGGCGCCATGCAGCCCGTCGAGGCCGGCGGTCGGTGCCATGGCGGCATTCAGGGCCCGGTTGAAGTCCAGGTCCTGCGCCTTGTAGCCGGGCGTGTCGGCGTTGGCCATGTTGGTGGCCAGCAGCTGCAACCGCTGCTCGCGCAGGGCCAGTGCCGTGCCATGGATGCCCAAAAACGAGGAAGTGGGCTCGGTCATCGCGCCTCCGGGGTGCGGGTTCACCCGGGGTGAGGCAAGGCGCGTGCCACGGAGGTTTTCCAGCGCCTCCCCCTGCTTGCAGGGGGGCGAAGAGCCCTGTTTGCGAGCCATGGCTCGCAGGGCGAGGAGCGCCGACGGGCTGTGCTCGTCGGCCGGACGGTCGGGAGGGGTGGCGAAGGCGCGCAGCGTCGAGCTCCACGCGCGAAAAGCACCCCTCCCCCAACCCGTCCGGCCCGCCGGCACAGCCGTCGGTCGTTCGTCAGGCCGCGAGCCAGTGGCTCGCAAGCGGCCTTTCTCACCCCCTGCAAGCAGGGGAGGGGGCAAAAGCCTTACGCCGCCTGCTGCGCCGCGCTGATTCGCGCTGCGATGCGCTGCGCCAGCTCGTGTTCGGAGTACTTGGGCACGAAGTCGTCGGCGCCCACGCGCTCGACCATGGCGTGGTTGAACACGCCCGACAGGGACGTGTGCAGCAGCACGTACAAGCCCCGCAACGCGGGGTTGCGACGGATTTCCGTCGTCAGCGTGTACCCGTCCATGGCCGGCATTTCGATGTCGGAAATCACCATGGCATAGCGCTGCGTCGGCGGCTGGCCACTCTCGGCCAGCTGCTGCAGGTGCTCCAGCGCCTGACGGCCGTCGGACAACAGGGTCGCCGTCAGGCCCAGCTGCTCCAGCACCTGGCGGATCTGGTTGCGGGCCACGCGCGAGTCGTCGACCACCAGCACCTCGCGCGCCCCCGGCACCAGGGCCAGGGGCGTGATCTGCCCGGTGGTGCTGGCGCGCGGCGCCGATTCGGCCAGCACGCTTTCCACGTCCACCAGCTGGATCAGCTCGCCGTTGTGGCGGGTGACGCCGGTCAGGTAGTTGGAGTCACCGCCCAGGTCCGGCGGCGGCTGGATGTCCTCCACCGCAATGTTGACGATGCGCTCCACCCCCGACACCAGGAAGCCCTGTACGGAGCGGTTGAACTCGGTGACGACCAGGTACGGCGGCTCGCCCGCCTCGTCCGGCGCGCCGTGGCCGATGGCCCGCGCCAGGTCCAGCACCGGCACCGTGCGCCCGCGCACGTCGGCCGCGCCGCGGAAGGCGGGCGGCAACTGGGGCAGCGTGAACAGCGGCGGGCGCGGGATCACCTCCTGCACCTTGAACACGTTCACGCCAAAAAGCTGACGCGTGCCCAGACGGAACAGGAGCAGGGCCAGCCGGTTGTGGCCGGCCAGACGGGTGCGTTGGTCGATGCGGTCAAGGAGATCCCGGCTCATGCAGGCGTTGTCGGCCGGGGCCGGGGTTTCTGTAGGTGGCGCATCGGCTGCTGTAGGAGCGGCTTCAGCCGCGAAGTCCGCTGGCCCGGGAGCCCGCCGTCCCTTTGTAGGAGCGACGTCAGTCGCGACCGCGCAACACCAACCGGGCGACCGGTCGCGGACTTACGTCGCTCCTACAACGATCACGAAACAACACGGCGACCGGGCTTCGCGGCTGAAGCCACTCCTACAGAAGCTGGCATGCGGCGTGGCACGTGCCTTGCCTCCACCCCGACATGGCACTGCACACCTCCCTGCTGAAATCGACCCGCCCGCCCGCATGCTTCGCGCTGCTGCTGGTCCTCGCAGTCACAGTCATAGGTGCGAACGCACACGCCGCCGATTTCACCCCGCCCGACGCCATCCGCGATGCCGCGCTCGCCGCCGTCGGCGCGGACGCATCCACGGCCGAGGCCACGGTCGACAGCCGCCTGCGCATGGCCGCGTGCATGCAGCCGCTGCAGGCGGTGCCGGTCAGCCGGCGCAGCGTGCAGGTGCGCTGCGTGGATGCGCCGGGGTGGCAGATGTTCGTGCCCGTGCGCGTGCGCGACGTGCGCGAGGTGGCGGTGCTCAAGGACGCCGTGAAGGCGGGTCAGGCCATCACGGCCGACGACATCACCGTGCAGCGGCGCGACATGGCCGATGCGCAGGGGGCGGGGTTCGCCGACCCGACCGAGCTGGTCGGGCAGGTCGCGCGCCACGGCCTGGCGCCGGGCGATGCCCCCACGCGCGGGGACGTGGCCACGGGCGAACTGCTGCGGCGGGGCGACCCGGTCGTGCTGCTGTCGCGCATCGGCGGGGTCGAGGTGCGCGTGGCCGGCCGCGTGCTGGGCCAGCCGGGCGCCGGCGGCACGGTGTCGGTGGAGAACACCGAATCGCGCCGCGTCGTGCGGGGCCGGGTGGTCGGTGCCGGGGTGGTGGAGGTGCGATGACGCCACGCTGCACGTGGCCGCCTCCGGCCGGTCCCCCGCGCGGGGTCGGCGCGCCCGGCGCTGTTCATGGATGCCCTAAAGTTC
Source organism: uncultured Lysobacter sp. (assembly GCA_966210725.1). GTDB lineage: Bacteria > Pseudomonadota > Gammaproteobacteria > Xanthomonadales > Xanthomonadaceae > Lysobacter_C. The sequence goes on along the minus strand of CBIHLN010000065.1, from coordinate 963 downwards.
CCGGTGGGACGGCCGTCAACGTGGTCGACCGAGTCACCAGGAGCGTGAAATGACCCACAAGATCGATGGCGGACTGCCCCCCACGCGGCCGGCGGACCTGACCACGGCCGGGCCGGCGCAGCGCGCGGGCGAGGACCGCACCCAGCCGGTGACGGCACCCACCGCGGCCGACACCATGCGGCTGACCGGCGAGGCTGCCGGCCTGCAGGCGCTGCAGCGCGAGTTGGGGTCCGCCCCGGCCGGGCTGGACGTCGCCCGCGTCAACGAGGTCCGCGCGGCGATTGCCGATGGCAGCTACCGCGTGGACCCGCAGCAGATCGCCACCCGCATGCTCGACCTCGAGAACGCCCTGACCCAGTGAGTGCCCCCATGCACCAGGCCGCCATGAACCGTTCGATCGTGTCCACCCCTGCCGGATCGCCGCCCCCCGAAGCGGTGCACCCGGCAGTGGTGGCCGATGCCCTGGACAGCCTGGAGCAGGCGCTGCAGGCCGAGCGCCGCGCGCTGCTGGAGCATGATGTCGATGCGCTGCTCAACTCGACCCAGGCCAAGCTGATCGCCCTGCGCCGGGTCGAATCGCAACCGCTGCACGGCCACGCCAGTGACCGCGTGGCGATGCTGAGCGAACTCAACCGCGCCAACAGCGTGCTGCTGTCGCGGCGCCGGCGTGAAGTGACCTGGGCCCTGCGACACCTGGGCCGCGTGGAGTCCACCGGCGTGTACGATGCCGCTGGACATGCGGGCGCCCGCCCGCAGGCACGCTGCCTCGGTATCGGATGAACGACCCCCGGACTCCGCTTCCCACCTCGAACACCCCCCCTGCCGACCGCGCTGCCTGGAGCGATGACATGCTCTGGGCGCTGGACGTGGCCGACACCGCGGTGCTGCTGGTCTCGCCCGACGGCGGACTGACCCACAGCAACCAGCGTGCACGCGCGCTGGCCGCGCTGCTCCACCCCGACA
>CBIHLN010000064.1:0-14738 GCA_966210725.1 uncultured Lysobacter sp. | reverse complement strand
CATCGCCTTCGGCCACCGCCACCGGGCGGTGCAACTTAACTCAGGTAGTTAGGCGGCAGGAACAGATGAAGCAGCTATTCGAGGCTACGGTTGTCGGGTTCGTCTGCGCCGCAGCCTTCTTAGGCACTGCAGTTGCCGCGGACGGAGGGCTTTTTGTCGCCCACTGGCTCCGCGACATCTTCATTGGCCCGCCGCTCTGGCTGTTGCAGTCCGGCCTCCCCGCGGTGTCATCCCGCTTCGCCATCCAGCCTGGCAGCCCTTACAGCGGGGCCGTATTCTTCGGCGGGTACTTCATAGCGTTCTGGTGGCTGGTCTGTAGCGTGGCCGCGTTTGTAGTCCGCCGCCAGCCGCCTAACAATTCGTCCAAGCCGACGCCGCTTCGCGGCGCGGCTTAACTCAGGTGTTAAACAACAAGAGCGGCGCGCCCGTCGGAGTGCGCAGCTGCCTGACACGAGAAAGCGAACTTGCCTGATTGACCCGGCTGCATCGTCGGGCAGAATCAACAAAGCGCCTGCGCTCGCAGGACAACGGCGTTGACCGGCGAGCGCAGGCGCTTTGTTGTCTGTAGAGACGCAACCTGGTCGCGTCGGCCGCTTTCATGGAGATCCGAATGCGGGTGCACTCCCCGGCGGCGCACCACTCTTGTTGTCTAACTAGTCGTTCAAGTCGACACCGCTTCGTGGCTCGACCTCTTCGGGAAAGATCGGGCTAACATCGCCTTCGGCCACCGCCACCGGGCGGTGCAACTTAACTCAGGTAGTTAGGCCCCGTTTGGAGCTTGTAGGTTGCCAATCTCTTGTCCTAAGTGTTCAAAGGTATCCTCGCCAACCTTCATGGATTTGGTGCCGTCTTACTCATGGTCCGTATCAATCGAGTGTCCACATTGCGGTCAATCCAACCGGCTGCCTTGGCCAGTCTCCTTCAGCCTGGTCATGGTTTCGCTCTCGGTAGCTTTCGGCACCGCTGTACCACTCTTTAGCCACAACCATTTGCCAGCTTGGCTGGTTGGGACTCTGGCCGTAGGCGCATGGCTACTTTTGCTGCGGGTACTCTTGCTACTCTATTTGCGCTTATCCAGTCGGCCCTTTATTTCAGGCAGGTACGGGGCCTAACAATTCATTCAAGCCGAACCCGCTTCGCGGGTCGGCTTAATTCTGGTGTTAGGCGGCTATGGCAGCACCAATGGCACATGTAACAGCTTGTCGCGGCCTTCAGCCTGCGTCACCTCAGATACAAGGAGTTGTGGTGAAGAACTGGATCGGAAAGTGGCTGGTAGGTGTGTCCATCCTGCACACCGCATTCGCGGTTGCAGCCTACGGAAAGGTATATGCCTCGATGGCTGCGAGCGGCATCGTCGGTTCGGGCCTTCGCAGTGCGCTCAACTCTGCCGCGAGCTGGTTTTTACTTTTCGGCCTGCTCACTCTCGCCCTTGGTCTCGCTGCTTCGGCACTTGAGCGCAGCAGTCATCCGCTGCCCAAGTCGCTAGGCATCGTTTTGCTGGCACTCGCCGCTTGCGGTGTGGTGCTCATGCCAGTCTCTGGTTTCTGGCTCATGTTTCCGCCCGCGTTGGTGTTGTTGTGGCCGCGGCGTTCGGTAGCAGCCCGTGCGCTCGCCTAACAATTCGTCCAAGCCGACGCCGCTTCGCGGCGCGGCTTAACTCAGGTGTTAGGCCCCTTTTGGAGCTTGTAGGTTGCCAATCTCTTGCCCCAAGTGTTCAAAGGCTTCCTCGCCTACCTTCATGGATTTGGTGCCGTCTTACTCATGGTCTGTAGCCATCGAGTGTCCACACTGCGGTCAATCCAACCGGCTGCCTTGGCCAGTCTCCTTCAGCCTGGTGATGCTTTCGCTCTTGGTAGCTTTCGGCACCGCTGTCCCACTCTTCAGCCATAGCCATTTGCCAGTTTGGCTGGTTGTGGCTCTGGCCGTAGGCGCATGGCTGCTTCTGCTGCGGGTGCTCTTGCTACTCTATTTGCGCTTATCCAGTCGGCCCTTTATTTCAGGCAGGTACGGGGCCTAACAATTCATTCAAGCCGAACCCGCTTCGCGGGTCGGCTTAATTCTGGTGTTAAACAACAAGAGCGGCGCGCCCGTCGGAGTGCGCAGCTGCCTGACACGAGAAAGCGAACTTGCCTGATTGACCCGGCTGCATCGTCGGGCAGAATCAACAAAGCGCCTGCGCTCGCAGGACAACGGCGTTGACCGGCGAGCGCAGGCGCTTTGTTGTCTGTAGAGACGCAACCTGGTCGCGTCGGCCGCTTTCATGGAGATCCGAATGCGGGTGCACTCCCCGGCGGCGCACCACTCTTGTTGTCTAACTAGTCGTTCAAGTCGACACCGCTTCGTGGCTCGACCTCTTCGGGAAAGATCGGGCTAACATCGCCTTCGGCCACCGCCACCGGGCGGTGCAACTTAACTCAGGTAGTTAGGCGACCTATGAAACAACTTGAGTACGCCCAGCTAGAGAAGCTCTCGGATCGTGAGCTTTATGACTTTGTCACGGAGAAGGACTCGTCCCAGCGGAAGTGGGTTGCACTGCACCTGCTCGAGGAACGTCGAAACGGACGCCTCACTGCTGCGGCCAAGTCGTCGGCGCGCGCAGCTTGGGTCGCCGCTATCATTGCCGGCATCTCGGCGGCCGTAGCTTTGGGTGCGTACATTCGTGGCACGGTCGCCTAACAATTCATTCAAGCCGAACCCGCTTCGCGGGTCGGCTTAATTCTGGTGTTAGGCCGCTATGGAAGATTCCGACGTCGTTGACACCCAATCGGTGGAGCGTGTGCGCACCATCACAAGGCGCGACGCGCGGCGTGCTGTCTCAATTTCTGTTCTGGCGGGGCTCGCGGGCGGTCTGCTTATGGCAGCGCTCGTCTACGTGGTGTACGGCCCAGAGAGGCTAGCCGCCACTTGGTGGGCGCTCGCAGTATTTCCTGCGCTAGGGGCCTATCAAGCCATACACTGGCATCGGCATTTCCGCTCCATCTTCCGGCAACTCGATGCACTGGAGGCGCGAGTGAGGAGCGGGGAGGTGGTGTATGGGTCGCAGGTCAGATTTCACTCGTACCGCTAGCGGCCTAACAATTCGTTCAAGGGGATGCCGCTTCGCGGCACCCCTTAACTCAGGCGTTAGGCGCCAGACCAACATGATCGCGATCCGAGCAGATGATCTGGAGATCGAAGTTAGCGGAACCGTCGATGAGCTCCGCGAGGTCAGCCTCACTATTTCCGCGCTTGTGAGCTCCGCTGAGCGTTCAACCAGCCTGCCCACCTCAGCCGTCGATCCAAGCCCATATCCTCGCACACTAACCGCCATGACCATTGAGCGATCGGCGGGCCAGACACTGGTGTCGGCCACACATTCGCAGCTAGTCGTGTCCGGTTCGGATGGTTCGCTGTCTAAATTCGCAAGCTGGTTTGAGTTCCCGCCAGATGTTCAGTCTGGATACCACTCCCACTTCGAGCCCCTACCAAATGATCCTGACCATTCGGCAGATTCTGTTCCAGTTGTCGTCTCGGTGCGGCATGCTGGCGCCTAACAATTCATTCAAGCCGAACCCGCTTCGCGGGTCGGCTTAATTCAGGCGTTAGCTTGCTTTGATGGATAGTCGGCTCTTCTACAGCAAGTTCCACGCGGCCCTGAGCCATGTCGTCTGGGATAAGCACGGGGGTGAGGAGTACGTATTGGTTGGGGACGGCTTGGCCACTGATCTGAGCCGGCTGCAGGCACTAGTCGAGCGCACGTTCTCAGAGCCGGTGCTTTGCCTTCCAGCAAGCAGGCGCAGCTTGGTCGAGTTCTCCTCATCCGAGGCAGCCGCACAGATCGCCGAGTACCTCACCACAGAGCCTATGGTCGCGGTATCAGACCCAAGCGCTTGCACGTTCCTTCAAGCGCACGCTACGGGCGTCGCGCGCACGGGGCGGGCGCAAGCTAACAATTCGTCCAAGCCGACGCCGCTTCGCGGCGCGGCTTAACTCAGGTGTTAGAGCTCAGCATGAAACTATCCCGCCGCTCGCTACTTGTACTCGGCGCAATTGCAACTCTCGGCCTGCTCATCTCGCCGGTGCTCGTCTATATGTTTCGGTTCGGGGGCTCTCTGTCCGCGGAGCACACTCGCTGGAGTGAGTTCGGAGCGTATGTCGGCGGCATCTATGCACCAGTCGCCGCGTTCATCACTCTTCTAATAATTTCCGGCCAGCTCTCATCCCAAGTCGCATTTAACAAGCATCAGATAGATCAATCCTTCCTAGCAAACGCCAAGACGGACTTGCACTTCTACCTAGAGCAACTCCACAAGATTTCTGTCCGACACGAAAAGCTAGCCAACGTTCCACTCGGGCATGTGCTTACCACCATGTTCGGCTCCAAGAGCCACCAAGAGCTTCGAGGCGGCGTTCACTCAAAGGATGTTCGCCGCATTGGCATGACAGACGATCGCATCTGCGCACTGTGGGGTGCGATCTACTCGATCTTCCAGGGCTTGCGCGTCGTACCTGAGACTGACTACGAGCTCGTGTACTCCTCATCCAAACAAAAGTGCATTGCCATGCTCGGGTATGCACTTTGCGATGCCCTAGACAACTTCCATTACGTGGCCTGCGACTATCCAGATGCATTCACGTATGAGTTCCATGCTGGTCCTCGGGCTGAGCTCTAACAATTCATTCAAGCCGAACCCGCTTCGCGGGTCTGCTTAATTCAGGTGTTAGGCAGCAGACATGGCTCTTCGCATCGTGAAAGTCGGACGTGTGAGGAACGGGCTCCTCCGTACCGCGGCGGTGGACATCATCGGCCTCGACTACGACTGGTGGCATTCGCTCGCTGCGGCCGACGATCAGTTAGAACCCGGTGAAGAGCCGATGCCAATGGGGCCAGATGGCTGGCTGCATTACGGGCGTGTCGGGGAGGCTGGCCAACCTGAAGAACCCACTTGGCCCGATACCTCCGGCCACCAAACGGCAGAGGAAGCCGCTGCAGCTTTGGTAGCCAAGCTCGGGCGGGCAGTTCGGTGGCAGTAAGCTCGCTGCTGCCTAACAATTCGTCCAAGCCGACGCCGCTTCGCGGCGCGGCTTAACTCAGGTGTTAGGCGGCAGCAAGAGCGGGGCGACCATGACATCCCTCCAAAGATCCATAATCGCAATCGGAGCCCTTGATCTGGGGTATGTGGCTTGGTCCGCCTTGGGCGCGTTAGGCGGCGTTGCGCCAGCCAGCCTTTGGCAAAGCGCCGTTGCGTTCGGGCTGCCAAACGCATCGTTGCAGGTCGCGGTGATCTTGGCCATCTATCTCACCATCCTTGTATGTGGCGTCGCGTTGCTCTTCCAGCGCGCAACGCTGGCGTGGCTCAACTACGTGCTCTTTCCATTGCGGGTTCTCTTGGTTCTGCCCACGCTTTTCCCGTTGTTCGTCGGTCTGTCCGCCATTGGCGTCACACTCCCGCCTGCTCTTGTGCTTACATTTCTGGCGGTCACGGAAGCTCTTCGTGTCATCGTTGTGCGCAGGTGGTCGCGCCGCACCACAGAAGCGGGCGGCGTTGCGGGTGCAGCCGCCTAACAAGTCATTCAAGCCGAAGCCGCTTCGCGGCTCGGCTTAATTCAGGTGTTAGCGCCCATGAGAACTAGATCAGTACCAGTTTGGGTTGCGGGTCTTGCGGCACTGACAGCCTTCGGCGCTGCCGGTTACACGTTCCTCTCCGCTGCTTCCACCGCTTCTTTGCGCTTCTGGTACTGCGGTCCAAGTTCCCTGGAGCACCCTGAGCCAGCCTGTCAGATCGCCACAAAGCTCCTGTTTGCCTCCTACGGAGCCGCTCTTCTGGGTATTGGCCTTGCAGCCCTTGCCTTCTGGCTGCACGTTCGTCGGCTCAGGGGCTCTAACAATTCATTCAAGCCGAACCCGCTTCGCGGGTCGGCTTAATTCTGGTGTTAGGTGTCGCGCCGCAGCCTGCCGCGAACTGAGGAAGAGCCAGAGTCGGCCTAGAAGCAGCGAAGCAGGCAGGGCTCGAGAAAAATTTTCGGATCGCTCCGCGATCGACGAGAAGCGGGGGCGAGCCTTAAGCCACTACAAATCTTCTGTGCGGGGCGGCCTCAGCATGTGAGGTGCGAAAGAACGTGGTGGCGGTTGTCAGCGGGCCGGGCCAGGGGTTCGGGATCAGGCGCCTGTGGCAAGCTCAAGCGGCAACGTGTGGCGTGCGGCGGGGTGGTGCGTCACCTAACAATTCGTTCAAGCCGACGCCGCTTCGCGGCGCGGCTTAACTCAGGTGTTAGGCCCCTTGTTCAGAAGAATCGCCAACTGGATGGATAAGAAGGGCGTTCGTACTGTGTTCGCCGGCGTTGCCGTCCTCGCGACCATCCTGCTTGGTCCCTTCGCGCTCATTCTGGTCATCGCCGGGCCGCGAGAGCCTTGGCTGTTCTTGCTCGGACTGTCGGGGATCGCTGGCCTGTTTGGCGGCGGAGCTCGCATATGGCTAGGACCGCGGTTCTTCACGCTACCCCGCTGGGCTCGCGTCACGGGAGCCGCCCTAATTGCGGCTGGCGTTATTGCCGCGCTTCTTGCTGCGCTAGCTTTGCCGGGTATTGTCTATTGGGCCACGATCGCCCCGCTGGTTGGCATCGTAGGGCTGCTCCTGCTCGCCGGCTCACTCAGCGGAGTCGCGCCGGGGCCTAACAATTCGTCCAAGCCGACGCCGCTTCGCGGCGCGGCTTAACTCTGGTGTTAGCGGGCATGGGAAGATCGTTGCAACTTGCTGTTGTCTTCGTTGCAGCTTTGACAGGCTGCGACCTGATAGAGGTCGCGGAGACTTCATACCCAGATATGGCTACGGCGGCTTCACGCGGCGGAGTTTCTAGCGGCTGGATCCCTGAGTGGCTCCCTGCCAGCTCGACCGACCTTCGTCATATCCATGATGTGGACACAAATGAGAGCGCTCTAGCGTTCAACATCTCAAGCACCGCTAGGTGGCGTCCACCCAGCCAATGTCAGGCTGTTTCAGCTTCTGCCGTTACCCCATCGCGCTTTGGCCCATCGTGGTGGCCGTCCCAAGCCGACCTTGAAAGCTCGTACACGTTCTATAGTTGCCCCACAGACGTGTCGCCCACATCCATGTTTGTCGGCATTCACAAGGCGGGCAGTCGCGGGTTGCATTGGCGTGTCTCTGCTCGCTAACAATTCATCCAAGCCGACGCCACTTCGCGGTGCGGCTTAATTCAGGCGTTAGGTGGGCATGAAACAGTCCAGCAAACTCGAAAGCTACAAGCAGCACATGGTCGCTCGTGGAGTAGGCGAGACCACTGCCTTCCCGCCTGCGTGGCGCCTGTTTTGGTCCATGGGCATCAAGCTTCCGCCGCCTCCGTTCTTGGGTTTCTTGCCACTCGCGCTCGTCGCGGGTGGCCTGTTTGGCCCTCTGTTCGCGGTCGGCGCCTGGCTACTTGGTAACCGCGGCTCGAGGGAAATGCCGGCCAATGAAGCACTGTGGGTCGCGCTGATCACTGGCGCCGCCTTCGGGCTCATCATGGCGGCGTACTATCGCCACCTGGCGCGCAAGCACCGGCTGGGGTCTTGGGCCGCATTTTCGACTTCCGGGCTGCGCACCTAACAATTCGTCCAAGCCGACGCCGCTTCGCGGCGCGGCTAATAAACTCAGGCGTTAGGCCCCGGAACACGCACTTATGCATGCCGAGCTAGAGGACTGGAACAACGGATGGCATGGCCTGCGGTTGGCATTAAGGCCTGCCGAGATCGAGCGCCTGATTCAGTTGCTAGGGCAGCTGCAGCAGGATCCGCAACAGCACTTCCACATGTCGTCAGACTATGCCGGAGCCTCGGGCCTCGGTGACATAGAGGTGTCCGTGGCAGGCGAGGACGAGCTTGATAATCTCAGGCTCAGCGGCCTCGCGCTCGCACCAGGCACGTCAGTGCCGTTAGCCGGCTCCTAACAGTTTGTCCAAGCCGACGCCGCTTCGCGCACGGCTCAATTCTGGTGTCAGGCGGCTATGAAGAAATCCGCGCCGGCAGAATCCCCAGACGCGTATGTTCGCGCTCTCGATGGCTGGCGCAAGACATTGGTGACCAGTCTCCGAAAGGCCGCGCTTGGTTCTGGCAACATGGAGGAGCAGATCAAATGGGGGCATCTCGTCTATTTCCACAACGGTCCTGTCCTGCTCATCAGGGCCGAGGACCGTCGGGTTCTTCTTGGGTTCTGGCGCGGCAAAAGGCTGCGGGATATCGATGAGCGTCTTAAGCCCGGGGGCAAGTACGAGATGGCCACGATCGTTCTCGTAGAGGGAGACACTATTGGCAATGCTCGAACCAGGCAGTTGGTAGCGGCTGCAATAGCCCTCAACCGCGAGCTTGGCGATCCACGTGGGTAATGGCTCGCGGCCTAGAATTCATTCAGGCCGAACCCGCTTCGCGGGTCGGCTCAAATCTGGCGCTAGGGCTCAATGGGAAGAGCCTCGTGATCATAGATGTCAGCTGCAAAACTGACCGATTCAACTTGTCTGTAGTCGGTTCCGACTTCATCAATGACTGTTGCTTCGGCGAAGATTTCTCAAAGTGGCTTGTCTTGGCGCTCTCTGAAGCGGGCGTCGACGCAGATGTCATTTGCATGGAGGACTTCGGCTGGGCCAATCAGGCCGAGTATCAAGGCGTTTCCTACGTCATGTGCGTGGCGGGAAACTCGGGGGAAGATCCGAGTCGCGCCAACTTCGGGGAGTGGCATGTGATGCTTGAGCGCCACCGCAGCTTCGCGCAAGAGCTCCTCGGAAAGAACAAGGCATCGGCCGGAGATCCAATAGTGGGTAAGGTAGTGCACGTACTTCGGGCCGCTGGGTTTGCGGATGTCAAAGTTGAGACCTAACAGCCTATTCAAGCCGAGCCCGCTTCGCGGGTCGATTGAATTCTGGTGTTAGGCCGTAAGGGGAGAGAGAAGTGAGTCGGGAAGATCTGGTTGCGATTGCTTCGCGGCTGTTTGCCGTGTTCCTGCTGGTGACGACAGCGCGGTCAATCCCAAGCGCTGCAGCGCTTCTACCCCAAGGGGACTACGGCCCATATATAGCGTTGGTGGCCGTCGTGCTCCTCGGCGCAATTGCGATCTGTGCGCTTCTCTGGTTCTTCCCGCTCACCATTGCGAGGAAGCTCCTGCCCGTGATGAAGGAGCCAAGATCCGAGGAAGCCATGAGTTCTTCGGCGGCTTTGTCCGTAGGACTGACACTTCTGGGTGTGTGGGTGCTGGCGTACGCCGTTCCAGATGCGATCTATTGGATTACCCGATTCCTGCTCATACGTCGAATGCAGGTTGAGCACTACGCGTGGGGCCCGGAGGAGATTGCCAGCATAGTCACGACGCTCGCAGAGTTGGCGCTGGCGGCCTGGCTGGTCTTTGGAAGCAGCGGCATAAAGAGATTGATACACCGATTCCGTTACGGCGCATTGGGCGATGCGGCCTGACACATCCGTCAAGCCGACACCGCTTAACTCAGGCGTTGAACAGCAAGAGTGGCGTGCCCGTAATCGCACCGCTGCCTGACCGGGCAACATGAGGTAAAGCATGCTCCGGAACGCCTGGGCCATCCTTCTGGTGCTTGCCGCGATGTCAGTCGTGGCACCGGCTGTAAGTGGACGTCTTGGCCCTCCTGAGGAGGGTGTTACCGAGTCAACGAAGCGCAGTGACGAAAGCCGTTGGGCGCCGGGGCCGTGGCAGCCGCCTCGCCATCTGGAGCAGACCCCGATCTGGCCGGGCGCAGCGCCGGACAATGGCGTCAGAGCGAGCGACCCGGAGAGGATCGAGATCGCTCAAACACCCGATGCGCTCGAAGGGTCGACGTCGGAAGCCGCCTGGGACGTTTCGGTTCCGACGATGACCGTGTTCCCGCCGAAGGGAAAGAACAGTGGCGCGGCGATCGTGGTGTTTCCCGGCGGCGGGTTCAGGGCCGTTGTTGTCACGAAGCAGGGCACGGAGATCTGTAACTGGATCACCTCGAAAGGGATCACCTGCGTACTACTCAAGTACCGCGTGCCGGCGCGGGAGAGCCATCACTGGCCCGGTGAGTGCCCGTGCAACCCGCTCCAGGATGCCCAACGGACTGTCAGGCTTGTCAGGTCCAAGGCGCATGCGCTTCGTATCGACCCGACCAAGGTCGGGGTGATGGGGTTCTCGGCAGGCGGGTTCCTGGCGGCGCAGACCAGCACCATCGTGGATCCGGCCTATGCGCCTATTGATGCGGTGGACGCGCTGAGCAGTCGTCCCGATTTTGCGATCGCTTTCTACCCGGGGCATCTCTGCAGACAGGGGGGTGTTCTGGAGCCCTCGATCAATGTCTCGGTGGATACGCCACCCACGTTTCTGCTGCACGCCTGGGATGACGATGTCGATCCGGTTTGCAACAGCACGGTCTATGCCCGCGCACTGGATGCGGCCGGGGTTCCCAGCGAGGTGCATCTCTTTGCAAAAGGGGGCCATGCGTTTGGATTGCGCAGGATGGAACATCCGGTCGGCGCCGCCTGGCCTGCGCTCGTTGAGTCGTGGTTGAGGGCCATCGGTGTGTTGCCTGGGAGAACCGCCCGCGACGGCGCACGCTGACCGACCCGGGTGGTCGTCAGGTCGTCCCCGAGAGCCTCGTTTTGGCGCCAGAATCGATACTCACGATTTGTATCGAACCGGAGCCCACCATGACCGACCGCCTTGCCTCCTGCACCTGTGGAAAGCTCACCGCCCGCACGCGCGGGGCGCCGGTCCGGATTTCCGTCTGCCATTGCCTGGCGTGCCAGCGGCGCACGGGCAGCGTGTTCGCGGCGCAGGCGCGGTTTCCGCTGGACGCCGTGACCCTCGACGGGCCCAGTCGTCAGTTCGCCCGCACCGGTGACGAAGGCACCACGGCGCGGTTCCACTTCTGCCCGGACTGTGGCGACACGGTGTACTACCTGATGAACGCGGTGCCCGATGCGGTGGCGATCCCGGTCGGTGCCTTCGCCGACCCGACGTTCCCGCCGCCGCAGGTGGAGGTGTACGAGTCGCGCCGGCACCCGTGGGTCGAACTGCGGGGCGACATGGAGCGCTACGACTGAGCCGCGGGTCGGCGTGCAATCGCGGTCAATAGGAGGGGTGTCATGGACATGCGACTGGCGATCTCGATGGCGTGCCTGCTGGTGGCGGCGCTCAGCGTGCCGCTGATCCTGCGGCGGGTGCCGCGCAACCTGTTCTACGGCTTCCGCACGCGCAAGACGCTCGCCAGCGACGCGGTCTGGTACCCGGCCAACGTGTTCGCCGGGCAGGCCGTGGCGCTGGCATCGGTGGCCGCGGCGGGGCTGGTCTGGCTGGTGCCGGCGGAAGCGCCGGAGTGGGTGCCGGCCGTCGTGCTGGTGGCAGCGGTGCTGGCCGCGCTGGTCGCCAGCCTGTGGCACGCGCGGCGGTATTGACGCCGCTGTGATATCCGGCGCCTGCGTCCGAATCATCTGGCACGAGGGCGCAAACGCGCCGCCACCGGACGGGACATGGAGATTGCCGCACCCATGAAGGACGCCGCATCGCGCGCGGAATTCGCCGACGTGCTTCAGCGCCACCGCGGCCTGGTGTTCAAGGTCGCCCACAGCTACAGCCGCGATGCGGAGGACCGGGCCGACCTGGCGCAGGAGATCGCCGCGCAGCTGTGGCGTGCATGGCCGTCGTACGACCCGGGCCGACCGCTGGCGACGTGGATGTACCGGATTGCGCTGAACGTGGCGATCTCCCACCTGCGCGGCCGCAGCCGGCACGACGCCCACCACGTGCCGCTGGACGAGACGCAACACATCGTCGAAAGCGGGCAGGGCGCGGAGGACGCCCTGCCGCTGCAGGCGCTGCAGCGGTTGATCGCCGGCTTCGACCCGCTCAACCGTGCATTGCTGCTGCTGTACCTGGATGCGCGCAGCCACCGCGAGATCGCCGAGATCCTCGGCTTGACCGAAACCAACGTCGCCACCCGCATCGGCCGCCTGAAGCAGCGGCTGCGGGAGCGCCTGTGCCCGGAGGAGGGCTGACATGAACGCCGAACTCGAACTGGACGACCTGCGCCGCAGCTGGCAGGCACTGGAGCGCAAGCTGGACGCCCAGCAGGCGCTGAACCTGGAACTGGCCACCGAATCGCGTGTCGACAAGGCCAAGGCCCGGCTGCGTCCGGTGCTGATGGGGCAGGCGGTGCAGGCCGCCGTCGGTATCGCGTGCACGGTCTTCTTCGCCCGATTCTGGCTGGCGCACCTGGACGCGCCCGCCGCGCTGGTGTCGGGCCTGCTGATGCACGCCTGGGCCGTGGCGCTGGTGGTGTCGGCCGTCACCGAGCTGCTGCTGGTGGTGCGGATCAACTACGCCCAACCGGTGCTGACCATCCAGAAGTACCTGGGCGTGCTGCAGTACTGGCGCACGCGCATGGCGCCGCTGCTGGGGCTGGCGTTCTGGGTGCTGTGGCTGCCGCTGGTGGAGGTGCTGCTGAAGCACTTCACGGGCGCCGACATTGCCGGGTGGTTCCTGTGGACCAACGTGGCCGTGGGCGTGGCCGGGCTGGCCGGGACCGTGTGGGGCTTCCGCCGGCTGCGCCGCCGCGGCCACCGCTTCGCCGATGCCATCGATGCCGACAACGCAGGCTGCGGGGTGCGCAGCGCGCAGGCCTTGCTGGCCGACATCCGGCGGTTCGAAGCGGAGTAGGCCGGCGGGACCCTTCGCCGGGCCCACGGCGTGCGGATGCTCACAGGATGCTCAGGCGGACCTCATGCCCCTCATGCCGCCGCCGGATAGCGTGCGGGCCTCATCCATGAGGGGGCAGACGACGATGGCGACGGATCCGATGGCAGGTGGCGGTACGGGGCGCAGGCGCAACCGCCTGCGCTGGGCGATCTGGGGTACGGCGGCGGGGCTGCTGATGGTGCCGGCGGTTGCGATGCACTTCGGTGCCGAGGGCTGGGACTGGCACGCGTTCGACTTCGTCGTGATGGGCGCGCTGCTGGCGGCGGCGTGCGGCACGTACGAGCTGGCGGCGTGGATGTCGGGCAACCGGGCCTACCGCGCGGCGGTGGGCGTGGCGGTGGTGGCGGCGTTCCTGATGGCCTGGGTGAGCCTGGCCGTCGGCATCATCGGGCCCGAAGACAACCCGCTGAACCTGATGTACGTCGGGGTGTATGCCGTGGGGTTCGTCGGCGCGTTGCTGGCCCGGTACCGCGCACGTGGCATGACGCTGGCACTGCTGGCGACGGCCGCCGCGCAGGGGCTGGTGGCGGCCGTGGCAACCGTGACCGGGATCGTCCATGCCGACGGCTGGATGGAGGTGGTACGGCAACTGGTGCTCAACGGCTTCTTCGCCGTGATGTGGCTGGTCTCGGCAGGGTTGTTCCACCGCGCCGCGCGCGCCGGTGCCTGACGCGGATGGGCTGCGCGGTCGTCGGAGTAGGATGCCCGGGTCCTCCAGCGGCCACCCGTCTTCCGTGAGCGCCACCCCCGACACTGCCGCGCCGCCATCGACGGCCACCCGCCTGCGGTTCGACCGGTTCGTGCTGGATACCGGCGCGCGCACGCTGACGCGCGACGGTGCGCCGGTCGCGCTCAATGCCCGCTACTTCGACGCGCTGGTGCTGCTGGTGCGCGCGCACGGACAACTGGTGGGCAAGCAGAGGTTCTTCGACGAGGTCTGGACGCACAGCGTGGTGACCGATGCCGCGCTCACCCAGGGCATCAAGGCGATCCGGCAGGCATTGGGCGATGACGCCGGCCATCCGCGCTTCATCCGCACGGTGGCCGGGCACGGGTACGTGTTCGTCGCCCCGGTGCAGGACGACGCGACCGCCGCCGCCTCCGCGCCGCCTGCCCCAGCACCGGCCACCCCTTTCACGCCCTCCGCGCCTGGCGTGCGCAGCGCCGACGCACGCCCGGCGCTGGCGCGCGTGCTGATCGACGGCGCGGCCGCCACGGCCGGCGGTGCCGCGGCCGGGTTGATCGGCGGGCTGCTGTACGGCTCGGCGCTGGCGGGTGCGCCGCAGTCGCAGGCGCTGGGCACGGTGTCGGTGCTGATGGTGTTGATGGCATTGAGCGTAGCGGTCGGCATGGCCGGCGCGATGGGCGTCGGGCTGGGCATGGCCGGCGGGCGGCTGCTCGGCCGCGGCGCAGGCGGCACGCTGGCGGGCGGCGCGATGGGCGGTCTGGTCGTGGGCGGACTGGTGCGGCTGCTGGGCTCGGACACGTTCACCCTGCTGGTGGGCCGCGCGCCGACCGGCATTACCGGCGGGCTGGAGGGCGCCGCCATCGGGTTCGCGGTGGCGCTGGGCGTGGTGCTCGGCGGCGGTTTGGACCGCACTCGCGGCTGGCGCCCGGCGTGGGGCGCCGCCCTCTCGACCGGCGTCGCCGGCGCGTTGATCACTTTGGCCGGCGGCAGCCTGATGGCGAGCAGCCTGGCGCGCGTGGCCGCGACCTTCGAGGGCGCGCGGCTGGACATGACCCCCTTGGGCGCGCTGTTGGGCGCGCCGCAACCCGGTCCGCTGGCGCAGGCCGCACTGGGCCTGCTGGAGGGCGGCATCTTCGGTGGCTGCGTGGCGGCGGCGCTGCTGATCGCGCGGCGGAGTGGTCTCCCTTCCGGAGGGTAGAGGCATGCGGCATAGCGAGCGGCATCGGACCCATCGCACCGGCTGGCTGCGCGCCGCGGTGCTGGGCGCCAACGACGGCATCGTCTCCACCGCCAGTCTGGTGCTGGGCGTGGCGGCGGCGGGGGCGGGCACGCAGCCGGTGCTGGTC
>CBIHLN010000063.1:0-14901 GCA_966210725.1 uncultured Lysobacter sp. | reverse complement strand
TCGGCGGGTCCTAGGCGGGGCGCCACATTGTGCCAGCGCGGGTGCGGCGCCCCGCCGCCGGCGTCCGATCAAGCCGGGCTGCAGGCCGCACGGCGAGCTTGTATCGTCGGCGGTCGCAACGCGGGCGGTACCGCGGAGGCCCTGGGGATCCAACGATGACGATCGACCTGCGCGCTGCGCGCTTCCATGCCGGCGCCATGCTGGCGCTGTGCCTGCTGGCTCCAGCCGCGGCGTCCGCGCAGGCGGGCGCGACCACGGACGCGACGCTGCCGGAGGCGCTGTCGGACTTCGACGCGTATGTCGAGGGCGTACGCGAGACGTTTGAAGTGCCGGGTATCGCCGTGGCCGTGGTCAAGGATGGCGAGGTCGTGCTGGCGCGCGGCTACGGCGTGCGCGAGCTGGGACGCGCCGCACCGGTCGAACCCCAAACGCTCTTCGCCATCGCGTCGATCAGCAAGGGGTTTACCGCCACCGCACTGTCGATCCTTGCAGACGAAGGCAAGCTGGAGCTGGACGACCGCGTGATCGACCACCTGCCGTGGTTCCGCATGGCCGACCCGTACGTCACGCACGAAATGCGCATCCGCGACCTGTTGGCGCACCGCAGCGGGCTGGGCCTGGGCGCGGGCGACCTGCTGTACTGGCCGGGCACCGACTACACCACCCGCGAAGTGGCGCAACGGCTCAAGGACGTCCCGCTGGACGGGCCGTTCCGCGGCAGGTACGCCTACGACAACATCCTGTACGGCGTGGCGCAGCTGGTGGTGGAGGAGGTGTCGGGCATGCCGTTCGACGCCTTCCTGCGCACGCGCATCTTCCAGCCGCTGGGCATGGACGCGGTGCGCTTCAACAGCGATGCGCTGCGCCCCGGCGACAACGTGGCGACCGGCCACTCGCGTGCGGACTTCAAGGACCTGGTGCCGGCTCCGCGTTTGAGCTGGGCCAACGTGTCCGGGGCCGGCGGGCTGTATGCCAACGTGCTGGACATGTCCAGGTGGATGCGGGTGCACCTGGCCGCTGGCGTGATCGAAGGCGAGGGCGAGAGCGCCAAGCGCCTTGTCAGCGAAGACCGGCAGGCCGCCATGTGGTCGGTGGTCACGCCGATCCCGGTGGCCAAGCCGTCGGTGCCGGAACTTGAACCCGCGCGGCCGAACTTCCTCGGATACGGCGAGGGCTGGCAGCTGTCGGACTACCGCGACGAGAAGCTGGTGTGGCACACCGGCGGCTGGCCGGGGATGGTGTCGCGAATGACGCTGGTGCCGGAGGAGGGCCTGGGCGTCATCGTGCTGACCAATGCCGAACTGGGCGGCGCGTTCAACGCGGTGACGTTGCGCGTGCTCGATGCCTACCTCGACGCGCCGCCAACGGACTGGACCGCGGCCTACGCGGCGGCGCTGGCCAAGTCGCAGTCCGATTCCGATGACGATTGGGCCAAGCACGTGGCGGCGCGCGATGCGTCGTCCAAGCCGTCGCTGCCACTGGCGGACTACGCCGGCCGCTATCGCGACCCGTGGTACGGCGACGTCGTGGTCGAGATCGAGAACGGCACGCCGCGACTGCGGTTCACCCGGACTGGGCAGCTCATCGGCACGCTGGAGCACTGGCAGCACGACACCTTCATCGTCCGCTGGGACCAGCGCTGGCTCAACGCCGATGCGTTCGTGAACTTCGCGCTCGACGCGGACGGCGATGTGCGCGAGGTGCGGATGGAAGCGGTGTCGCCATTGACGGATTTCAGCTTCGACTTCCACCACCTGCGCCTGGTGCCGGTGGAGGAAGAGGCGGGCGCGGGCTGAGGCTGCTGCGCAGGCGCCGGTCCCGTATCGGGGCTGCCGGCGAAACACTGCGTCCCGATCGCGCGCGGCGGTGGCGTTGCCCCGGTGCCGCCCCCATATCCAAGGGACCGCCCCGACGCCAGGCCCGCCCATGATTCCCGTCTCCGTCCTCGACCTCGCCCCCGTCACCGAAGGCAGCACCGTCCAGCAGGCGTTCGCCAACAGCCTGGACCTGGCGCGCCACGCCGAGCGCCTGGGCTACACGCGTTACTGGCTGGCCGAACACCACAACATGCCGGGCATCGCCAGCGCCGCGACCGCCGTCCTGATCGGCCACATCGCCGCAGGCACGTCGTCGATCCGCGTGGGCGCCGGCGGGATCATGCTGCCCAACCATTCGCCGCTGCAGGTGGCGGAGCAGTTCGGCACGCTAGCCAGTCTCCATCCCGGCCGCATCGACCTGGGTCTGGGCCGTGCACCGGGCACCGACCAGCCGACGGCGCGCGCGCTCCGACGGTATTTCGACGGTGCCGACAGCTTTCCGCAGGACGTACAGGAGCTGCTGCGCTACTTCGCGCCGGCGCAACCGGGCCAGGCCGTGCAGGCGGTGCCGGGCGCGGGCGTCGACGTGCCAGTCTGGCTGCTGGGTTCCAGCCTGTTCAGCGCGCAACTGGCGGCGCTGCTGGGGCTGCCGTTCGCATTCGCCTCGCACTTCGCGCCCGACCAGATGGACGAGGCGCTGGCGGTCTACCGGTCGCAGTTCCGCCCGTCCGCGCGCCTGGACGCGCCGTACGCGATGCTCGGCCTCAACGTGGTGGCGGCCGACCGTGGCGCCGAGGCGCGCCGGCTGTTCACCACGCAGCAGCAGAGCTTCGTCCGCCTGCGCCGCGGCACGCCGGGCCTGATCCCGCCGCCGATTGACGACATCGAGTCGTGGTGGACGCCGCAGGAGAAGGCGGGCGTTGAACGCGCGCTGGCCTGTGCGGTCGTGGGCGACCCGGACGAGGTCGCGGCCGGCATCGCCGCGTTCGTCGCGCGGCACAAGCCGGACGAGCTGATGCTGACGGCCAACATCTTCGATCACGGGGCGCGGGTGCGCTCGTTCGAACTGGCCTACCAGGCCGCGGCGCGCTGACCCCGAGGACGGCGCGTCAGTCGGCCGCCTGCGCGTCCAGCAGCTCGACCTCGAACACCAGCGACCCGTTGGGCGGAATGACGCCGCCGGCGCCCGCGCGCCCGTAGCCGAGCTCCGGCGGGATCTTCAACACCCGCACGCCGCCCACGCGCATGCCCGCCACGCCCTCGTCCCACCCGCGGATCACGCGGCCGGCGCCCAGCAGGAAGGTGAAGGGTTCGCCGCGGTCCAGCGAACTGTCGAACTTCGTTCCGCGCTGGTCGGCGGCGGCCTCGTCGAAGTTCCAGCCGGTGTAATGGACGGTGACCTCCATGCCGGATCGGGCGGGCGTGCCGGTCCCGACGCGCAGGTCCTGCCGCTGCAGCCCGTCCACGCGTCCGCCGGGCGGGGGACCCGGGTCGCGGCAGGCGGCCAGGGCAAGGGCGATGCAGGCAACGGCGGTCAGGTGCAATGAAGAGCGGCGCATCGAAGTGGCGGGCGTGGGGTGGCACGCGCAGTATGGGGCGTCCGTGCGGCCCGTGGCCGCCTGGTGGGTGCATGCGGCCATGGCGGCCGCGCCCGCTGCCACCGCGGTTCCGTCATCTGGAGGTCGTATGAGCTGGCTTGGGATCCTGGTCGTCGTCGTTGCCGGCTACCTCGCGCTGAAGGTGGCGGGGGGCCTCCTCAAGCTGTTGCTGGGCGTGCTGGTACTGGTGGGGCTGTACATGGTCCTCGCGCCGCTGACGGGCTGGCCGTTCCCCGTGCGTTGAAGGCAGCGGAACTGGCCGGGCGCGGTCCCGCGCGGTCGGGTTCACCCGCTTTTCCCGCGTGACACGCTTGGATAGGCGCCTTCCCCCACTGAAGGACCGTCCACGTGAATGACCGCGCCGAGAACATCCGCCACCTTGCCGAACTGATCCAGGACGTCGACATCGCCATGATGACGACCGTTGCCAAGGACGGACGGCTGGTCAGCCGCCCGCTGGGCACGCAGGACGTCGAATTCGACGGTGACCTGTGGTTCGCCACCGAATGCGACAGCGGCAAGGTCGACGAGATCGCCGCCCACCCGAACGTCAACGTGTCGTACGCGTCCAAGGGCAAGAACACCTACGTGTCGGTGGCCGGGCGCGCATCGATCGTGCGTGACCGCGCGAAGATCGAAGCGCTGTGGTCGCCGGCGATGAAGCTGTTCTTTCCGGGCGGCAAGGACGACCCGAACCTCTGCCTGATCCGGGTCGAGGTGGACAGCGCCGAGTACTGGGACGGCCCCGGCACCATCATGGGCAAGGCGCTGTACTTCGCGCTCAGCGCGGTCACCAACGACCCCGGCACGTTGTCGGAGAACGAGCGCATCCGCCTGCGTTGAAGCCCCCGGCGGTGGCGCTTCGGCGCCGCCGTCAGCCCACGCGGCTCAGCATTCCGCCGCCCGGTTCTTCATCGCCATCCGCAGCGGGCCGTGGCGGGATGGACGTGCCCAGCGTGTCCAGCAGGCCCTGCAGCGCGCCGATGTCCACCGGCTTGCTGAAGTGGTGGGTGAAACCGGCCTGCCCGGTGCGTTCCTTGTCCTGCACCTGGCTCCAGCCGGTAACGGCCACCAGCGCGATGCCCCGGTTGTCGGGGTCGTCGAGGATCCGCCGCGCGACTTCATAGCCGTCCATGCCCGGCATGCCGATGTCCAGCAGGACCGCGTCGGGCCGCAACCTGCGCACCGCCTCCAGCGCTGCCGGGCCATCGAAGCAAACCTCGTGCTCGATCCCGAGCATCTTCAACACCATACCCAGCGAGCGGGCCGCATCGACGTTGTCGTCCACGACCAGCACACGCAGCGCCCCGGGCGGTTCGCCTGCCCCCGGTGTGGACCGGGTGCCGGCATCCACCGCTGACGGTCGGGCGGCGGCGGCGGTGCTGGTGGCCGAAAGCGGCAGCCGCACGACGAACTCCGAGCCCTGGCCGCGACCGGCACTCGATGCGCTGACAGAACCGCCATGCATCTCGACCAGGCTGCGCACCAGTGTCAGCCCGATGCCCAGGCCGTCCTGCGCGCGGTGGGCCTCACGCCGGCCCTGGGTGAACAGCTCGAACACGTGCGGCAGCACGTCGGGCTCGATGCCGATACCGCGGTCGCGCACCGACACCACCACGTCATCGCGCTCGCGTCCCGCCCGGATGCGGATCTCACCACCGCTGCGCGCGTACTTGGCCGCGTTGTTGAGCAGGTTGCCGAACACCTGCGCCAGCCGCACCGGATCGGCATCGACCGACAGCGGCGTGTCGGGCAGCTCCAGCTTCACGTCGTGGCGACCCTGGTCGATCAGCGGCCGGCTGAGGTCGATGGCGTTGCGCAGCACGTCGGCCACCTCGACCGCCTCGCGCCGGAGCTCGATGGTCCCGCGCGAGAGGCGCGAGACCTCCACGAGGTCGTCCACCAGCCTGACCATGTGGTCGACCTGACGCGTCATCATGGCCCGCAGGGCGACACGCTCTTCCTCCGGCACCGCCCGTTCGGACAGCAGGTGGAGGGCGTTGCGGATCGGCGCCAGCGGGTTGCGCAGTTCATGCGCCAGCATCGCCAGGAATTCGTCCTTGCGCTGCGCGGAGGCGGCGATGGCGTCGCGCGCCTGCTCCAGCTCGTCCAGGTAGGTGAGCATCTGGTATTGCCGCTCGCGGGCGCGCAGTGCGGATTTCACCGTACTGACGAGCGTCGAGATGCGCAGCGGCCGCTCCAGCAGCGTGACGTTGCCCAGCCGCGCCATGGCGTCGGCGACCTGCACCGAGTCCGCGCCATCGCGGGCCACCACCAGCACCGGCAGGTCGGACCAGCGCGGCTGCCGCTCGATGGCGCGCGTCAGCACCGCTTGGGCGCCCTGCAACAACGCCTCCTCCGCGACCAGCACAGCGGCGGCGCCTCGATCGATCTCACGCGCCAGCTCTGCGTGCTGTCGGCAGATCCAGGTGTCGATCCCGTGCCTGGCCAGTACCTCCGAAGTCAACTCGGTGTCGCGCTGCGTGGGCAGCAGCATCAGTACGCGGCGGGCGAGCGTCGGGTCCATGCAGGGGGGTCAGCCTTTGCGCAGCGGATCCACCGGCTCGCCCAGCTCGTGGGGCACGCCGGTCAGGACACCGCGCAGGTTGTTCAGGGGCTCGCCCACCTGGAGGCCCGTGTCGCCGATCTCGATGCGGCGGATGGTGCGCTCGTGGCGGCCGGTGCGCTTCTTGAGCACCGACAGCGCCTGCCGAACCTCGCCGCGGACCTCGTAGTAACGCAACAGCACCACGCTGTCGGCGAGGTAGCTGACGTCCAGCGTGGTCTGCATCTGGCCGATCAGCCCGGCCTGGGCGTTCACCAGAATGGTGATCACGCCCTTCTGGCCGAGGTAGGCGAGCAGTTCGTGCAGTTGCACGATCATGAAGCGCTCTTCGGGCATGGCGTTGAGGTAGCCGTTGAGGCTGTCGATCACCACGACCCGTGCATCCTCGTTCTCCACCGCATCGCGGATCAGGCTGGCGAACTCGCCCGGCGACAGCTCGGCGGGATCGACCGGCTGGATGGTCAGGCGACCGCTCTCGAGATGTGCGTCGATATCGAAGCCGATGCTGCGCGACCGTGTCAGCACCGACTGCGTGCTTTCGTCGAAGGTGAACATCGCGCAGCGTTCGCCCCGTTGGGCCGCGGCCATGACGACCTGGGTGGCGAGGGTCGACTTGCCGGTGCCGGCCGCGCCCACCAGCAGGGTGCTGGTGCCGCGGTCCATGCCGCCGCCCAGCAGCGTGTCGAGTTCCGGCAGGCCTGTGGACGCGCGCGACTGGTCCACCTCCCGGCGGAACTCCGCCGCCACCATGCGCGGGAACACGCGCAGGCCACCGGTCTGGATTTCGTAGTCGTGGTAGCCGCCGCGGAACTTGCGGCCGCGGAACTTGGTGATGCGCAGGCGCCGCCGGTCGGCGCCGAACTCGGGGTTGAGCTGGTCCAGCGATACCGCGCCGTGCACCAGGGTGTGCACGTGGAGCCCGTGCTCGGCCACCGCGCTGTCATCGAGCAGCAGCACCGTGCAGCCACGTCCCGCGAAATACTGCTTGAGCGCCAGCACCTGCCGGCGGTAGCGCAGCGCCGAGCCGGCCAGCAGGCGCAGCTCGGCCAGGGAATCGAACACCAGGCGCTGCGGATTCAGGCGCTCGACCTCCTCCAGCATCCGCTTGGTGGTATCGCCCAGTTCCACTTCGGACGGGTGGAACATCGTGTACTGCGCGTCCGGATCCAGCCGGTCCTGCGGCGGCGACAGCTCGTGGATGTGCAGGCCGTCGAGGTCCCAGCCGTGCGAGGCGGCCACCTCGCGCAACTCCTCCTCGGTTTCCGACAGCGAGACATACAGCGCCTTCTCGCCACGCGCGATGCCCTCCAGCAGGAACTGCATGGCCAGCGTGGTCTTGCCCGAGCCGGGCACGCCTTCAATCAGGTAGAGGCGGTCGGGCGTGAAGCCACCCACCAGCACGTCGTCGAGCCCGGGAATGCCGGAACTGACGGAGGATCGGGAAACGGTGGTGTCGTTCATGGGCATCCGCGGATGGAGGCGCAGGGACAAGCCGGCACCGGAAACAGGAGATCAGAGCATATTTGCGCGCGCGCCGTGAAGGCGCGTAGACACGTTGATGAACACGGGTCTCGCCGCGCGCCCGCTAGGCCGCCTGGCCCGCGGCGTGTCCCGATGCCCACGCCCACTGGAAGTTGTAGCCGCCCAGCCATCCGGTGACGTCCAGCACTTCGCCGATGAAGTACAGGCCGGGGACGCGGCGCGACTCCATCGTCGAGGACGACACTCCGGCGGTATCGACGCCGCCCAGCGTCACTTCCGCGGTCCGATAGCCCTCGGTGCCACTGGCCACCAGCGGCCATGCCGACAGCACCTGCGCCGCTTCGCGCAGCTGCGGCGGCGTGTATTGCTTCATCGGCCGGCTGGGCAGCCAGACCTCGCACAAACGCTGGGCGAAGCGCCGGGGCAGGGCGTCGGACAGCACGGTGCGCAGCTCCGCGGCCGGGCGCTCGGCCTGCCACTGCTGCAGCAGTTCGAGCGCGTCCTGGCCCGGCAACAGGTCGAGGGTCAGCGCATCGCCCGGCTGCCAGTACGAGGAGATCTGCAGGATCGCCGGCCCGCTGACGCCGCGGTGGGTGACCAGCATGGCGTTGCTGAAGGCCATGCCGTCGCAGTGCGCGGTCACCGGCATTGCGACCCCGCTCAGACCATCCATGCGCTGCTGGTGCTTGCCGCTCAATGTCAGGGGCACCAGGCCTGCGCGGGTCGGCAGGACATCGTGACCGAACTGCCGCGCCAATTCGTAGCCGAAGCCGGTTGCGCCCATGGCGGGAATGGAGAGGCCGCCGGTGGCAACGACCAGCCGGTCGCCGCGAAACGCGCCCTGCGAAGTCGCAAGCCCGAACGTGCCGTCGTCCTCCACCGTCACGCGCTCGATCGCGCAGTGCGTGCTCACCCGTGCACCCGCGGCCGCGCACTCGTCCATCAGCATCTTCACGATCAGCTTGGACGAGACGTCGCAGAACAGCTGGCCCAGTTCCTTCTCGTGGTAGGCAATTCGGTGGCGCTCCACCATTTCGATGAAGTGCCACGGCGTGTAGCGCGCCAATGCCGACTTGCAGAAGTGGGGGTTGGCCGAGAGGAAATTGTCGGGCGTGGTGCCGGTGTTGGTGAAGTTGCAGCGCCCGCCGCCGGACATCAGGATCTTCTTGCCGACCTTGTTGGCGTGGTCCAGCACGATGACCCGCCGCCCGCGGGCGGCCGCCGTGATGGCGCACATCAGGCCGGCCGCGCCGGCCCCGACCACCAAGACGTCGGCGTGGTTGGCGGGTGTTGCGGGCACCGTCAGGCGGCGGCCATGCGCACGCCCGGACGCAACGCGACGCTGCCGCGGTCACCCATCAACTGGAGCTCGCCATCCTGGATCAGGGCATTCAGGCGCATGCCACGTTCGCCGATGGCGGCCAGCTGGTCGACCACCTCGTCCGGCACATCGATGATGGTGACGTTCTTCAACCGCGTCAGCGAGTTGGCGATCTTGTCCCACCAGATGTCCGCAGCGCGGCCGCCGTAGTTCACGACGACCACCTGCCGCGCGCGTGCGGACGCCTTCTTGATGCGCGTCTCGTCGGGCTGGCCCAGGTCGATCCACAGTTCGATCTCGCCGGTGTAGTCACGGCGCCACAGCGAGGGCTCGTCCTCGTCGCTCAGGCCTCGGCCGAACTCCAGCCGGTCGTCGGCGTACAGGGCGAAGGCGATCAACCGCACCATCAGGCGCTCGTCGGTCTCCGACGGGTGCTGGGCAAGGGTGAGGTTGTGCGTGGCGTAGTAGTGCCGGTCCATGTCGCTGACCTGCAGTTCGGCCTTCACTACGGTGGAATTCTGGGCCATGGCCGATGCTGGTGCCGACGCGGTGGGGGCGCCATTCTAGGCGCATGCGCTCCACGCCGCTTCCGCCGCCTTCCTACGATGCCGGCCGCCTGCATGCCGATGGGGTGCCCGCCAGCCGTCTTCAGCTTCCGGCGGGCGCGTTCGACACGCTGCTGGACGGGCTGTGCGCACGCTTTCCACGGGTTCCGCGCCCGGTGTGGCTGGACCGGTTCGCACGCGGCCGCGTCCAAGATGCACGCGGCCTGCCGCTGGACGCGGCCATGCCGTATCGCGTCGGGCAGGAGGTGCGTTACTTCCGCGAGGTGGACGACGAGCCGGCCGTGCCGTTCGAAGAACGCATCGTGCACGCCGATGCGCACCTGGTGATTGCCGACAAACCGCACTTCCTGCCCGTGACTCCGGCCGGCGGCCACGTCAGGGAAACCCTGCTGGCGCGGCTGGTGCGGCGGCTCGGCAATCCCGACCTGGTGCCGCTGCACCGCATCGACCGCGACACCGCCGGGCTGGTGATGTTCTCGGCGTGTGTCGAAACGCGCGAGTGCTACCAGTCGCTGTTCGCTGAGCGGCGGATCGCGAAAATCTATGAAGCGCTCGCACCGGAGATCGGAGGCCTTGCGATGCCGCACGTCCATCGCTCACGCATGGAGCGAGGCGAGCCGTTCTTCCGCATGCGCGAAGTGGACGGTATTCCCAACAGCGAGACGCGTGTCGATGTCATCGAGCGCGGAGCTGCCCGTTGCCGTTACCGGCTGGAGCCCGTCTCCGGACGCAAGCACCAGCTGCGCGTGCACATGGCGGCGCTGGGGGCGCCGATCGTCGGCGATCGCACCTATCCGGCGCTCGTGCCGCGTGCGGCGGGCGACTTCAGCGCGCCGCTGCAACTGCTGGCGAAGGCGCTGTCGTTCGTGGACCCGCTATCCGGCGAGGCGCGGAGCTTCGAAAGCCATCGGTTGCTCGGCAGCGTTTCGTCTGCCGGAGCGACGTGAGTCGCCAGCGGTAACCGTGGCCGGATGGGCCGGGGTCAGCCGTCGCTGTCCTGATCGGCCTTGCGCCCGTTGCGGCCGGCCTTGAGGCGGCCAAGAAGAGCCACGCCGAGCACGTTGATCAGCGCCAGTGCGGCAGCCAGGCCCCACAGACCGAATCCGACGGCGGCGCCGATGCCGCCCACGACCCAGATGCTTGCGGCCGCGGCGGTGCCCGAGACATGGCTGTCGTGCTTGAGGATGGCGCCGCCACCGACGAACCCGATGCCGGTCATCAATCCCTGGAGGATGCGTGCCATCGCGTCCGGCGACCCGCTCCCGATGAAGGCGTTGCCGATGAGCACGAACGCGCACGCGCCCAATGCCACGATGGGAAACGTGCGCAACCCCATGGTGTCGCCGTGCGCCTCGCGGTGCCAGCCGATGGGCAGCGCCAGCAGCAGCGCGCCCACCAGCCTCACGTAGGGCGTGGCGGTCGCCATGACGCCGTCGGGGCTGAGCAGGGCGCTCATCGGTCGGACCTCAGCGCGGCGGGCGCGGCTTGAACGGTTTGCGCGGGCCGCCATGCGACGGCTTGCCGTGCGGACGCGGTCCGCCCGGACGACGACCGGGACCGGGCCGTCCGGAACGGCCGCCCGCCAGATCCTCGGCACCGGCGGGGCGCAGGCGCAGCGACTGGCCTGCAACATAGACCCGCTTGAGGTGCTCCATCACTTCCCGCGGCATGCCCTCGGGCAGGTCGACCAGGCTGTACTCGTCGCGGATGTCGATGCGGCCGATGTAGCGGCTTTCCAGCTCGGCTTCGTTGGCGATGGCGCCGACGATGTTGCCCGGCTGCACGCCGTGCGCGTGCCCGACCTCGATGCGGAAGGTTTCCATGCCGACGTCGGGCGCGTGGCCTGTGGCCGGCTCGCGGCGCGGCGCGGGCGCGTCGTCACCGAAGAGCATTTCGCCCTTGTTGCCCAGCGCGGCCGGCGGCGTGGTGCTGCGGTCGTCCAGGCGCGGGGGATGGCGGTCGCTGCGCTCGTGGCGTTCGTGGCGCGGTGCCGGCGGCGCGTTGCGTTCATGGCGCTCGGCGCGTTCGAACGGCTTGCGCTCGGCGCGTGCCGGTTGCGGCAGCAGCAGCGGCTGGTCGCCCTGCACCAGCTTGGCCAGCGCGGCGGCGACCTCGATCGCCGGGATGTTCTTTTCACGCTCGTAGCGTTCGACCAGCTCGCGGAACATCGCCAGGTCGCTGGATTCCAGCGCCTCGCCGATGCGTCCGAGGAACTTCGACACGCGCTGCTCGTTCACCGTTTCGATGCTGGGCAGCTCCATGGGCTCGATCGGCTGGCGCGTGGCCCGCTCGATCGCGCGCAGCATGCCACGCTCGCGCGGCGTGACGAACAGGATCGCCTCGCCCTTGCGGCCCGCGCGCCCGGTGCGGCCGATGCGGTGCACGTAGCTTTCGGTGTCGTAGGGGATGTCGTAGTTCAGGACGTGGCTGATGCGCTCCACGTCCAGCCCGCGCGCCGCCACGTCGGTGGCCACCAGCACGTCGATCTTGCCGTCCTTGAGGTTCTGGATGGTCTTCTCGCGCTGCGCCTGCTGCACGTCGCCGTTGATCGCCGCTGCGGCGATGCCGCGCGCCGACAGCTTGTCGGCCAGCTCCTCGGTGCCCAGCTTGGTGCGAGCGAAGACGATCATCGCGTCGAACGGCTCGGCCTCCAGGATGCGGGTGATGGCATCGAGCTTGTGCATGCCGCTGACGGACCAGTAGCGCTGGCGGATGTTGGCCGCGGTGCTGGTCTTGTTCTTGATCGCGACCTCGACCGGGTCCTTCAGGTAGGTCTGGGCGATGCGCTTGATCGGCGCCGGCATGGTGGCCGAGAACAGCGCGACCTGGCGGGTCTCCGGCGTCTTCTTGAGCACGGCCTCGACGTCGTCGATGAAGCCCATGCGCAGCATCTCGTCGGCTTCGTCCAGCACCAGGCAGCGCAACTGCGACAGGTCCAGCGAGCCGCGCTCGAGGTGGTCGATCACCCGGCCCGGCGTGCCCACGATCACCTGCACGCCGCGCTTGAGCGCCTGCAATTGCGGGTAGTAGCTCTGGCCGCCATAGATCGGCAGCACGTGGAAGCGCGGCAGGAAGTGCGCGTATTTCTGGAAGGCCTCGGCCACCTGGATAGCGAGCTCTCGCGTGGGCGCGAGCACCAGCACCTGCGGCGCGGTCTGCGCGGGGTCGATGCGGGCCAGTGCCGGCAGGGCGAACGCGGCCGTCTTGCCGGTGCCGGTCTGCGCCTGGCCCAGCACGTCGCGTCCGGCCAGCAGCGGCGGGATGGTGGCGGCCTGGATGGGCGAGGGCGACTCGTAGCCGACCTCCGCCAGCGCACGCAGCAGCGGCTCGGGCAGGGCGAGGTCGGTGAACTTGACCGACGCGGTGTCGGCGGTGGACTCGGGGGAAGCGGGCGTCTCGGCGCTCATCGCAGGTCTCGGCAGCGCCGGCAGGGCCGGTCGGGGGGACCGCGTAGTGTAGCGGGTGGGGTACTGCGTATGTGATGCGGCGCCCGTTTACCCGTGGCGCCAGCCCGGAATCCTCCAGCCACCCTGTCCCGCAGAAGGAGGCAGAAGGCGCTGATTGCCGGCGCGATTCACGTCTGAAGGCGCGCGGTGGCCGGCCTCCTCGACGTGAAGCGCGAACACGCATTCGACGCATCGAACAGCGAAGAAGGTGCCGCGTCGCGCCACCGGGCGCGCATTACGTCACCGCCGCAGTGAAGCCAACCAGCGGTCGAGCTGCGCGGCGAATGCCTGCCGGTCGCGCACATGCAGCGGAGCCGGACCGCCGGTCTGCACGCCCGCGCCGCGGAGTTCCTCCATGAAATCACGCATGGAGAGCCGCTCGGCCATGGTGTCGGGGGTGTAGCGCTCGCCGCGCGGATTGAGGGCGACGCCGCCCTTGTCCAGCACGCGGGCGGCCAAGGGGATGTCCTGGGTGACGACCAGGTCGCCAGGCGACACCTGGTCGACGATCGCGGTGTCGGCGACATCGAAGCCGCCCGGCACCTGCATGGCGCGGATCCAGGGCGAGGGCGGGGTGCGCAGCCACTGGTTGGCCACCAGTGTCAGCGGGATGCGGGCGCGTTCGGCGGCCCGGAACAGGATGTCGCGGATAACGGCCGGGCACGCATCGGCGTCGACCCAGATGCGTGGCCCCGCGGGCGCGTCGCTCATCGGCGGGGCGCTGCCACGGGCGCTCAGTCGGTGCGCTGGCCGGTCGCGGGCGGGGCGTCGTGGGGCGCGTCGGACGGAGCGTCCGGGCGCGAATCGCGCTTGCGCGCGAGCTTCTCTTCCTTCTTCTTCTTCTTGGCGATTTCGCGCTGGCGCTTTTCGAACGAGTAGTTGGGCTTTGCCATCAAGCATTCCTGGGTTAACGGGGCGCCAGTCTAGGCCATGCGGCCGGGCGATGCTGGCCGCCGCTCGGCAGGCAGCCCGCACGGGCGTTTACGATGTCGGTCCATTCGACGTGCGGGTTCGTGATGATCAAGGTCCACCATCTGGAGCAGTCCCGGTCCCAGCGCGTGCTGTGGCTGCTGGAAGAGCTCGGCCAGCCGTATGAACTGGTCACCTACGCGCGCGATGAACGGACCCTGCTGGCGCCGGCCGCGCTGCGGGCCGTGCATCCGCTGGGCAAGTCGCCCGTCCTGGAGGACGACGGTCGCGTGGTGGCCGAATCCGGCGCGATCATCGAATACCTGCTGGAGCGGCACGACGTCGACGGTGCGCTGTCGCCCCACCGCGACGATGAGGACGAGCGCCACCGGTACCGCTACTGGCTGCACTACGCGGAAGGCTCGGCCATGCCGCCGATGGTGATGGCGCTGGTGTTCGCGCGCATCCGCAAGGCGCCCATGCCGTTCTTCGCCCGGCCTATCGCGCGGCGCATTGCCGACGGCGCCATGAAGGGGTTCGTCGGCCCGCAGATCGCCGCGCACCTGGCGCACATGGAGGCGGCATTGGCGGAACGGCCGTGGTTTGCCGGCGACCGCTTCACCGCCGCGGACATCCAGATGAGCTTCCCGGTCGAGGCCGGTTTGTCGCGCGGCAGGGCGGACTGCCCGAACCTGCGGGCGTTCCTGGAGCGCATCCACGCGCGGCCCGCCTACCAGCGCGCCATCGAGCGCGGCGGTCCGGTGCTGGTAAAGGCCTGAGGCGCCCCACGATGGAGTTGACGTTCGACAACCGGTTCCTCCGCGAACTCCCGGGTGATCCGGAGCCGCGCACCTTCATCCGCCAGGTCGAAGGTGCCGCGTGGTCGAAGGTATCGCCCACGCCCGTACGGGCGCCGCGCCTGCTGGCCCATTCCCGGGAAATGGCGGATCGGCTGGGCTTCCGTACCGAGGATGTGGCGTCGGACGCGTTCGCCGAGGTGTTTGCCGGCAACCGCCTGCTGCCCGGCATGGCGCCGTTCGCCAGCAACTACGGCGGCCACCAGTTCGGCCACTGGGCAGGGCAACTGGGCGATGGGCGCGCCATCAGCCTGGGCGAGACGGTCAACGCCGACGGCGAGCGCGGGGAGCTGCAACTCAAGGGCGCCGGCCCGACGCCGTATTCGCGGGGCGCCGACG
>CBIHLN010000062.1:0-15471 GCA_966210725.1 uncultured Lysobacter sp. | reverse complement strand
GGCGGTCCACCCCCCCGGCGCCTGCCCCGACGGGCTGGGGGTCCGCCCCCGTGACCTGCCGGGCCAGGCGAGCGTGATCGTGGTGCCGCTGCAGGCAACCGACGGCGTGGTCGGCGCGCTGCTGGTCGCGCTGCAGGACGACGCGGTCGACGCCGGTGCACTGCATCTGCTGCAGTCGACCGGCCATCTGCTGTCAACGCTGTTGCGCCAGCGCAGCGCCGAAGAAGCGCTGGCCCACGGCCAACGGCTCGACGCGCTCGGCCAGCTCACCGGCGGCATCGCACATGACTTCAACAACCTGCTGACGGTGCTCTCGGGCAGTCTGCAACTGCTGCGGCCCCACGTGCAGAGCGAGGACGGATCCGACCTGATCGACAGCGCCATGCGCTCGGTCGACCGCGGCACGCAGCTCACCCGCAAGCTGCTGGCGTTTGCACGGCGGCAGCGGCTGCTGCCGAGCGCGGTTTCGGTGGCCGAGCTGCTGGACGACCTCCAGCGCATGCTGGCACGCACGCTGGGCGAGCGCATCGTGCTGCAGGTTTCCACGGCCGCCGATGTCGGCGCGGTCTACGTGGACCCGGGTCAGGTCGAGGCGGCGATGTTCAACCTCGTGTTCAACGCGCGCGACGCGATGCCTGCGGGCGGCCGTATCGAGATCGCCGCCGTGCCCGTCGATGTGGGACACCCGCGTGCAAGCGACGACCTGCCGGCCGGCCGGTACGTCTGCATCACCGTGTCCGACACCGGGCTGGGCATGTCGCCTGCGACGCTGGCGCGCGCCATGGAGCCGTTCTTCACCACCAAGGAGGCCGGCCGGGGCAGCGGGCTGGGGTTGAGCATGGTCTACGGCTTCGCGCGGCAAAGCGGAGGCGGCCTGCGGATGGAGAGCACACCCGGCCATGGAACCCGGGTGTCGCTGTACCTCCCGGTGGCGGTGGACGAGGCGCAGGTGCCCCCGACACAGGCCACGCCCGCGGGCGTGTCGCGCGGCGAGCGCGTGCTGGTGGTCGAAGACGATCCCGATGTGCGTCGCATCGCGATCGCATTCCTGCGTTCGGCCGGCCACGAGGTGCGTGCGGTGGCCCACGGCGAGGCGGCATTGGCCATGCTTGAGGCCGAGCGCTTCGATCTCGTTTTCAGCGACGTGATGCTCGGCCCCGGCATGGACGGCCAGGCCATGGCCCTGGCCGCGCGGGAGAGGCAGCCGCACATCGCCGTGCTGCTCGCCACGGGGTATGAGGCCCCCTTGGGTGAGGTGCCCTGCGCGTTCGAGATCATTGGCAAACCGTACGACCGTGATGCCCTGCTCGCCCGTGTGCGCGCCCTGCTCGATGCGATGCCCTTGCCGGAGCCCGGTAGAACGGCCCCCCTCCGGTAAGCAGATCTCGCGACCCACGTTGCCTCCTCAGCGCCCCAGCGTTCGACGCGGACCGCTCCCGCGACAGCCGGCTCAATGAAGCGCCGCCGCGCCGTTCCCCGGCTGCAGGCTGCGCAACGCGGCCGGATCGACCAGCTCCAGTGCACGCCCGTCCACCGACACCAGCCCCCGTGCCTGCAGGCGGCCCAGCGCGCGCGTCACCGTCTCCAGGGTCAGGCCCAGGAAGCTGCCGATCTCCGCGCGGGTCATGCGCAGCAACACCTGGTGGGCGCTGTAGCCCAGCGCGGCGAGGCGCTCGGACAGGTCGGACAGGAACCGCGCGACCCGCGCATCGGCACTGAGCGTGGACAAGTCGAGCATCCAGGACCAGTCGCGCCGCAGCTCGCGCGCCAAGCACCGTGTGAGGTAGGCCTGCATCGCCTGAGGGGCGTCGTCCAGGTGGCGGCACGGCAGTTCCCACGCCTCGCCCACGTCCAGCGCGATCGCGTCGCAGGCGTAGGTGCCCAGGTCGAGCGCCTCCAACCCGAGGATGTCGCCCCGCATGGGGAAGCCGGTGACGCGCTCGCGTCCATCGGCACTGATCACGCGGGTTTTCAGGCAGCCGGCGTGCACGTAGTAGAGCGCGCCGCGGTCCTGCCCGGCCAGGAACAGCGGCTGCCGTGGGCGCAGCCGGTGCTTGATCAACGGCCAGCCTGCATCCAGCGCCGCAGTCAGCCCCGCCATCGGCACCGTCGTGGTTGGCAGCGGCCACTCCGCGGCCCGTTCCGTCATCGCCTGTTGCATGTGCGTGCCCTCCGCAGATGCCACCACGCTAGCCGGGGACGGGACGCGGCCGACGTCAGCGGCGTAACGGCGTGTAACGGTACGTAACACCACGTCAGGGGTTGATGCGGGTCAATGTCCGGCCGGACCGAGGGGTCAGGCTGGTTGGGTCGGGTCCGGGAGGTGGCGCATGGGCGGGGTGGGCACAGACGGCTTCAATCGCACGGCGAAGGCGCTGGCACGCTACACCGGACGGCCCTCGGCGTTCCTGCTGGCGGTGGCCGCGGTGGTCGCGTGGATCGCTTCCGGGCCGCTGTTCGACTTCAGCGACACCTGGCAGCTGGTGATCAACACCGCCACCACGGTCGTGACCTTCCTGATGGTGTTCCTGATCCAGAACACCCAGGTGCGCGACACCGAAGCGATGCAGATCAAGCTTGACGAGCTGATCCGGGTCTCGCGCGATGCCAGCAACTCCCTGCTGGACCTGGAAGAGCTGGACGAGCATGCGCTGGCCATCTTCCGCGACCATTACGAGGCGCTGGCCCGGCAGGCGCGCGCGGACATCCACGCCACGCTCGCGGCACGCTCGGGTGACGTAGCCG
Organism: uncultured Lysobacter sp.; assembly: GCA_966210725.1. Taxonomy (GTDB): domain Bacteria; phylum Pseudomonadota; class Gammaproteobacteria; order Xanthomonadales; family Xanthomonadaceae; genus Lysobacter_C. The sequence continues at coordinate 12,726 of CBIHLN010000062.1, read as the reverse complement.
GGGCCGGACCGACACCCGGCGCCGGGCCCGCCACGCCGGCTCAGTGACTGAAGAACACCGGTACCGGGCTGCCGAACAGCAGCTCACGCGTCACGCCGCCCACCGCCCACTCCCGCAACCGCGAGCGGCCGTACCCGCCGGCCACGATCATCTGCGCCGGCATCGCATTGGCGTGCTCGAGTAGCACCGCGCTGACGTCGCGGCCCTTCGAGTCGCGCACGACGACGTTCGCGCGCACGCCGTGGCGCGCCAGGTGGGTGGCGATGTCGCCGCCCGGCTCCGGGCCGTCGCCGCGCTCGCCGCCGGTGGGGTCGACGATCACGACGTCCACGCGCTCGGCCTGCACCAGCAGCGGCAGCGCATCGTGCAGGGCGCGCGTGGTGCCGCTGGACGGCCGCCACGCCAGCAGGACGTGGCGCGGCGGTCGCGGTGAGCGATTACGCGGCGGCACCACCAGCACGGGCCGCCCGGAGTGCGCCAGCAGCGCGGCGATCAGGTCGTGCAGGCGCGCACCCTCGGCCGTGGCATCCACTGCACCGGCCACCACCGACAGGTCGGCGTACTGCGCACAATGGGCCGCCATGTGCGCGGAGTCGGTAAACAGCGATTCCACCACGCGCACTTCGTGGGGCACGCCCGAGCCGGCCAGCTCCCGGCGTCGTTTGTCGGCGTTGACCTCGGCCTGCGCGCGCAGGCGCCGGTACAGGCCGTCCATCGCCACGTCCGGGCTCAGGCCCCACGGGCTGGCCGCAGGCAGCGGCAACGCGACGATCTCCAGCAGGGCCAGGTGCGCGTTGAAATCCGCGGCCAGGTCGATGGCGGCGTGGATGGCATCGGCGTCGGCCGAAGTGCCCGAGAGCGGGACGAGCAGGTCCTTGAACATGGCGGCGCGACCGGTGGGTGGAGGCCTGTATTGCAGCGCGCCGGCGGACGGCCCGGATTGACCTGCGTCAACCGCGCATCGCGCGCATGCGGCGCGGGCTTTGATCGAGATCAAGCGCGCCGCCGGCCCGCGGCCGCAGCATGGCCCCGCACCCGACATCCGGAGCCCACCGATGAAGATCCTGCTTGCCGTGGACGGCAGCGACATGGCCCTGCGAGCGACGCGCCACGTGGTCGCGCTGGCGAAGGAACTGGCCGCGCCGCCGACGGTGCGCCTGCTGCATGCCGACCCTGCGCTGCTGCCCGATGCCGCCCGCGCGCTCGGGGCGGAGGCGACCGCCCGCTACCACCGCGAGAACAGCGAGTACGCCACCCGCCGCGCCCGCGCCGCGCTCAAGCGGGCCGGGCTGGCGTTCGAAGAGATACACGCCGTCGCCGACCCCGCCGAGGCCGTGCTCAAGCATGCGCGCGCGGGCAAGTGCGACCTGATCGTCATGGGCTCGCACGGGCGCAGTGCGCTCAGGAGCGCGCTGATGGGGTCGGTCACCGCCAAGGTGCTGGCCCATTGCCAGACCCCGGTGACGGTGGTGCGCTGATGCGGACGGCAACGGGCCGCCTCGCGACGCAGGTCCGCGGCGCGGTGCTGGCCGCGTGCACTGCATTCGCGCTGGCTGCGGCAGCCGCGCCGCCGCCCGCGTTCACCTGGACACCCGAGGTGGCGCCCGACGGCCCGGTGCTGATCGTGATCGGCCTGCAGGAGCAGCGCGCGGTGGTCTACCGGAACGGCGTGCGCATTGGCAGCTCGCCGGTCAGCACCGGCAAGGCCGGCCACGAGACGCCGACCGGGGTGTTCAACATCCTGGAGAAGCGGCGCGAGCACTACTCCAACCTCTACGACAACGCACCCATGCCCTTCATGCAGCGGCTGACCTGGGACGGCATCGCGCTGCATGCCGGCCACTTGCCCGGCTACCCGGCATCACATGGCTGCGTTCGCTTGCCCTACGACTTTTCAGAAGCCCTGTTCGGCATCACGGAGCGCGGCATGACCGTCGTCGTCGCCCAGCAGCTGGAGTCGCCCAGCGTGGCCACGCGCACACCGTTCGGCAGCGGCGCGCCAGTGGACGAGGCAGGGGCGCTGGACGGCTGGAGCTGGCAGCCCGATCGTTCGCCCTCCGGTCCGGTCACCATGGTGCTCAGCACGGCCGACCGGACGCTGGTGGTGATGCGGGGCGGTATCGAGATCGGTCGCGGCCCAGTGCGCGTCGACGACGCCGGCATGGGCACCCAGGCGTATGCGGTGCTCGAAGGCACCGCAGCGCAAGGCAGCCGCCTGGCGCCGGGCCAGCCGGCCCTCAACTGGATGCAGATTCCCGTCCGCCTGGACACCGCGCCGGAACGCACGGATGACGACATGCGGACAGCGGTGGCGGCCGGCCGCGTTCACATCGACCCGGCATTCGCTGTTCAGGTGCATGCCGTGCTTGCGCCCGGCAGCACGCTGCTGGTCACGCCTGAATCGATTGCGGACGTGAGTACCGAAGGGTTCACGATCCTCGAAGCGGCTGTCCCGCCAACCGATGCGCCGGATAGTCAGGAAAGTGAAGAAAAACAAAGGTGAACGACACATTCTTCACGGGTCGACCCATGCGTTTTTATCACGTAGCCTTCACCCCATGAGCCGAATCCGCCTGCCGCTTCTCGTCCTCGCAGCGACCGTGTCGCTCTCCCTCACCGCCTCTCCCGCCGCCGGCGGACGTCATGCCCCCTCGGGCGCGACCGCACCGTCGGCCACGCCCGCATCGCTTGCCGTGGCCCCGCCGATGATGGCGTCGGCCAGCGCGCAGGGCGCCACGCCGGCCGCCACGACCACCGCCTCGGCCGGCAGCGCCGCGATCGCCGCGCCGATGCTGGCCGCGCTGGTGGCGCAGGCGCCGACGGTCGACGCCGAAGCCCTCGGCCTGGCATTGAAGGCGCGCAACTGCGCCGTCGCCTCCGGCCAGGCGCGCCCGGAAGCCAACCTCACGCTGATCGACTACTCGCGTCCGTCCACCGAGCCGCGCCTGTGGGTGTTCGACCTGGCCGCGCAGCGCGTGCTGTACACCGAGCACGTCGCGCATGGCCGCAACACCGGCCACAACATGGCCACGAACTTCTCCAACGTCGAAGGCAGCTACCAGTCCAGCCTCGGCCTGTTCGCCACCGCCGAGTCCTATGTGGGCAGCAACGGCTACTCGATGCGCATGGACGGGCTGGAACCCGGTGTCAACGACGCCGCACGTGCCCGCGCCATCGTCATCCACGGCGCGCCGTACGTGAATCCCGAACAGGCCCAGCGCCAGGGCCGGCTGGGCCGCAGCCTCGGCTGCCCCGCCCTGCGGCAGGCCGTCGCACGCGACGTGATCGACACGATCAAGGACGGGCACCTGGTGTTCGCCTACTACCCGGACGAGAAGTGGCTGGCGTCCTCGCGCTTCCTGGACTGCCCGTCCAACCAGCTGGCGGCGGTGGAGTCGACCACCCGCGGCTGACGCCTGCGCCGTCCCTCCGCGTGACTCCGACGCCCGCCATGCGCGGGCGTTGCCGTGTCCGGGGCCCCGTATCACCACGCGGCGCCCCGGCTTGACCTGGATCAACACGGCGCGGGGCGCGGCGCGCGAGCGTAACGGCTCCCCACCCGTGCAGCCGCCGCCATGGACCCGATCCCCACCCCGCCCTCGTCGCCCTCGGCTTACGTCGGGCCCGACTACCCCTGCTGGACGCACGTGCTGGACGACGGGCGCACCGTCACCATCCGACCGCTGCGCCGCCAGGATGCCGAGGCCGACCGCCGCTTCATCAAGGGCCTGTCGTCCGAGTCCCGGCGCGCGCGCTTCCTGGGCAGCGTCACCGACCCCACCGATGCGCAGATCGAGGCGCTGACCGACATCGACTACGTCAACGACGTCGCCCTGGCCGCCACCGCGCCGGTCGGCGGTCGCGAGGAGATCGTCGGGGTCAGCCGCTATGCCACCGACATCACCGGTGAGCGCTGCGAATGCGCGGTCGTCGTGGCCGATGCGTGGCAGGGCCATGGCCTGGCCACCGCATTGATGAAGCGCCTGATCCGGATCGCGCAGGAGCGCGGGCTGCGCCTGATGGAGTCCTACGACCTGGCCGGCAACTACGAGATGCATGACCTGGCGCGGTCGCTGGGGTTCCACGTCCGCCGCGACCCCGACGACGTGCACCAGCTGATCTACGCGCTGCCACTCAACGCCCAGCGTCCCGCGCTCTGATCCCGGCGCGGCGCACCCGCGCCGTCGCCAGCACGACCACCAGCGCCAGCAGCACCCCACCGGCCAGCATCAGCCGCCAGCGCCCGTCGACCAGGCCTTGTCCGACCAGGACCGTGGCGGCTGCGTAGGGCAGTTCGGCCAGTGCCAGGGCGGTGAAGTACACACGGGCACGGACCCGGAGGACCCCGCACAGGTACCCGGGCAGTTCCGACGGCAACGCCAGCTGCAGCGCCAGTACCAGTGGAAAGTCGAGCCCCGGCGGCAACCGCGCGGCAAGCCGCGACACGCGCTGGTGCAGCCGGGATGGCGACACCGCGGGCGTGGGCGCGGCATCCGGAGCGGCCGTGCGCGGCCTGCGATCCGCGGGTGCCAGGCCCCTTCCCAGCAGGTACGTCAGCCCACCGCCCAGCCACCAGCCCAGCCAGAGCAGCCCCAGCGTGGCGGTGGCGCCCCAGGCACTGACCGCCGCCGGCACCAGCACCGCGCTGGAGAAGAACGCGACCACCGCCGAAGCCGCCGACAGGGCGACGAACGCCAGCGCACCCGCCACAGGATCGCGGTTCAGCAGTGGTGCGAGCTTCAGCAGCCACGCCAGCAACGGCGCCACCCACCGCGACGCCACCAGCACCGCCCCCAGCAGCAGGGCCAGACCCGCCAGCGCGAGCCCTCGACGCCCAGGACGCGCCGCCCGCCATCGCCGCAGGCGCGGCGTGCGCACACGACGCGAGGCCGGCTTCAACGCGGGCGTGCGGACGCGCGGAGGGCCGCCGCGGCGACCACGGCCAGCACGGCCACCCCCACGCCCACCGTCCACCACGGGTGCCGGCGTGCGACATGGGTGGCGTGGCGGCGGGCGCGTCGCACCTGCAGCCCGGTGGCATCGGCGGCGTCGTGCAGGCGCTCGCGGGCCTGGTCCGCGCCCTCGCCTACGCGATCGGCAAGCTGTCGCGCGGCGCGCCCGGCGCGGTGCACGGCGTGCGCAGCGGCGTCGCCGGCCTCGTCGACGGTGTGGTCCAGGGCGCGCTTGATGCGGCGGGTCGTCGTGCTCATGGCCGTACGCCCGGGTGCGATGCGTCGCGCGGCGTATCGTCCCGATGGTCGCCAGGGTGCGGCACGTCGCCCTCCGCCGCGTCTTCCGACGTCTCCGACCCGTCGGCGTCATCGGCGTCATCGGTGGCGTCGACCGGGACCGGGACCGGGCGCCCGGGCATCGAGCGTTCCACCAGACTGCGCACGTCGGCCGACAGGGCCCGGTAGCTTTCGATGAAACGCTCACGGGCGCGTTGCCATTCGGCTTCGCCCGCCGCGTCCAGTTCGGCCGAGCGCTGCCGCGCCACCTCGAGCCGTTCGCGGGCGCCCTCCAGCATCCGTGCACGCCGTTCGCGGGCGGCCTCGTCGTACTGCACGCGCTCGCGGGCCCAGTCGTCCTGCAGCCGCTCGGTGCGCTCGCGCATCCGGTCGACGGCCTCGCGCGCCCGCGCCTCGGCGGCCCGACGCTGCGCCGCGCTGTAGGACTGCACGGCCCGGATCGCCTCATCCGTCTCGCGCTGCACGTCCTCGCGGGTCGCGGCATCGGCGGCCGGTGGCGGCGGTTCCTCCATGGGTGCCTGCGCCAGTGCGGGCGGGATGGCGCCCAGTGCGAGTGCGACCACGAGTGCCGGCATGCGGCCGGCGGGCTCCATCTGCCGTTTCATCAGGTGCTCCCTCCAGATCAGGACTTCAGTTGACTGTCAGCCGCGTGGCCTGGCCGTCACCCTTGCGCGGCAACGTCAACGTCAGCACGCCGTTCTCGTAATGCGCCTGGCACTGCTCGCGGTCGATCGCCTGCGGCAGGGTGAACGTCCGGTACGTGCGCCCGGTGTAGCGCTCGACATGCAGGTCCTTGCCTTCGCGCTTCTCCTCGCGTTTGACCTCGGCCTGCACGGTGACGCGGCTGCCGTCCACCGAGACCTCGATGTCCTCCTTCCGCGCGCCGGGCACGTCCAGCATGACGCGGTAGCCGGCATCGTCCTCCTGCACGTCCATGCGCATCTCCGACAGCGTGTTCTCCATGTCGCGCATCAGCGGGCGCAGCGGAAAGGTGCGGAACAGATCGTCGAAATCGGCGCCCGGATCGAAGCGCGCCATCGACCGGAACGGATTGAAGCGGGTCAGCGTGGACATGGGCCCTCCTGCAGGACATGAAGTACACGGTGGATGCCGGCGCGGTGCCGACGCTCCCACAGCCTGCGCCCGAGCCAGCGGCGGGTATTGACCGGGGTCAATGAAAGTCGCGGTCGCGGAACTGACGCAGGTCAATAACCGGCGCAGGTGCAGCCGCTAGCGTGGCCCCATCTACAGGGGGGGGCAGCACCGATGCACGTGCCGACCACCGAAACGCCCGGACGCCCCACGGCCGCCTCGAGTGCGGCCGTGTTCACCGCCTCGGACCTGACCCGGACCTACCGCATGGGCGAAGTCGAGGTGCACGCCCTGCGCGGCGTGGACCTGGCGCTGTACCCGGGCGAGTTCGTGGTCCTGCTGGGCCCGTCGGGCAGCGGCAAGTCGACGCTGCTCAACATCCTGGGCGGGCTGGACGTGCCCACCTCCGGCACCGTCGCCTACTGCGACCACCGCCTGGACGGCGCCGACGGCGATGCACTGACCCTGTTCCGGCGCGAGCACGTCGGCTTTGTCTTCCAGTTCTACAACCTGCTGCCGAGCCTGACCGCGCTGGAAAATGTCGCGCTCGTGACCGAGATCGCCGAGGATCCGATGCCACCCGCGGACGCACTCGCCCGTGTCGGCCTGGCCGAGCGCCTGCACCATTTCCCCGCGCAACTCTCCGGCGGCGAGCAGCAGCGCGTCGCCATCGCGCGCGCCATCGCCAAGCAGCCCGACGTGCTGCTGTGCGACGAGCCCACCGGCGCGCTGGACTCGACTACCGGCGTGCGCGTGCTGGAGGCGCTGGAAGCGGTGAACCGCGAACTGGGCACCACCACCGTGGTGATCACCCACAATGCCGACATCGCCCGCATGGCCACCCGCGTGATGGCGCTGGCGGACGGCCGCATCGTGCGCGACGAGGCCAATGCCGCGCGCGTACTGGCCCGCGAGCTGCACTGGTGAGCGTGCTGCGCCGCAAGCGCTGGCGGGAGCTCTGGCAGATGCGCGGCCAGGTCACCGCCATCGCGCTGGTGGACGCCGTGGGCGTGGCGATGCTGGTGATGTCGCTGGGCACCTTGGCCACGCTCGACGCCAGCCGCACACGCTACTACCGCGACCACGCCTTCGCCGATGCCTTCGCCACCCTCACGCGTGCACCGCTGGCCGTGGCCGACGGGGTGGCCCGCCTCCCGGGCGTGGCCGCGGTTGAAGCGCGCGTCAGTGCCTTCGGCCGCGCGCGCGTCGCCGGCTTCGCCGACCCCGTGCAGGTGCACGCCACCAGCGTGCCGCAGACCCCGCACCCGGCTATCAACCGCCTGCGCGTGCTGCGCGGCCGACTGCCGCAGCCCGGCGAACGCGACACGGTGGCGCTCAGCGATGCTTTCGTCGATGCCCACGGCTTGCGCATCGGCGATGCGATCGACCTCACCCTGCACGGCAGGCGCGCCACATTCCGGATGGTGGGCGTGGCGGGCTCGCCCGAGTTCGTCGCGCAGCTGCCGCCGCAATCGGTGTTCCCCGACCCGCGCCGCTTCGCCATCGCCTGGTTGCCACGCGAAGTGCTGGAGGCGGTGATGGACATGGACGGCGCGTTCAACACGCTGGCCGTGCGCACCGCGGACGGCACGCCGATGGCCCCGCTGCTTGCCGACATCGACCGCGCCCTGCAGCGCTACGGCGGCACCGGCGCCATCGACCGGAGCGACCAGATGTCGCACCGCTACCTGGACGAGGAGTTCCGCCAGTTGCGGGTAATGGCACAGCTGTTTCCGCTGGTGTTCATGGGCGTGGCGGCGTTCGTCCTCTACGTGGTGCTGGGCCGTCTGGTGGCAGCGCAGCGTGAGCAGATCGGCACACTGAAAGCCTTCGGCTACCACGACCGCGAAGTCGCGCTGCACTACGCCGGCCACGCCGTCGTGATCGCACTCATCGGAGCGGCGTTGGGCATCGGCCTGGGCGTGTGGCTGGGGACGCGGCTGGCCGAGGTGTACGCGGATTTCTACCGGCTGCCGCCGACGGCCTTTCGCGTACCGTTGGCCGTGATGGTGCTGGCGCTCGCGGTGAGCCTGGCCAGTGCGCTGGCAGGCGCCCTGCTGCCGGTGCGCCGCGCACTGGCGCTGCCACCGGCCGAGGCGATGCGGGTCGAGCCGCCGACCCCCGGCGACACACGTCGGCTGGACCGTTACGCCGCCTACCGGCGCATGCGCATGCCGCACCGGCTGATGGCCCGCAGCCTGCTGCGCCGTCCGCTGCGCACCGGGCTGGCCGCCCTCGGGTTGGCCCTGGGAACGGCGGTGATGATGCTGGGCCGCTTCCACGAAGACGCCGTCGGGCGCATGGTCGACCAGCAGTACGGTCTTGCCAGCCGTCAGGACGTCGACGTCGTGTTCGTCGAGCCGCTCTCGTATCGGGCCGTGGCCGAGCTGGCAGCCCTGCCCGGCGTGCTGCGGCTGGAACCCCAGCGTGCAGTGCCGGTGGTGATCCGCCACCGCAACCGCAGCCAGCGCTCGGCGGTCATCGGCCTGGCCGACGGCGCCACGCTGCGGCGGCCGCTGGATGCGGCGATGCAGCCGGTGCAGCCCACGCGCGCCGGCATCCTGATGACCGACCGCCTGGCCCACATGCTGGGCGCGCACGCCGGCGACCGCCTCCGGCTGCACGCGCGCGAGGGCCGCCAGCGCGAGCTGGTGCTGCCATTGCATGCCGTGGTCGGCGAGCCGTTCGGCGCGCAGGCCTACCTGCCGCTCGACGTGCTGGACCGGCTGATGGGCGATGGGCCACGCGTCACCGGCGCCGCTTTGCAGGTGGACGCGCGGCAGATGGACGCGCTGGTCGACCGCTTGCAGGCGCGTCCGGGCATCGTCGCCATCGAACGCCGCCGCGAGGCCATCGCCAACTTCTACGATTCGATGGCGCGGATGATCCTCGTCTTCACCCTGGTCGCCACCGGCTTTGGCGCGGTGCTGACCGCGGGGGTGGTGTACAGCAGCGCGCACGCGTCGCTGTCGGAGCGCTCGCGCGACCTCGCCAGCCTGCGGGTGCTCGGCTTCACCCGCGAGGAAGTCGTCTACCTGCTGCTGGGCGAACTGGCCCTGCTCACCACGCTGGCGCTGCCGCTCGGGTTTGCCCTCGGCCACGCGCTTATCGCGTTGATGGTGTCGGGGTTCGAGTCCGACCTGTTCCGCATCCCGCACTACGTGAGCCCATCCACCTATGCCCTGTCCGCGTTGTCCACCGTGCTGGCGGCCGTCCTCGCCGGGGCGCTGGTGCGCGCCAAGGTGCGGCGGCTCGACCTGATCGGCGTACTGAAGGCGCGCGACTGATGGCCCCCGTCCTGCGCCGCCCCATGTTCTGGCTGCTGGCCGTCGCGACGTTGGGTATCGCCGCCTGGGGCTTGTGGCCGCGCCCACAGGAGGTGGAGATCGCCATTGTCGACCGGGGGCCACTGGAGGTCGCCTTCACCGAGGAGGCCCGCACACGCCTGGTCGACCGCTGGACCCTCAGCGCACCAACCGCGGGCCTGCTGGAGCGCATCACCGTGAAGCCCGGCGATGCCGTCACCCGTGGCCAGGTGCTGGCACGCCTGCATTCCACGACCGCGCCGCTCCTGGATGCCGGAGCGGAAGCGCAGGCCCGCGCGCACCTGTCATCCGCGCAGCAGGCCGAACGCGCGGCCGCAGCGGCCGTCGAGGCCGCCCGTGCATCGGTCGATGCCGCCGGCGCGGAGTTCGCGCGCCAGCAGGCACTGGCCGCCGACCGGCTGGTCGCGACGTCCAGCGTGGATGCCGCGCGCGAGCACGACACCGCCGCCCGCGCGGGCCTGCGTGCCGCCACTGCGCGCCAGGCAGCCGCGCGCGCCGACCGCCAGGCCGCTGCGGCCCTGCTCGCCAACGCCGGCCACGACAGCCCCGCCGCTGCGTTACTGCTGCGCGCCCCTGCGGACGGCCGCATCATCCGGCTGCACCAGCAGAGCGAAGCGCCGGTGCAGCCGGGTCAGCCGCTGCTCGACATCGGCAACCCCCGTGCGCTGGAAGCGGTCAGCGAACTGCTCACCACCGACGCCACCCGGCTGGCTGCGGGCGCCCGGGTGACGCTCAGCACGGGTGACGCAACTGCACCGGTCCAGGCGCAGCTGGAGCGGATCGAGCCCGGCGCGTTCACCAAGGTCTCGGCGCTGGGCGTGGAGGAGCAACGCGTACTCGCCGTCATCGCGCTGCCGGCCGGTGCCGCACCGGCATCGTGGGGCGACGGCTTCCGCCTGGAGGGGCGTTTTCTCGCCTGGCACGGCGACGATGTCCTGCGCGTGCCGACGGCAACCCTGGTCCGCGACGGCGACGCGTGGGCGGTCTATGCCCTCGACGGCCGCCACGCGCGGTTGCGGCACCTCCGGCTGGGCCACATGGGCGAGGCCAAAGCAGAAGTCCTGGACGGCCTCGCAGCCGGCGAACGCGTGGTGGTCTACCCCGTCGAGACGCTGGAGGACGGCAGCCCCGTCATTGCCCGGATGGCACCGATCGAGTGACGCGTGTCGGAAATACGGCGGTGGAAGGTTCGCAGCGAACGTCGTGGCGCGTGTCCGCCTGCACGCGCTCGAAGATGCGTGACGGCGTGTTTATGCACGGGGCGTATGCTGCGCTGCAGCAAACTCCACAGGTGCAGCCATGACGTTCCTTTCGCGACTGCTCGGCACCGCCAAGCGCGGTGCTCCGCCGGCGACCGCTGTGACCGACCACATCGACCGCGCACTGTCGGCGGCCGGCCTGGACCGCGCCGGTGATGCCGGCGGCATCCGCGCCACCATCGACCGCGCACTGGCCGCCGCCGGCCTGCGCGCGCCTCAGCCCGGGTCCGTAGTCGACGTCGCGCCCGCGCCCGCACCGGCTCCCCGCCCCGCCACACCGGCACCGCCCGCTGCGCGCCCGGATGCGCAGGCGCCCGACGCCACGCACACCGGCGGCCGCTTTCTGCGCGCGACCTACGCCAATGCCCACGGCCGTCGCGAGTACCGGCTGTACCTGCCCGCGGACTACGACGCCAGCGCTACGCCACGCCCCCTGGTGGTGATGCTGCACGGCTGCACGCAGTCGGCCGAGGACTTTGCCGCCGGCACGCGCATGAACGCACTGGCGGACCGCCACGGGTTCCTCGTGGCGTACCCGCAGCAGGCCGGCAAGGCCAACCACGCCAAGTGCTGGAACTGGTTCCGCCCGGCCGACCAGACCGGCGACGCGGGCGAGCCGTCGATCCTGGCCGGCATCGCGCGCCAGGTTGCCGACGACCACCGCGTCGACCGCGAACGCATCTTCGTGGCCGGTCTGTCCGCCGGTGCGGCCATGGCGGTGATCCTCGGCCGCACCCAGCCCGGGCTGGTGCGCGCCATCGGCGTGCACTCCGGCCTGCCCTACGCCAGCGCGCACGACGTGCCGTCGGCGTTCGCCACCATGCAGACCGGCGCGGCCGCGCGCACCGCCGCGCCCGGACGCGGCGGCACCGGCCCCGGCGTGCCCGTCATCGTCTTCCACGGCGATGAGGACCGCACGGTCGCACCGCCCAACGCGGATGCCATCGTCGCCGACGCGCGGCACCCGCCGTTGTCCACCCGCGCCGAGACCGGCCGCGCCCCCGGCGGCCGTGCCTACACGCGCCAGATCGCCGTCGACGACGCCGGCCGGCCGTGGCTGGAGCACTGGACCGTGCACGGCGCCGGCCACGCCTGGAGCGGCGGCGACCCGTCCGGGTCCTACACCGACCCGACCGGGCCCGATGCGTCCGCGGCGATGGTCGACTTCTTCCTGCGGCAGGGTGCGCGGCCGGCCTAGGGCCCGGCGCCAGCGCCGATGCGCCGCTGCCGCCGTCAGGCAGCCACGCCGAACAGCGCGCCCACAACCGCAGTGAGCGCCATCGCCAGCGCCCCCCAGAACACGACCCGCGCCACCGGGCGCCCGGCCGGTGCGCCACCGGTGCGGGCCGCCAGCAGACCCAGCAGCGCGAGGAAGACCAGCGAGCTGCCGGCGATCCCCCACATCAGCGCGGTGCGCGGCAGCACCAGCACCATCAGCAGCGGCATGGCCGCCCCGGCGGCAAACGTGCCCGCCGATGCCAGCGCTGCCTGCACCGGACGCGCGGCCAGGGTGTCGGAGATGCCCAGCTCGTCGCGGGCGTGGGCGCCCAGCGCATCGTGCGCGGTCAGTTGCGTGGCCACCCGTTCCGCCAGGGGGCGGTCGAGCCCGCGCTGCACGTAGATGCCCACCAGTTCCTCGTGCTCCTGCTCGGGCAGTTCGGCCAGTTCGCGCCGCTCCCGCGCCAGGTCCGCGCGCTCGGTGTCGGACTGGGAGCTGACCGACACGTACTCGCCCGCGGCCATCGACATCGCACCGGCCACCAGCCCCGCCACCCCCGCGACCAGCACCGGCTGCGTGCC
>CBIHLN010000061.1:0-15479 GCA_966210725.1 uncultured Lysobacter sp. | reverse complement strand
TACCATCACCGCCCGCCCCGCCCCCGGCTCGAAAAACCGGCCGTTGCCGTCGTTGACGATGACCGAGCCGACGTGGTCCCGGTCCAGCAGGTTGTCGATGCGCGCGAAGCCGAACCAGCCGCGCGCGCGCGGCCGCCACTCCACGCGCAGGTCGAAACGCGCATACCCGGGCGCGGCGTCGGTGTTGCGGTCGTCCACCGCGACCGGGCCGCTGGCGCGCGCCTCCAGTGCGGCGCCCCAGCTGCCGGTGTCTTCGTGCCAAGCCAGTTCGACGAACGCATCCGTGCGCGGAATGCCGGGCACGCGGTTGCCGGCCGACACGGTGCGCGTCTCGGTCGCCCCGCCGCTGGCCGCGGTGTAGGTGTACGCGTCGCGGAAGCGCGCGCGCAGTGCATTGGCGGCCACCGCATACGACCACCCGCGCGGCAGATCGCCGTCGAGCGACAGCTCGATGCCGTCGCGGCGCGTCCGCCCCGCGTTGGCGAAACTGGAGCGCCCGGCGCGGCTGTCGGCCGGCACGATCTCGCCGCGCCCGTCGATGCGGTACGCCGTCGCGCCCAGGCGCGCGCCCGTCCAACGCCAGCGGAGCCCCAGCTCGCCGCTGTCCAAGCGCGCCGCATCGAGCCGGTTGAAACCGGGTCCGCCGCCGGGTCGGTACGCCAGTTCGTTGACGGTGGGGGTTTCAAAGCCCCGGCCCACGCTGGCGAACACCTCGCCGTCGCCGAGCGTGCGTGCGATGCCCACCGAGCCGGAGGTCTCAATGAAGGCCAGCGCGCCGCTGTCGTTGCCATTGCCCGGCGCGATGTAGCGGTCGCGGCTCTCGAATACCAGGCGGCTGTGGCGCACACCGGCCAGCAGCGTCCATGCCGCATCCAAGGCGACGTCCACGGTGCCGTGCAGGTCGCGGCTGTCCACCCGGTTGTCTTCGTCGCGCCGCAGCGCGCCGCGCACGCCCACCTGGTCGCCGACGAAGTTCTCGTAGCCGCGACGCGCCTCGTCCAGCCGCGCCAGCGAGACGCCCAGCGACAGCGCGGCGCGGTCGCCGATCCAGCGGTGGCCGGCATCCACGCCCGCCGAGCGCCGCGACAGGTCGATGACACCGCCCGCGCTGGTGGGCGCGGCCTGCGCCACCGGCGGGATCGACAGGATCTGCTGGATGTCGCGCGCGATGCCGTGGCCATGCAGCCACCACGCGCGCCGCTCGCCCGCTACCTCCCACTGGAGGCCGGCCTGGCGGTTGTCGATGCGCTTGCGCGTGTTGAACCGCAGCGCCACCGGGTCGGTGCCCTGCGGGTCGCGTGCCCAGGCCTCGCGCGTCAGGCCCAGCGGGTCCTGCGTCCACGGCTGGGACAGCACGTCGGCCACGAGTCGCAGGCGGCCCGACGGCGTCGCCTGCCAGTCCGCCACCACGCCGCCGTGCAGCCGCTCGGCGCGGCTGTGCGGACGCTCCCCGCCGGTGGCGAAGTGGCTGGCATGCCAGCGGCTGCGCCAGCGCGCGTCGTCGTCCGGCAGGTCGGCACGCACGCCGACGCGATGGCTGCGATGGCTGCCCACCCAGCCGGTGACTTCATGCGCCCGCCGGTCACCCGGTTCGGTGTAGCCGATGATCGCCCCGCCGGCCGCATTGCCGTACTGCAACGCCAGCGGACCGCGCAGCACTTCGATGCGGTCCAGCGAGGACAGCGCGACGTTGGCAGCCTGCCCCTGCCCATCGGCGGCCGATGCGGGAATGCCGTCGACCACCAGCTCCAGCCCGCGGATGCCGAAGGTCGAACGCGCACCGAAGCCGCGGCTCTGCACCTGCAGGTCCTGCGCGTAGTTGCCGCGGTTGCGCACCGTGACGCCAGGCACGCGCGACAGGGCCTCCGAGAGATTGACCTGGGCCTGTCCACTACGCAGATCCGCGCCGTCGACGAGGTCCACTGAACCGGGAAAGTGCGACAGCGGGCGCGGGGCACCGATGACCTGCACCCGGTCGAGCGTGGCCGCGTCGGGCGTGGCGTCCTGTGCGGACACGTGCGTGGGCAGGGCCAGCGCCAGACAGGTGGCGAGGCGCGTGAGGCGGGGGGAACGGGCGTGGACAGGCATGCGGGCAGTGTGCCGGCTTGCCCGTGCGCACCCAAGCACGCCGTGCCGTGCAGGCGCCGGTGCCCGCCGCCCGCGGCCGCTACCATGGCGCCGACGTCCTCCACACCCGCCTTCCGTCCCTCGTGCCCGCCCCCCGCAAGATCATCCATGTCGACATGGACGCGTTCTACGCGTCGGTCGAGCAGCGCGACGACCCGTCGCTGCGCGGCCGCCCGGTGGTGGTGGCGTGGCGTGGCTCGCGTTCGGTGGTGTGCGCGGCCAGCTACGAGGCCCGCACGTTCGGCGTGCGCTCGGCGATGCCGGCGGTGCGGGCCGAGCGCCTCTGCCCGCAGGCGGTGTTCGTGCCGCCCGACTTCCCCCGCTACAAGGCGGTCTCGCGCCAGGTACGCGAGATCTTCCAGCGCCACACCGACCTCGTCGAGCCGCTGTCGCTGGACGAGGCCTACCTCGACGTGACGGCGACGAAGACGGGGCTGCCCACCGCCACGGCCACCGCCGACGCGATCCGCGCACAGATCCGCGAGGAAACGTCGCTGACCGCATCGGCAGGCGTCGCCCCCAACAAGTTCCTCGCCAAGATCGCCAGCGACTGGAACAAGCCGGACGGGCAGTTCGTGCTGCGCCCGCATCGGATCGAGCAGTTCCTGACGCCACTTCCGGTCGGCCGCCTCCCGGGCGTCGGCCAGGTGATGGAGCGGCGGCTGGCCGAACTGGGCGTGGCAACGGTGGGCGACCTGCGCGCGATTGCCGCGGCCGAGCTGGAGCAGCGCTTCGGCCGCTGGGGCCGGCGGCTGCACGAACTTTCGCTCGGCATCGACGACCACCCGGTGCAGCCCGAACGCCCGACCATGCAGATCTCGTCGGAGGACACCTTCGCCGAGGACCAGCTGCTGGACGCCCTGGCACCGGACATCCTGCGGCTGGCGGAAAAAACGTGGGCCGGCTACCAGCGCGAACTGCAATCACCGCACCCGCGCCTGGCGCGCACGGTGGTGCTCAAGCTCAAGACATCCGACTTCCGCATCCTGACGCGCAGCCTGACGCCGGCGGTGATGCCGGATTCGGCGGCGTCGCTCGGTGCGCTGGCATGCGAGCTTCGCGGCCGCGTCGAGCTGCCGGCACACACGCGCTACCGGCTGGTGGGCGTGGGGCTGTCGGGCTTCGTGGACGCCGACAGCCACGCCCAGCAAAGCGGACTGTTCGAGCCGGAAGCGCAGTCCCCCATGTAGGAGCGACGTGAGTCGCCACCGGAACCTTGCCGACGGTCGCGACTTACGTCGCTCCTACAAAAGGCCCGTGCCGCACTGCAGTCGGACTGTAGGAACGGCTTCAGCCGAGAACGGGGCATACAACCGGGCGCGCCGGCTTGAAATCGCGGCCGAAGCCGATCCCGCAACGGCTCAGCTTTTGCGGGCCTTGGCGAAGGCCGCGGCCAAGGCGTTGTTGGCCGGCGGCGCGGCGGTGCCGGGGCGCGGGGTGGGATGGCCACCCGCACCCCGCGGCGCACCCTGGCGCCCGCCATTGCCGCGGGCATCGCGCGCCTCCCGCGGGCCGCGAGCGCCGCGGTTGTCGCCCGCCGCGGTCGGCGCCCCTGGTGCCGGCACGGGGTCGTCGAGGCGCCGGGTCAATGCGATGCGCTTGCGCGCCACGTCGACTTCCAGCACCCGCACCTTGACCACGTCGCCCGCCTTGACCACCTCGCGCGGGTCCTTGACGTAGCGGTCCGACAGCGCGGAGATGTGCACGAGGCCGTCCTGGTGGACGCCGATGTCGACGAACGCGCCGAACGCGGCCACGTTGCTGACCACGCCCTCCAGCACCATGCCGGGCTTCAGGTCCTTGATGTCCTCCACGCCGTCGGCAAAGCGCGCGGCCTTGAACTCCGGGCGGGGGTCGCGGCCGGGCTTCTCGAGCTCCTTGATGATGTCGCGCACCGTGGGCACGCCGAAAGTTTCGTCGGTGTACGCCTCGGGCCTGATGCCCCGCAGGAACGCGGCATCGCCCATCAGCGATTTCAGCTCGCGGCCGCAGTCGCGCACGATCCGCTCGACCACCGGGTAGGCCTCGGGGTGGACCGACGACGCATCCAGCGGCTGCGAGCCCCCCGTGATGCGCAGGAAGCCGGCGCACTGCTCGAACGTCTTCTCGCCCAGCCGCGGCACCTTGAGCAGCGCCTTGCGGTCGGCGAACGCCCCGTTCTGGTCCCGGTACACCACGATGTTCTCGGCGACGGTCGACGACAGGCCCGAGACACGCCCCAGCAGTGCGGCCGACGCCGTGTTGAGGTCCACGCCGACCGCGTTGACGCAGTCCTCAACGCGCGCGTCCAGCGCCTTGGCCAGCCGGTACTGGTCGACGTCATGCTGGTACTGCCCTACGCCGATCGCCTTGGGCTCGATCTTCACCAGCTCCGCCAGCGGGTCCTGCAGGCGGCGTGCGATCGACACCGCGCCACGCAGCGACACGTCCAGGCCGGGGAATTCCTTCGATGCGAACTCCGAGGCCGAATACACCGACGCGCCGGCCTCACTGACCACGATCTTCTGCATCGCAAGCGAAGGCGCCTGCTTGATCAGGTCGCCGGCCAGTTTGTCGGTCTCGCGCGAGGCGGTGCCGTTGCCGATGGCGATCAGTTCCACCCCGTGCTTCGTGCACAGCGCGCGCAGCACGTGCAGCGATGGATCCCACTGCCGCTTGGGCTCGTGCGGGTAGATGGTGGCGGTGTCGACCAGCTTGCCGGTGCGGTCGACCACGGCCACCTTGACGCCGGTGCGCAGGCCCGGGTCCAGCCCGAGCACCGCCTTGGGGCCGGCCGGCGCGGCCAGCAGCAGGTCCTTGAGGTTGTCGCCGAACACGTCGATCGCCTCGGCCTCGGCCTTCTCGCGGGCCTGCGCGAACAGGTCCAGCATCAGGTGCAGGTGCAGCTTGGCCTTCCACGTCAGGCGGCAGGCATCGAGCAGCCACTTGTCGCCGGGGCGCCCCTCGTTGCGGATACCGGCGTGCACCGCGACGCGACCTTCGGCCTGCGCATGCCCGGCCTCGGCGTCGCTGCCCGGGTCCAGGTCCAGGGTGATGAACTCCTCGCGCCGCGCCCGGAACAGCGCCAGCAGGCGGTGCGAAGGAATCCTCGCCAGCGCCTCGGCGTGGTCGAAGTAGTCGCGGTACTTGGCGCCGGCGTCCTGCTTGCCGTCGACCACGCGTGCGCGGATCACGCCGACCTCGTGCAGCCAGCCGCGCAGGCCGCCGACCAGCGCGGCGTCCTCGCCCCAGCGCTCCATCAGGATGGCGCGTGCGCCTTCCAGCGCCGCCTTCGTATCCGCGACCCCCTTGTCGGCGTCGACATAGGCCGCGGCGGCCGCCTCAGGCGCCTGCGACGGGTCGGCCAGCAGCGCATCGGCCAGCGGCTCCAGGCCGGCCTCGCGGGCGATCTGCGCACGCGTGCGGCGCTTGGGCTTGTAGGGCAGGTACAGGTCTTCCAGCCGCGACTTGCTGTCGGCGGCCTCGATGTCGGCACGCAGGGCGTCGCCCAGCTTGCCCTGCTCGTCGATGCTGGCCAGTACCGCCGCGCGCCGGTCCTCCAGCTCGCGCAGGTACGACAGCCGCGTCTCCAGGGCGCGCAGCTGGATGTCGTCCAGCCCGCCGGTGACTTCCTTGCGGTAGCGGGCGATGAACGGCACGGTCGCCCCTTCGTCCAGCAGCCCGATGGCCGCCTGCGCCTGCGCCGGTTGCGCGCCGATCTCGTCGGCGATGGTGGAGGCGATGCGGCGGGCGAGCACGGGGTCGATCTGGGGCATTCGTCGTCAGTCACTGCGGCCGCGCGTCGGCGGCGGGACGTGGATTGTGGCAACGCAGGCGCGGTGGCGGAACCCGTTGACACGTCGCGCGTGGCCGGGTCCGGAACTACGCCGCCGCCTGCGGACGCGCAAAGAAAAAGCGGGCCGAAGCCCGCTTTTCCGGAGTGCTGCGACAGCGCGGCGGCTTACTCGGCCGGCACGCCCTCGCCTTCCTCGACGGCCTTCATCGACAGGCGGATGCGGCCCTGCTTGTCGACTTCCAGCACCTTGACCTTGACCACGTCGCCTTCCTTGAGCTTGTCGGAGACCTTCTCGACGCGCTCGCTGGAGATCTGCGAGACGTGCACCAGGCCGTCCTTGCCGGGGGAGATCGTGACGAACGCACCGAAGTCCATGATCTTGGCGACCTTGCCTTCGTAGATGCGGCCCGGCTCGACGTCGGAGGTGATCTGCTCGATGCGGTCCTTGGCGGCCTGGCCGGCCACGGCGTTGACGGAGGCGATCGTGATCGTGCCGTCGTCCTGGATGTCGATCTGGGTGCCGGTTTCCTTGGTGATCGCCTGGATCACCGAACCGCCCTTGCCGATCACTTCGCGGATCTTGTCGGGGTGGATCTTGATCGTGATCAGGCGCGGCGCGAACTCGCTCAGCTCCGCGCGCGGGGCGGTCAGGGCGCTCTGCATCTCGCCGAGGATGTGCAGGCGACCGGCCTTGGCCTGGGCCAGCGCGGTCTTCATGATCTCCTCGGTGATGCCCTGGATCTTGATGTCCATCTGCAGGGCGGTAATGCCGCTGTCGGTACCGGCCACCTTGAAGTCCATGTCGCCGAGGTGGTCCTCGTCACCGAGGATGTCGCTCAGCACCACGAAGTTGCCGCCTTCCTTCACCAGGCCCATCGCGATACCCGCCACCGGCGCCTTGATCGGCACGCCGGCATCCATCAGCGCCAGCGAGCTGCCGCAGACCGAGGCCATCGAGGAGGAGCCGTTGGACTCGGTGATTTCCGAGACCACGCGGATGGTGTACGGGAAGGCTTCCATCGTCGGCATGACGGCCAGCACGCCGCGCTTGGCGAGGCGGCCGTGGCCGATCTCGCGGCGCTTCGGGCCCATCATGCGGCCGGCTTCGCCCACCGAGTACGGAGGGAAGTTGTAGTGGAACAGGAAGTGTTCCTTGTACTCGCCCGACACGGCATCGATGATCTGGCCGTCGCGTGCGGTACCGAGGGTGACCGCCACGATCGCCTGCGTCTCGCCACGGGTGAACAGCGACGAGCCGTGCACGCGCGGCAGGATGCCGACCTTCGAGCTGATCGGACGGACGGTGTCGAGCGCGCGGCCGTCGATGCGGACCTTGGTCTCCAGGACCGCGTTGCGCATGGTCTGGTATTCGAGTTCGCCGAACTCCTTCGACACCTCGGCCGGGTTCCAGCCGTTGGCCTCGACCTGCGACTCCAGCGAAGCCAGCACGTCCTTCTTCAGGGCGCTGATGGCGTCACGGCGCTGCAGCTTGTCGCGGATCTGGAAGGCCTCCGACAGGCGGTTGCCGATGGCGCCCTTGAGCGCGTCGACCATGGACTGCTCGGCGGCCGGCAGCTGCCAGTCCCACTTGGGCTTGCCGGCCTCGGCGACCAGCTCGTTGATCGCGTTGATCGCGACCTGCATCTCGCGGTGGCCGAACATCACGGCGCCGAGCATCACGTCCTCGGACAGCATGTCGGCTTCCGACTCCACCATCAGCACCGCGTCGGCGGTACCGGCCACGACCAGCTCCAGCTGGGAGTCTTCGAGCTCGGACTTGGTGGGGTTCAGCAGGTACTGGCCGTCCTTGTAGCCGACCTTCGCCGCGCCGATCGGGCCCTGGAACGGGGCGCCGGTCAGCGCCATCGCGGCCGAGGCACCCAGCAGCGCCGGGATGTCGCCGTCGATCTCCGGATTCATCGACATCACCGTGGCGATGATCTGGACCTCGTTGCGGAAGCCGTCCGGGAACAGCGGGCGGATCGGACGGTCGATCAGGCGCGAGATCAGCGTTTCCTTCTCGGTGGCGCGGCCTTCGCGCTTGAAGAAGCCACCCGGGATGCGGCCGCCGGCGTAGAACTTCTCCTGGTAGTCCACGGTGAGGGGGAAGAAGTCCTGCCCCTCGCGCGCGGTCTTGTTGGCGACGGCGCTGACCAGCAGCACGGTGTCCTCAACCTTGACGATGACGGCGCCGCCGGCCTGGCGGGCGATCTCGCCGGTTTCCAGGGTGACCTGGTGCTTGCCGTACTGGAAGGTCTTGGTGATTTTCGACACGTTGGTTTCCTTCGATGCGATGCGTGCCGGGTCAGGCCCATGCCTGGCCCGGTCGGCTGCGGGAGCGCAGCCTGGTGGCCGCCCGTCGCGGGTCGGCCCAAAAAAAACCGCGGCGCATCACTGCGCCGCGGTGGGTACTGGGTCAGCGGCGCAGACCGAGCTTCTCGATCAGGGCCTTGTAGCGCTCGTTGTCCTTGCGCTTCAGGTAGTCGAGCAGGCTGCGACGGCGGTTGACCATCATCAACAGGCCGCGGCGGCTGTGGTGGTCCTGCTTGTGCTGCTTGAAGTGCCCGGTGAGCAGTTCGATGCGGGCGGTGAGCAGGGCGACCTGGACTTCCGGGGAGCCGGTATCGTTGGTGCCGCGCGCGTGTTCCTGGATGATTTTGCTGCTGTCGATCGACATGTATGGCCTCTTGGACGCGAAGCCGGCAGAACGCGTGTCGGAACGGAAAACTGGCCGCACCGACGCACCGCCTGGCCCGCCTGTTGCTGTGTGCTTTGGGAGTGGGGCCCGGAGGCCGCCGTCGTATGCTTGTGAAAAAGCGCGCGAATTGTAGCGCCTGCGTGGTATGCGGTACAAGCCGGAAATGCCGTGGGATTCAGGCCGGCACGCCGTTCAGCTGGCGGCCCCGGCCCGGCCCGGGGACGCCCATGCGAACAGGCGCCGGGGTTGCAGCCTGCCGTGCCCGTCGACCGTGACGATGCCCAGCGCCCGGCCCTGCGCATCGCAGGCGACGGCGGTCTCGGCCGCCGGGGCATCCACCTGCTGTGCCTGCCCGTGCCCGAGCCCGTGGGCCGCGGCCGCATCGAGCGTGATCGACGGAAAGTCCACCAGCCCGGCCTCCACCGGCAACAGGCAGGCGTCCAGCGCCGCCTCGCCATCGGACTCGCGCAGGGCGCGCAATGCCTCCAGCGTGAACATCCGGGGTTGCCTGAACGGGTCGACCCACAGCCGTCGCAGGGTGGCGACATGGGCCCCGCACCCCAGGGCTTCGCCGATGTCGCGCACCAGGCTCCGGATGTAGGTCCCCGACCCGCACTCGACGTGCAGCGACAGCCGGGGGCCGTCACTCCCGAGCGGTTGCAGGGTATCGACCTGCACTTCGCGGACGGGCGCGTCGATGGCTTCGCCGCGGCGGGCACGGGCGTACAGCGGCTCCCCGCCCTGCTTCAGCGCCGAGTACACCGGCGCGCGCTGCTGGATGCGGCCGCGCAGCGGCACCAGGGCGGCCTCGATATCGGCGTCGGACAGCCCTGCCGGCACCGGGCGTTCGCGCAGCACGGCGCCGTCGGCATCGTCGGTGTCGGTAGTGGCGCCCAGCACGGCAGTGGCGTGGTACGCCTTGCGTGCGCCCAGCAGCAGGCCCGCGATCTTGGTGGCCTCGCCGAAGCACACGGGCAACAGGCCGGTGGCGAGCGGATCGAGGCTGCCGGTGTGACCGCCCTTGGCGGCGCGGAACAGGTGGCGCACCTGCTGCAGGGCCTGGTTGGAGCTCAGCCCTGCCGGCTTGTCCAGCAGCAGCAGCCCGTCGAGCGGGCGGAACACGGTGCGGGGGCGCTGGGGCTTCTTCATCGGTCGGCCGGCACAAGGCCCTTGTAGGAGCGGCTTCGCCGCGATGGGACGGTCGACGCTACCGGATGTCATCCTCCCCGATAGTCCAAGCAGACGTAGGCGCCTCGGGGGTCGGCGGTTGCACGCGACGCCCTATGCTCGCAGGCCGCGGGCACCGCTGCCGTCGGCCCGACCGTCGTGGCTCTCCGGTCATTTCGCGGCTGAAGCCGCTCCTGCAGGAACCCCGGAGTCGACAGGAAACCGACGTCAGTCGGTGGCGTCGTCCGGCATCGGCGGGTTATCGCGCAGCAGGGTGTCGATGCGCTCGCCGCGGTCGACCGAGTCGTCGTAGTGGAAATGCAGCTCCGGCACGTGGCGCATCTTCACCGCGCGCGCGAGCTTGTAGCGGATATCCGGCGCAAGTTCCTTCAGCGCCTTGACCGCCTCGGCGGAACGCTCTTCCTGCAGCGCGGTCACGAAGACCTTGGCATGCGCCATGTCGCGCGTGACCTCGACGTCGGACACGCTGACCGACGGCAGCCCGTGCTCGCGCACGGCTTCGTGGACAAGCGTGCCCAGCTCGCGGCGGAGCTGGGCGGAGACGCGGTCGGTGCGGTGGAAGGACTTCTTCATGGCTCTCGGGGACTCGTGGCTGGCGGGTGGGACCTGGGGCCCGGTACCGGATGCGCTACGGCATCCGGGTTCCGGTCCGCGTCCCGGGCCTATCACAGCGTCCGCTGCACCTCGACGCGCTCGAAGCACTCGATCTGGTCGCCCGGCTGCACGTCGTTGTACTGCTTCACGCCAATGCCGCACTCGGTGTTGACGCGCACCTCGTCGACGTTCTCCTTGAAGCGGCGCAGCGATTCCAGCTCGCCCTCGAAGATGACGGTGTTGTCGCGCAGCACGCGGATCGGCTTGCTGCGCTTGACCACACCTTCCACCACCATGCAGCCGGCGACGGCGCCGAACTTGGAGCTGCGGAAGACATCGCGCACCTCGGCGGTGCCGATGATCTCTTCGCGGATCTCCACGCCCAGGATGCCGGACGCGACCTGCTTCACCTGGTCGATCACGTCATAGATGATCGAGAAGTACCGCAGATCGACACCGTTGGTCTCGATGACCTTCCGCGCGGAGGCGTCGGCACGGACGTTGAAGCCGATGATGGTGGCCTTGGAGGTCGACGCCAGCTGTGCGTCGGACTCGGTGATGCCGCCCACGCCCGAACCGATGACGTTGATGCGGATGGCGTCGGTCGACAGCGCGGTGAGGGCTTCCTTCAGCGCCTGCACCGAACCCTGCACGTCGGCCTTGACCACCAGGTTGAGCGAGAGCTGGCCCTCGGCCTGGCCCATCTGCGCCATGATGTCTTCCATGCGGTTGCCCGCCTGGGCGACCAGGCGCGAGTCGCGGCGCTTGGTGTCGCGCTGCTGCGCGACGTCCTTGGCCAGGCGCTCGTCCTCGACCACGACGAAGTCGTCGCCGGCATCGGGCACGCCCGACAGGCCGAGCACCTGCACCGGGATGGACGGGCCGGCCGAATCGACCTGCTTGCCGGTCTCGTCAAACAGCGCACGCACGCGGCCGTACTGCACGCCGCAGACCAGGTAGTCGCCTTTGCGCAGCTGGCCCTGCTGGACCAGCACCGTGGCAACCGGGCCGCGGCCCTTGTCCAGCGAGGACTCGATCACCACGCCGGTGGCACGGCCATCGATCACCGCCTGCAGCTCCAGCACCTCGGCCTGCAGCGAGATCGCGTCCAGCAGGCCGTCGATGTTCTGGCCGGTCTTGGCCGACAGCTCGACGAACTGCGTGTCGCCACCGAACTCCTCGGCCACGACTTCCTGCTCGAGCAGCTCGTTCTTGACCTTCAGCGGGTCGGCGCCGGACTTGTCGATCTTGTTGACCGCCACGATCAGCGGCACGCCGGCCGCCTTCGCATGCTTGATGGCCTCGATCGTCTGCGGCTTGACGCCGTCGTCGGCGGCGACCACCAGCACCACGATGTCGGTCAGCTTGGCGCCACGGGCGCGCATCGACGAGAACGCCGCATGGCCCGGGGTGTCCAGGAAGCTGATGACGCCCTTGTCGGTTTCGACGTGGTACGCGCCGATGTGCTGGGTGATGCCGCCGGCCTCGCCGGTGGCGACCTTGGTGCGGCGGATATAGTCCAGCAGCGAGGTCTTGCCGTGGTCGACGTGGCCCATGATGGTGACCACGGGCGGACGCGCGGCCTTCTCGCCCTGCGACTCCTCCACGTGCGCCATCAGCGCGTTCTCGACGTCGGCCTCATCGGCCTTGACCACGTTGTGGCCGAGCTCCTCGGTCACGAGCGCGGCGGTGTCGTGGTCGATCACCTGGTTGATGGTCGCCATGACGCCCATCTTGAACAGCGTCTTGACCAGCTCGCCGCCCTTGAGCGCCATCTTCTGCGCCAGTTCGGCGACGGTGATGGTCTCGCCGATGGCGACGTCGCGCACGACCGGCGCGGTCGGCCGGGTGAAGCCGGTGCCGGTACGCGCCTGGTCGGACTGGCGGCGCGACTTGGGCTTGCCACGGGTGCTGCTGGAGCGACGCGCGCGCTCGGAAGCACTCAGGTGCATCTGGCCGGCGAAGCGACGGCTGCGATCCTCGTCCTCGGCCGCACCGCCGGTACGCGCCTTGCGCGCCGGTGGCTTGGGCGGATGGCCGTGGCCGTGGCTGCTGGGCTGGTTGCGGATCGGGTCCTCGGTGACCGGGATGACCTCCGGCTCGGCGGCGGCGCGCTCGGCCTCCTCGGCGGCACGCCGGGCGGCCTCCTCGGCCTCGCGCTTCTCGCGCTCGGCTTCCTCGGCACGGCGCTTGTCGGACTCCTCCAGCGCCTTCTGCTCGGCGGCGTTGCGGGCACGCGACTCCTCGAGCTTGCGCAGGATCTCCGCGCGCTCGTCGTCGCCGCCCGCCTGCGCGGCCTCGGCCGAATCCGGCCGCACCAGCGTGACCTTCTTGCGCACGACCACGTCGACGGTGGAGCGGCTCTTGCCGCCCCCCACCGTCAGCTCCTGCTTGCGGCTGCGGCTGAGGGTGATCTTCTTCGGCGCCTCGCCGGCCGCGTCGGCCGTATCGGTCTTGCCGTGCGTCCGGCGCAGGAAGCCCAGCAGCTTGACCTTCTCGGTGCTCGATACGACCTGGTCGGGGTCGCTGAAGGGCATGCCGGCGGTGGCCAGCTGCTCCAGCAACTTCTCGACCGGTGTGTTCACCAGGGCGGCCAGCTTGCGGATGGTGGTTTGCTGCGACATTCGGTATCCGTTCTCTTCAGGCCGCCGCGGGGGCGGCCAAGTGGGCGATTGTAGGACGGGCCGTGACCCGCCGCACATTCGACGCGGACGGGCCCCTGCCCGTCCGATGCGTGGCGCTTACTCGAACCAGTGCTTGCGCGCTTCCATGATCAACGCCGCGGCGCGCTCCTCGTCCATCCCATCGATGTCGGTGAGCTCATCGGTGGCCAGGTCGGCCAGGTCGTCACGGGTGACGACGCCGCGCGCGGCCAGCTGGTAGGCCAGCTCGTCGTCCATGCCTTCCAGGGTGAGCAGGTCCTCGGCCGGCTGGTGCTCGTCGAGCTCCTCCTCGGCCGCCAGCGCGTCGTTGAGCAGCGCGTCGCGGGCGCGGGCGCGCAGTTCCTCGACGATGTCCTCGTCGAAGCCCTCCACGGCCAGCAGCTCGCCGACCGGCACGTAGGCGATTTCCTCGACCGTGCTGAAACCCTCCGACACCAGGATGCCGGCGATTTCCTCGTCGACCTCGAGCTTGGCCTGGAACAGTTCACGCGCGGCGGCCTGCTCGGACTCGCTCTTGGCCTGCACCTGGTCGGCGGTCATCACGTTGAGCTGCCAGCCGGTCATGCGGCTGGCCAGGCGCACGTTCTGGCCGCCCTTGCCGATGGCCTGGGCGAGGCGATCCTCGGCCACCGCGAGGTCCATCGAATGCTTGTCCTCGTCGACGACGATCGACTGCACCTCGGCCGGCGCCATCGCGTTGATCACGAACTGCGCTGGGTTGTCCGACCACAGCACGATGTCAACGCGTTCGCCGTTGAGCTCGTTGCTCACGGCCTGCACGCGCGAGCCGCGCATGCCGATGCAGGCGCCGATCGGATCGGTGCGGTTGTCGTGGGCCAGCACGGCGATCTTGGCGCGGTCGCCCGGGTCGCGGGCACAGGCCTTGATGGACACCAGGCCCTGGCCGACTTCCGGCACCTCCAGCTTGAACAGCTCCATCATGAATTCCGGGGCGGCGCGGCTGATGAACAGCTGCGGGCCGCGCGGCTCGGAACGCACGTCGAACAGGTAACCGCGGACGCGGTCGCCGGCGCGGAGCACGTCGCGCGGGATGCCCTTGTCCTTGGAGATGATCGCCTCGGCGTTGCCGCCCAGGTCGACATAGATGTTGCCGCGCTCGACACGCTTGACGATGCCGGTCACCAGCTCGCCGACGCGGTCCTTCCACTGGTCCACGACCTGCGCGCGCTCGGCCTCGCGGACGCGCTGCACGATGACCTGCTTGGCGGCCTGCGCGGCGATGCGACCGAAGTCGGGGTTCTCGATCTGCTCTTCGATGAAATCGCCGACCTCGGCGCCCTCGGCCTCGTCGACCGCGTCCATGAGGCGGATCTGGCGGTCCGGGGACTCCATCACCACGTCGTCGGCCACGACCTCCATCCGGCGGAAGGTCTCGTAGCTGCCATCCTTGCGGTCGATCGACACGCGCACCAGCACGTCCTCGTCGTGATAGCGCTTCTTGGCGGCGGACGCCAGCGCGGCCTCGATGGCCTCGAAGATCACGTCACGCGGCACGCCCTTCTCGTTCGCGACCGCATCGACGACCAGCAACAGTTCCTTGCTCATCTCGTTACTCCGCCGGGGTCGGCTTGTCGGCCGCCGGCTTGTGGTGGTGGATATCCGTCGGGGCATCGCCGGACGCCCCGTCTGTCTTGTTGCCGCGCGCACCGCGCGCAGGCGTCTTGCTGCCGCCCTCGCCGGCCTTGCCCTTGCCGGGCTTGGTGGGCGCTAGGCCCAGCGCCGCCCAGTCGGGGACCAGGCGGGCCTTGTCGATGTTGTCAGCCGATACCTCGACCTGCGTGCCGTCCACGTCCAGCACCACGGTGTCGCCGCGGACCGCGACGATCACGCCCTGCAAGCGCCGGCGCCCGTCCTGCGGCAGCTTCAGCCCGACCTTGGCCGACTCGCCGATGAAGCGTTCGAACTGCGCCGGGGTGAACAGCGGACGGTCGACGCCCGGGGACGACACTTCAAGCGTGTAGTTGCCGCTGATGGGATCCTCGACGTCGAGCTGGGCCGAGACCTCGCGGCTCACGGTCTCGCAGTCCTCGATCGACACCATGCGCTCCGGGTCGGCCGCCAGGTCCTGCTCGGACAGGTCGATGTACAACCGCACCACCGCGCCGCCCGGCGACGGCAGGTAGTCGATGCCCAGCAACTGCAGCCCCAGCGACGACACCGTCGGGGCCAGCAAGGCGGCGATTTCGTTCGCTTTCTGCGTCACGCGCTCGAACTCCTGCGACTGGTTGGCGGAAACTCCGACGGCGGTGTCGTGCGACATCCGGCATGGCCATGGCGCCCCGTGCAATCCACGGTTGCGACATGCCGCGACCGCCGGAGGGCGGAAACGACAAAGGGCCCATTGGGCCCCTTGTCCGTACCGCTGGATGTCGGCGTGATGCGCGAGCAGAGCGCATCACCAAGCCCAGGCTGC
>CBIHLN010000060.1:0-15571 GCA_966210725.1 uncultured Lysobacter sp. | reverse complement strand
CAGCGCGACCAGCAGCGCGCCGACCACGCCGTCGGTTGCCTGCAGCGGCACCACTAACACGCTCGCCTGGCCGGGCAGGTCACGGGGGCGGACCCCCCGCCCGTCGGGGCTGGCGCCGGGGGGGTGGACCGCCGGCGTGTCGCCGGGCGAACCCGCGGGGAGGGGCAGGGCAATGCCGTGGCCGTCGACGGACCAGACGGTGCCGG
Source organism: uncultured Lysobacter sp. (assembly GCA_966210725.1). Classification (GTDB taxonomy): domain Bacteria; phylum Pseudomonadota; class Gammaproteobacteria; order Xanthomonadales; family Xanthomonadaceae; genus Lysobacter_C. The sequence goes on along the minus strand of CBIHLN010000060.1, from coordinate 15,365 downwards.
CCGCCGCATGGATCCGGGCGCCGTCGGCGCGGGGCGCGCGCAGCGCAATGGCAACGCCGGCAGCGCCGAGCGCGCTGGCGAGCAGGCCCGCCAGGGCGTCGAAGAGCCCGGGCCCGCCCAGTTCGATGGCCAGGTGCCCCACCTGCGCCGCGATGGTGTCGTAGCGGGCGCGGGCAAGCGCCTGCCGCTCGCGTTGCGTGTCCGTGATGTCGCGGATGGACGCCAGGACGTGGGGCGCGCCGCCGTGCATCAGCGGACTGAGCGCGATTTCAACCGGAAAGCGCGTGCCGTCGGCGCGCTGGCCCACCAGCAGTTGGCTCGTCGTCCCCATCGGGCGCACATGAGGGTCCTGCAGGTAGCGCGCGCGGTGTGCCCGGTGGCGTCCACGCAGCTCGGTCGGGAGCAGGGCGTCCACCTCCTGGCCGTCCAGTGCACCCTGCGCCAGTCCGAACATGGCGTGGGCCTTGCCGTTGGCGCGCACGATGCATCCTCGGGCGTCGACGATGACCAGCGCATCCGGCACCGCCTCGAACAGGTGCGGGTCCATCGACTCAGCGTCCGGTCACGTCGGCGGTAAGGACGTAACCCGCGCCGCGCACCGCCTGCAGAAGGCCGGGCCGTGCACCGGCGGCCTCCAGCTTGCGTCGCAAGCGGCCGATGCCCACGTCGATCGAGCGGTCGAAGGGCCCCGCGCCGCGACCGTGGAGCGCGGACATCAGGGTGTCGCGGCTGAGCACCTCGTGGGCGTGGTCCAGCAGCGTACGCAGCAGGGCGAACTCGCCTGACGTCAGCGCGATCGCAGTGCCGTCGTCGCGGCGGAGGGTGCGGGCGGGAAGGTCCAGCGTGAACCGGTCGAAGTCCAGCAGGCGGGCCTGCGTCGGACGCGCGGCGGCGCCCCTGCGCAGGACACCGCGGATGCGTGCCAGCAGCTCGTGCAGGTCGAAGGGCTTGGCGAGGTAATCGTGCGCGCCCAGTTCCAGCCCGATCACGCGCTCGCCGGCCGCGCCCCGGCCGCTGACCACGATGGCAGGCGGCCCGCCGCGCTGCTCCAGGTGGCGCAGCAGCGAGAGCCCGTCTTCGTCGGGCAGGCCCAGGTCCAGGAGCACCAGGTCGGGCGCCGCGTGTGACAGGCAGTCGCGGGTGGTGCGCGCGTCGCGGGTGCGGAGCGTCCGCAGGCCGTGGCCCTGCAGGAATCGCGACACGACGCCGGCGACCTCGTCGTCGTCGTCGACGACAAGAACGAGGGGAGAGGCCCCGGTGGCCGGGGCTGGCGTGGGCCGCTGCGTGCTCATGGCGTTGGCGGGCCAAGGATGCGCGCCTGGCGCGCGGGCGGCAAGACCGGCCGGCGGCGTCAGGTGGAGGGCAGGTAGGCGGCGGTGAGGGTGTGGAGGTGCAGGCGTTCCGCATCCCGCAGGAACGGGGCGACGAGCATCATCACCTGCACGATGCCGTCGCGGATGGCGGCGTGCTCGTCGCGGTCGCCGCGCGCGGCGGCGTAGTTGAGCCAGAACGTGGCGATGACCAGCACGTTGGTCGCGGTGGCAGCCAGCTCGTTGGCGGACGCCCGGATGACACCGGCCTGCAGAAGGCCGTGGAGCACGCCGTGGGCCTGGCTGTCGGCCCGCTTGAGGATGCGGGCGAAGCGCAATCGCAGCGTGCGGTTGCGGCTGAGGATCTCGACCAGGTCGCGGTGCAGGAAACGGTAATCCCAGATGCACTCGAACACGCGGTGCAGCTGCAACCAGACATCCTCGAGCCCGGGCAGCCGGTCCTGCGGTGCGGCCAGCGCAGCGTCCATCCGCGACTCGAAGTCCGCGAACAGGTGCTCGATGATGTCGTCCTTATTGCGGAAGTGGTAGTAGAGGTTGCCCGGGCTGATCTCCAGCTCGTCGGCGATGTGGTTGGTGGTGACGTGCGGCTCGCCCTGGGCGTTGAACATCGCCAGGCTGCAGTCGAGGATGCGTTGTCGCGTCTGCCGGGCCATCGGTGCGCGGCTCAGCCGCGAAGCTGGGCGACCAGGTCGATGTAGCGCTGCCTGGCCTCGTCCCGGTCCACGCCCTTCAGGCGCATCCACGCTTCGTATTTGGCCGAACCGACGAAGTCGAAGAAGCCCGGCTTCTCGCCGTGCACGTCGCCCTCGGTGGCCTGCTTGTAGCAGGCGTACAGTCGCAGAAGCGTGTCGTTGTCCGGGCGCTCGGTCAGCACCTGGACGTCGCGCGAGGCCTGCTGGAAACGTTCATCGAGATCGGTCACGGCGGCCTCCGGCCTGGCGCCTGGCGAGCGAGGCGGCATGACAGCATGCGACCGCGGGTGAATCAATACCGCGCCCGCGCGCATGGCGTGCCGGCTAGAACGCGCGGCACTGCCTGAAGCGGACGGTGTTGCGGCTGCCCGGCGGCGGTTGCAGCTGCAGGCGTGACGCACGCAGGTCGGGATAGCGCTCGAGCACCGCGCAGATGGCGGGCACGTGCGTGTCGATGTCCTCGTCGGTCTGGTACACGAGCAGCGTGGACGGCGTCGACCACACGGCGCGGTCCACGCCCGGCACGGTCGAGACGCCGTCGGACACGGCCTTGCGTTGGGCCTCCTCGTCCAGCGCGGGCGCCGACGCGGGTGCGGCGGCGGACGGGGCACCCGATTCGACCGCTCCGGCCGGGGAGGCCGCCTCCGAGAAAGCCGGTGCGGCTGCAGGCGCCGCCGGGTCGGATGCAGGCAGTGCGATCGCCGTGAGCATTCCGACGGCCACGCCAACGGCCAGCGCGAGTGCCCAACCCAGGCGCTGCCCGCGCGCGACCTTGAGGCGCGCCTTGTCGGCGAGATCCTGGTGCAGGCTGGGTGGCACCAGCGGATCGATCAGGCCCCACAGCGTCGGGCCGTCGATCAGCTCGATGCCGCGCGGGTTGCGGTAGGCCTCCGGGTCGATGCGCCCCAGCGTCGCCAGCACGCCACCGGCGGCATTGTCGAAGCGCACGGCATCGGCGAGTTCGTCGACCTGCTTGCGGCCGATGCGGTAGTTCGCGCCCTGCTTGCAGCTCAGCAGCCAGTCGCGGCCGTCGCGGTGCAGCAGCAGGTCGGCCTGCCGGCCGCGCTCGGCCAGGGGCGTGGTGCGGCTGACTTCGAAACCCTGTGCCTGCAGTGCCTCGATGACGAAATGGGAAAACTCGCGCCAGCGCATGGCGGCCAGCGCGGCGATGCCGCCCTCGACATGCAGCCGGGGACCGCGGACATGCTGCAGGTAGAACGACAGGCCGAAGCCTGTCAGGGCCGCGGCCAGAAGGCCTGCAATCAACGGAACCACTGCCTGCATCGCGTCCTCGCGCATTCTGGAAGGCGGCGACTATACGGGGCGGCAGCTGATTGGAGCGTAAGTCGTGCGCCTGTCCGGTTGGAACGGCGCAACGGGCCTGGAGTCGGCCACGAAAAACGCCGCCCGGTCGAAACCGGGCGGCGTCGTGGTGCTACGTGCGTTTGGAGCGGGGCGTCAGCCGTTGGTGCCCGACGGCACGGCCGGGGTGACGGCCTCCGCGTCGGGGGCTGCGCCGTCGTCCACGGCCGGCGTGGCCAGGCCACGACGCTCCAGCAGCGGCTCGATGCGCGGCTGGCCGCCACCGGTGAAGTCGCTGAACAGCTGCAGCGCATCCTTGCTGCCGCCCTGCGACAGCAGCGCGCTGCGGAAGCGGTCACCGTTGGCGGTGGTCAGGCCACCGTTCTCCTCGATCCAGGCGACGGTGTTGGCGTCCAGCACCTCCGACCAGATGTAGGCGTAGTAGCCGGCCGAGTAGCCGCCCATGATGTGGCTGAAGTACGGCGTGCGGTAACGCGGCGGCACCGGGGCGTAGTCCAGGCCGACCTTCTTGAGCGAGGCGGCCTCGAAATCCATGACCTCGTCCGGGGCGGGCAGCTGGTCGGCGGTGAGCTGGTGGTACTCCTGGTCGATCATCGCCGCGCCCAGGTACTCGGTGGTGGCAAAGCCCTGGTTGAACTTGGCGGCGGCCACGACCTTGTCCAGCAGCGCCTTGGGCATCGGCTCGCCGGTCTCGTGGTGCTTGGCGTAGTTCGCCAGAACGCTCGGCCAGTCGGCCCACATCTCGTTGACCTGCGACGGGAACTCCACGAAGTCGCGCGGCACGCTGGTGCCGGAGAACATCGGGTACTTCACGTCCGAGAACATGCCGTGCAGCGCATGGCCGAACTCGTGGAACATCGTGGTCACTTCGTCCCAGGTCAGCAGGGTGGGCTCACCCTCGGACGGCTTGGGGATGTTCTGGTGGTTGGCCACGACCGGCTTGGTGCCTTCCAGCTCGGACTGCGAGACGTAGGAGTTCATCCACGCACCGCCGCGCTTGGAGTCGCGCGCATACGGGTCGAAGATGAAGATCGCCAGCTGGCTGCCGTCCTTGTCCATGACGTCGTACGTCCAGGTGTCCGGGTGGTACTTGGGCAGGTCGGTGCGCTGCTTGAAGCTGATGCCGTACAGCTGGTTGGCGGCATGGAACACGCCGTTCTCCAGCACGTTCTTCATCTCGAAGTACGGCTTGAGCTCCGACTCGTCGAACGCGTACTGGTCCTGGCGGACCTTCTCGGCGTAGTAGGCCCAGTCCCACGGCTGCAGCTCGAAGCTCGGCTCGCCCTTGGCGGCCTGTTCCTTGTCGATCATGGCCTGCAGCAGGGCGCCCTCGCGGCGCGCGTTGGCGACCGCGGCCGGGGCCAGGCGCTGCAGCATGGCGTTGACGGCTTCCGGGTTCTTGGCGGTCTCATCAGCCAGCACGTACTCGGCGTGCGTGTCATAGCCCAGCATCTTGGCGCGCTCGGCACGCAGCTTCAGCACCTGCGAGACGATGCCGGTGTTGTCGAACTCGTTGCCGCGGCTGCCGCGGGAGACCGAGGCCTCGTGCAGCTTCTGGCGCAGGTCACGGTTGGTCAGGTAGGTGTTGGGCGGCTGGCCGGTGGTGTTCTGCAGGGTGATGACGTACTTGCCATCCAGCCCACGCGACTTGGCCGCTTCCCTGGCGGCGGCGATCGCGCCCTCGGACAGGCCGTCGAGCTCTTCGAGCGTGTCGACGGTGATCGCCGAGGCGTTCACTTCCTTCAGCACGTTCTGGCTGAACTGGGTGCCCAGCTTGGCCAGCTCACCGTTGATCTCGCGCAGGCGCGCCTTCTGCGTCTCGTCGAGCTTGGCGCCGGCACGGACGAAATCGGTGTGGTAACGCTCGACCAGGCGCACGCCCTGCGCGTCCAGGCCCAGCGAGTCGCGCTGGTCGTACAGCGACTGGATGCGGGCGAACAGCTCGGGGTTCAGCGTGATGGCATCGCTGTGGGCCGACAGCTTAGGCGCGTACTCGGCCTGCAGCTTCTGGCGGGTGTCGTTGGTGTCGGCGCCCAGCAGCGAGAAGAACACGGTGGCGGTGCGGTTGAGCACGTCGCCGGCCTGCTCCAGGGCCAGGATGGTGTTGTCGAAGGTCGCCGGTTCGGGGTTGTTGGCAATCGCCTCGACCTCGGCCAGGTGCTCGGCCATGCCGCGATCGAAGGCCGGCGCGAAGTGGCTGTCCTTGATCTTGTCGAAGTGCGGGTACTTGAGCGGCAGGGTGCTCTCGGCGAAGAACGGGTTGCTGGCTTCGGCGGTCACGGACGTCTCGGCGGTGGCGGTCTGTGCGAAGGCGGGCGCGGCGGTGGCGGCAATGGCCACGGCCAGCGCCAGGGCAAGCGGATGCTTCATAAGACGGGAACCTCGTCGTAAGGAACCGTCAAGCCTACCGGAAGGGCGTTGAACCGGCCCATGACGAAAGGCATGGCGATTGCTGCGCTGCAACACGCTCTGGCGGGCACAGCCCGGCGCTAGACTCGCCCAGTCGCCGGGCGCCCATGCACCGGCATCGACACCACAGGGGAGAGTGCGATGAAGCCGGCAAAGCGCAGGTGGTCGGGCGTTGCGGTCGCGGTCGTGTTGGGGTGGATGGCCTCCACCCCGCTTGCGGCGGAGACCCTCCGCTACGTGGCACTGGTGGACGGAGGCAAGCAGGCCGGGCACCAGACGGTGACGTGGAGCGAGGGCGGCGAGACGACCGTGGAGTTCATCTTCAAGGACAACGGCCGCGGCCCCGAGCTGAGCGAGCGCTACACGCTGGCCGAAGACGGGACGTTCCTGACCTACGAGGTGAAAGGCGAGTCCACCTTCGGCGCGCCCGTCGCCGAGTCGTTCAGTCGCGACGGCGACACCGCCCGCTGGACCTCAACCTCCGACGAAGGCACTGCGGAGCTGGACGGCACCGCGATGTACACCCCGCTGGGCGGCACGCCGCAGGCATTCGCCGTGGCGATTTCCGCCTTGGCCGCACGCGAGGACGGGCGGCTGCCGCTGATCCCCGGCGGCACGTTGACCATGCGCAAGCTCGCCGATGCGCAGGTGGGCGAGGGCGACCGCGCCCGTGACGTACAGCTGGTCGCACTGACCGGCGTCGGCCTGACTCCGACCTTCGCGTGGACGACCACGGGCGAATCGCCTCGCCTGTTCGCCTTCATCTATCCCGGGTTCGTGCAACTGGTGGAGGCCGGCTACGAAGCCGACGCCGCCGCGCTCGAAACCCGCCAGAAGGCGGCCGAGGCCGAGGCGCTGGTCGCCCTTCAGGGCCGCCTGGCGCACCGGGTCAAGGGCACCACGCTGATCCGCAACGCGCGCGTGTTCGACAGCGAGACCGGGACGACCGGTGTGGCCAGCGACGTGCTGGTGCGCGACGGACGCATCGTGTCGGTGGCCGGCGGTGGCAGTGAGCAGGCGGTGGCCGACCAGGTGATCGATGCCGCGGGCCGTACGCTGCTGCCCGGCCTGTTCGACAGCCATGGCCACATCGACCGCTGGGGCGGTGGTCTGCACCTGGCCGCGGGCGTCACCACGGTGCGCGACATGGGCAACGACAACACCACGCTGCAGCAGCTGATCGCCGACGAGAAGAGCGGCGTCCTGATGTCGCCGCGCGTCGTCGCGGCCGGCTTCATCGAGGGCGAGAGCGAGTTTTCCGCGCGCAACGGGTTTGTCATCAAGACGCTGGACGAGGCGAAGGAGGCCGTGGACTGGTACGCCGCCAACGGCTACCCGCAAGTCAAGATCTACAACTCGTTCCCCAAGGACCTGCTGCGTGAAACGGCGGCCTACGCCCATGAAAAGGGACTGCGTGTCAGCGGCCACGTGCCGGCGTTCATGCGTGCCAGCGATGTCGTCGAGCAGGGCTATGACGAGATCCAGCACATCAACCAGCTGCTGCTGAATTTCTTCGTCGACGACACCACCGACACCCGCACGTTGACCCGGTTCTACCTGGTGGCCGACAAGACCGCGGGCCTGGATTTCGACAGTCCGCCGGTGCGCGACTTCATCGACCTCCTGGCACGCGAGGAGGTGGTGGTCGACCCGACGCTGGCGACGTTCGATTTCATCCGCCACCGTGCGGGCGAGGTGTCGCAGGCGTTTGCGGCCGTTGCCGACCACCTGCCGCCGGACCTGCAGCGCAACCTGCGCGTGGCGCAGATGAAGATCCCGGACGACGCGACGGCGGCGACCTACGAGAAGAGCTACGACAAGCTGGTGGAATTCGTGGGTCTGATGCACGAGGCCGGCATTCCGATCGTGGCCGGCACCGACGAGATGCCGGGTTTCACGCTCCAGCGCGAGCTCGAGCTGTACGTGCAGGCCGGCCTGACCCCGGGCGAGTCGCTGCAGACGGCCACCTGGAACGCGGCGAAGGTCGCCGGTGTGCTGGACGACCGCGGCTCGATCGCGCCAGGCAAGCGGGCCGACCTGATCCTGGTCGACGGCGATCCGACGGCCGACATCTCAACCATCCGCCAGGTTGCAATGGTTTTGAAGGGCGATACGGTCTATTACCCCAGCGAGATCCACCAGGCGCTGGGCATCAAGCCGTTTGCCGCGCCGGTGAAGCCGCAGGCGCGGTAGAACGCCCGGGCGCGGCCTCAGCCGCGAAGAAGGGGGCGGGCGTTCCGTGAGCGACGTGGGTCGCGACGGACTCCGCCGCCGCTCCACCGGCCGTGACTGACTTCGCGCCTGCAGCCGCCCGTGCGCTCATCGACGGTCCCACATGCCACCCGACACGGAGGTTCCACCCATGCCCACCGCCTACGACTTCACCGCCACCGACATCGACGGCGCACCGCGCACCCTGGACGAGTTCCGCGGCAAGGTGCTGCTGATCGTCAACGTGGCCTCCCAGTGCGGGTTCACCCCGCAGTACGCGGGCCTGGAAAAGCTCGCCCGCGAGTACGCCGCGCGCGGCCTGGTAGTTCTGGGCTTTCCGTGCGACCAGTTCGGCCACCAGGAGCCGGGTGACGAAGCGGAGATCAAGGACTTCTGCTCGCTGCGCTACGACGTGACGTTCCCGATGTTTTCCAAGGTCGACGTCAACGGCGGTGACGCCCACCCCCTGTGGGCCTGGCTGAAGGACGAGAAAGGCGGCTTCCTCGGGATCGACGCGATCAAGTGGAACTTCACCAAGTTCCTGGTGGGTCGCGACGGCCACGTCATCAAACGCTATGCCCCCACGGAGACCCCGGCGTCGCTGGCCGCCGATATCGAGGCGGCGCTCGCGTGATGCCCGTTGCCGAGCGCAACCGCTACCGCATGCGGTTCACGCTGGAAGGCCGCCACCTGCACGTGCGGGTGGTGGGCCACAAGGACGACCTGCCCACCACCGTCGCCTGCTGGCGGGAGATCGCCGCGGAAGTGCGACGCACGGCCGCGCTCACCCTGCTGGTGGAGGACGACATGGACGGGCCGCCGATACCGCCGGAGGCGTTGCCCGGGTTTCTGGACGCGCTGGACGGGGAGGGCCTGGATCACGTGCGCATCGCCTACGTGGAGGCGATCGCCGAACGCCTGCCGCAGGTGGAGGTGGCGGAGATCCTCGCGCGCGAACGCGGCTTCACCGTGCGCGTGTTCGCCAACCGCATGGACGCGGCCGTGTGGCTGCGCCACGGCGAGCGCTGAGCGCGCCTACTTCTCGACGAACGCGCGCTCGAACACGTACTGGCCGGGCGTGCCGATGCGCGGCGCGGCGGTGAAGCCGCGGCCGTCCAGCAGGGCGCGGAAGTCGGCCAGCATCTGCGGGCTGCCGCAGATCATGGCGCGGTCGTGCGCGGGGTCCAACGCATCGATGCCCAGCTGCCGCATCATCTCGCCGGTGGCCATCAGGTCGGTCATGCGGCCGCGATGGTCGTGGCCGCGGTGCTCGAACGGCTCGCGCGTGACGGCCGGGTAGTAGTGCAGCCTCCGGGCGATCGTCTCGCCCAGGAACTCGTGCCGGGGCAGCTCGTTCTCGATGTAGTCGCGATAGGCCAGGTCCCGTGCGTGGCGCACGCCGTGGCACAGGATCACGCGCTCGAAGCGCTCGTAGGTGTCCGGGTCCTTGACGATCGACAGCCACGGCGCGAAGCCGGTGCCGGTGCCCAACAGGTACAGGTTGCGGCCGGGGTGCAGGTCGTGGATCAGCAGGGTGCCGGTCGGCTTGCGGCCGATCAGGATGCGGTCGCCGGGCCTGATGTCCTTCAGTCGCGAGGTGAGCGGGCCGTCGGGCACCTTGATGCTGAAGAACTCCAGTTGCTCTTCCCAGTTGGCGCTGGCGATGGAATACGCGCGCAGCAGCGGCCGCGTGCCGCCGCCCGGTTGCTCGACCGGCAGGCCGATCATCACGAACTGGCCGTTGTCGAAGCGGAAACCGTCGTCGCGGGTGGTGGTGAAGCTGAAGTAGTCGTCCGTCCAATGGCGGACGTCCAGCACGGTTTCGGTGCCGAAGGCTGCAGACATGCGTCGGTGGGGCGATGCGTGGGGCCGGGCATTCTAAACGACGCGTCGTTGGCGGCCCGGCGGCCTGGCCCGCCCGTTCCCGTATCCGCCTGCATCAGGCCAGGGCCCGGGCAATGACTAGGGTGCAGCCCCTTCGGCCGCGGCCTTGCCCAGCGATGGCCGGGTGCGGTCGCGTTCCACCTCCCGGCCAATGCCATCCAGGTCGGCCGACCTGATCAGGCCCAGCTGCGCGGCGTGCTCGGCGATCGCGCGACTGTCGCGTGCCCGCAGCATCGGCACGGAAGTGCCGGCCACGCTTTCGATGTGGCGGTCCACGCCGGAGTCCAACGGGCTGTCCACGGCGGGGTCGACGTCGCGGATGTAGATCGCCGCGATCCGGTCGGGGAACGCCCGCGCCGCTTCGGCATACAACTCGGCGTCGGCCTGGCCGGAGTCGCCCAGTAGCACCCACTTCATCGCCGGGAAGCGTTCGATCAGCGCGATGGCTTTTTCCAGCTTGTGACCGTGCCCTTCGCTTTTGATGAACTGCCCGGGCTCCAGGCCCAGGTCGCGCAGGAAAATCGGCCCGCACGGAATGGCGTTGAGTTCCATGAAGTCCTCCAGCAGGTCGTAGAGGTTCCACGGCGAGCTCGACACGTAGAACACCGGATGCCGGCCGGTGCCGTCCGCGCCGCGTTGCAGCGCGGTGTACAGCGCGGCCACGCCATCGAGGGGCTTTCGCGTGCGTGCGTTGTGCAGGAACGTGAGTTGCGCGGCGGTCTTCCAGTCGACGATGGAGCTGTGCAGCACGGTGTCGTCGATGTCGGAAATGATGCCGAAGCCCGCTGTCGGCGCGACCTGCAGCACGGGCTGGGGGGTGGCAAGCGTGCCATCGGCCAGGGACACCATCGCGTTGTCCCACGGGCAGTCGCTCGGGGTAACGTGCGTGTCGAACGACGCGCGGTAATAGCCTTCGTGGTCCGTGCGTACATCGACCTCCACGCCGCGGAAACGGACCTTCAACGCTTCGTCCGGCACCTCGTCGCTGGCGAAGCGGCGGTAGGTGTCGAGCAGGTTGTCCCACCACGGGTCCGCTTCCCGGGGTCCGGTTTCGGGCGCGTCGTTGAGCAGGCGCCCGATCAGTTCCACCCCGCGGTCATCGGCAAACCCGCGATAGGCCGCGATGTGGCGCGGCTGGCCGAACCCGAACCGGGCGTTGAAACGGCGCTTGGCAACGTCGAGCTGCTCGTCCAGGTCGATCGCCGCGTCCTGCAGGTGCTGGCGCACGAGCGCCTGGAAACCGGCGGGGGGCGATGCCGGCGCGCTCATCGCGGCCCGCGCTCCTCGCGCGGCTTCGCACGGCGGTCCGACAGCAACGCGCTGAGCACGATGGCGATGCCCAGCCCGGCGCCGGTCAGGAAGAGCAGCAGCGCGATGGCGGGGTACCCGGCCAGCCGCGGGCCGCCTTCGTGGTCCATCATCATCGCCGAGGCCAGGATCAGCGCGGCCGTGACCACGCCCGCGCTGATGCGGTTGGCAATCTTGTGCAGGCTCTCCAGCAGGTGCGACTCCTCCAGGCCGGTGACGCGCACCTGCATGCGGTTGTCGGCCAGCAGGGACAGCACGTCCGACACCTTGCGGGGCGCTTCGCGCACGAGCTCCTGCACGTCCATCAGCTCGCTGGCGAGGTTGGCCGGCGACAGCGACTTGCGCAGGCGCTGGCGCATCACGTGGTCCAGGTGCTCCTCGACCACCCGCTTCATGTCCATTTCCGGGTCCAGCGCGTGGGCCACGGACTCCAGGTTGAGCAGCGTCTTGCCCAGCAGGCTCATCTCCGGCGGCGTGCGCAGCCCGCAGGCCGTGGCCAGCCGCACCAGCTCCAGCATCAGGCGGCCCTCGGATTGCGCCTGCGCCCCGGAACGGGCGGCATAGCGCGACACCATCTGTCCCACGTCGCGGTAGTAGCGCTCCTCGTCGAAGTCTTCCAGCCGCGTGCCCATCGCCACGGCCTCGGCCGCCACCTGTTCGCCGCGCCCGTCGACCGCCGCGAACAGCAGCTTGAGCAGCCGCTCGCGCTGCTTGGGCGGCACGTGGGCGACCATGCCCAGGTCCAGCAGCGCCAGGCGCCCGTCGTCGGTGACCAGCAGGTTGCCCGGATGCGGGTCGGCATGGATCTCGCCGTGCACGAACACCTGGTCCAGGTAGCCCCGCATCAGCGCGGTGGCCAGGGGCCCCAGGTCGCGCTCGGTGCGCTGCAGGCCGCTGATGTCGGTGGCCTTGGTGCCGGTGACCAGCTCCATCGTGAGCAGCCGCGGGCGGGTGAGGTCCCAGACGGGGGTCGGCACGAACAGCTCGGGATACTGGGCGAAGTGGGCGTTGAACCGGTCGAGGTTTTCCGCCTCGGTGCGGTAGTCGAGTTCCGCCAGCAGCGTCTTGCGGAACTCGTGCACCCAGTCGGCGAACCGCATCCGGCGGCCCAGGTCGGTCATGCGGTCGACGCGGCCGGCCAGGCCCGCCAGCGTCTCCAGGTCGTCGCGGATGGTCTCGATGATGCCGGGGCGCTGCACCTTGACCGCCACCATGCGGCCGTCGCGCAGCGTTGCCCGGTGCACCTGCGCCAGCGACGCGCACCCCAGCGGCACTTCGTCGAACCGATCGAACACCTTGTTGAGCCGGGTGCACAGGGCGTCTTCGATGGCCTCGCGCACCTGCTCGAACGCGATGGGTTCGCAATCGTCCTGCATGCGCTCCAGCGCCAGCAGGTAGGGGGGCGGGACCATGTCCGGCCGGGTCGACAGTGCCTGGCCGATCTTGATGAAGGTGGGCCCGAGCGCCTCCAGGTCGTCGACGAAGGCCTCCGGTCGGCCTTCCGTGGCGTCGTCTTCGATGGCGTCCGCCGAGGCGGCGTCCAGGTCCAACCCGGTGAACACACCGGCGCTGCGATATTTGACGAGGAAACGCAGGATCTGCGCACTGCGGGCGATCCCGCGCGGGGTGTCGGTCATGGGGCGGCTCCGTGGTTGGACGGCAGCCTACGGGGCATGGCGTCAAGGGCGTTTCATGTGCGGACCCGCGACGGCGTTCGAACTGGAGACCAAGGGAGGCGGCAGGATGGCGACGGCAGCGACACTGTGGACCGTGGGGCACTCGACCCGCCGCTGGGAGGACTTCATCGCCATCCTCCAGGCGGCCGGGATCGAAGCGGTGGCCGACGTGCGGCGGTTCGCCGGTTCAACGCGCCACCCGCAGTTCAGCGGGCAGGCGATGGCCGACGCGTTGCCCGCGTCCGGTATCGAGTACGTGCCGATGCCCGACCTGGGCGGACGCCGCACCCCTGCGCCGGACTCGCCCAACGACGCCTGGCGCAACGCCGGTTTCCGCGGCTATGCCGACTACATGGACACCGCGGCATTCCGCGAGGCGCGCGACCGGCTGGCGGCGCTGGCGCGGGACCGGCCTACCGCGGTGATGTGTGCCGAAGCACTGTGGTGGCAGTGCCATCGCGGGCTGGTCGCCGACGCGTTCAAGGCCGACGGCTGGACGGTGATCCACCTGACGGACGCACACCGGTGCGAGCGGCACCCCTACACGCAGGCCGCCCGCCTGGTGGACGGCCGCCTGGCGTACTCGTTGCCACCGCCGCCACAGGGCGGGCTGTTCGACTGAGCCGCGGCACGTGACGCGGCACCTGGCAGGGGCGGTCACCGGTAGCCGGCGGCCTGCAGTTCGAACAGTTCGGCATAGCGCCCGCCGGCGGCCATCAGCGCCTCGTGCGTGCCGCTGGCTTCCAGCCGGCCTTCGGCGAGCACCAGGATGCGGTCGGCCATGCGCACGCTGGAGAAGCGGTGCGAAATCAGCACCGCGGTGCGCTGGTCGGACAGCTCCTTGAAGCGCTGGAACACCTCGAACTCGCTGCGCGCGTCCAGCGCCGCGGTGGGCTCGTCCAGGATCATCACCTGCGCGTCGCGCATGTAGGCGCGGGCAATGGCGATCTTCTGCCACTGGCCGCCCGAGAGGTCCACGCCGGTCTTGAAGCGCCGGCCGATGAGCTGGTCGTAGCCCATTGGCAGGCCCGCCACGACTTCGTCGGCCATCGCGCGGCGTGCGGCTTCGCGGATCCGGGCAGTGTCGTGCATCGCATCGATCTGGCCGACACCGATGTTCTCGCCCGCGGTCAGGTGGTAGCGCACGAAGTCCTGGAAGATCACGCCGATGTTGGCGCGCAGGTCGTCCAGGTCGTATTCGCGCAGGTCGCGGCCGTCCAGCAGGATGCGGCCTTCATCCGGGTCGTAGAGCCGTGCGAGCAGCTTGACGAGCGTCGTCTTGCCGGCGCCGTTCTCGCCGACCAGCGCGAGCACCTCCCCGGCGCGTAGTTCGAACTCCAGCCCCCGCAGCGCCCATTTCTCGGCATCGGGGTAGCGGAAGCCGACGTTTTCGAACGCGAAGCCGCGCGCGATGGGGCGCGGCACGGCCAGCGCATTCGCCGGCGTGGCGATCTCCGGCTGAATCTCGAAGAACGAGAACAGGTCCTCCAGGTACAGCGCCTGGCCGGCCACCTGCGAGAAGCCCACCAGCAGCCCTTCCAGCAGCTGGCGCAGGCGCCGGAAGCTGCCGGCCAGGAACGTCAGGTCGCCGATGGTGAAATCGCCGCGCACGGTGCGCCAGGCGATGTAGCCGTAGGCGACGTAGTAGCCGGCCGTGCCCAGCGCAGCCAGCACGGTGCCCCAGAACGCGCGGCGGCGGGCGAGGTCGCGGTTGGCGCGGAAGAACCCGTCGGCCAGCTCGCGGTAGCGCGCGATCAGGAACGTGTGGAGGTTGAAGATCTTCACCTCCTTGGCGGTGTCCACGCTGGCGCCCATCTGCCGCACGTACTCGAGTTGGCGGCGCTCCGGGGTCCAGGCGAAGTTGAGCGAGTAGCCCAGCGCATTGAAATGCGATTCGCCGATGAAGGCCGGGACCAGCGCGACGGCCAGCAGCACGATCAGCCACGGCGCATACACCAGCAGGCCGACGGCGAAGCTGACCACGGTGATGCTGTCCTGCACCTGCCCGAACAGCTGGCTCATCAGGTTCATCCGGCCCATGGTCTGGCGGCGGGCGCGGTCGAGCTTGTCCTGCAGGTCCGGGTCTTCGAAGTCCTCCAGGTCGAGCGTCGCCGCGTGCTCCATCAGCCGGATGCTGGTGGCATTGGTGAACAGCTCCGACAGCAGGCCGTCGCCATAGCTGACCAGGCGGCCCAGCAGGTCCGACACGATCGCCAGGCCGAACTCGATGGCCAGCAGCCACAGCAGCGTGTCCAGCGCGCCGCTGGCCAGCGCCGCCGGGAGGGTGTCGAAGGCCGGATCGGCCGCCACCAGGCGCACGGCCTCGTCGATGATCAGCTTGCCCACGTACAGCATGACCACGGGCAACAGCGCGCGGATAACCCGCAGCCCGAGGCTCATCAACGTGAGCGACGGGCTGGTGGCCCAGATCTGCTTGAGGAACGGCCGCAGGTTGTGGAGCGCGTCCATGCGCTCGCGAAGGCTGGGCCGTTGGGCGGATGCGGTGCCGGCGCGGGGGCCGGGGGTGGGGG